>NZ_MAUD01000081.1 GCF_001700515.1 Streptomyces lushanensis
CCACACCGCCGGCCACGCCTTCCCCGGCACGACCACTAAATGGATCCGCACCCAGCAGCGCGCCTGGAACCAGCTCCACCCCCACCAACAACACCTCCTCACCACCACCGGACTCATCACAGGCTGACCATCCATCACTCGCTCCCCCTTTACAGCGCTGGGAGATGGGCCCGATACGCAGGCCCGCGTGTACGAAACCTTTCCGCACTTGATCGCGCACAGCTACGATGGCGTTCTTTGCGGTGAGGGGGAAGGGTGAAGTTCGAGCAGCGGATGTATGCCCGCCTCAAGTTCCTCGATCTGATGGCCGACCTCTACGAATCCGCGTTCGAGGACTTCTTTCACCGAGTCATGGTCACGCGCTACCCGAGTTTCCTGGATGTCCGGACCCACGGCAATCTCGGCGATCAAGGTGCGGACGGGCTCACCCTCCACAGTCGCAAGCTCTACGCCTGCTACGCCCCGCAGACCGGGGGCGCCTCCGCCGTCAAAACGAAGTTCACCAAAGACCTGGCCAGCGCCGTGCGACAGCGCGATGGACAGTTCGACACCTTCGTCTTCGTCCACAACGACCGGCGAGGGATCCACCCCCAGGTCGCGACCATGCTCTCTACCGCAGACTCCGACCACCCGGCCCTGGATTTCGAGCAAATGGGCACCCGCCACATATGGCAGGAGTGCATGGGCCTCGACCTAGCCCTCGCCGAAGACGTCCTGGGCTGCGAGATCCCGGTCAAGCCCACCGTGTACGGAATGGGCATGGACGACCTGGCACCGCTGCTACAGCACCTCAAGGAACTGCGGGCCGAGGCCGATCCGCTCATGGAACTGCCCCAGGTGCGCGAAGAGAAGCTCGACTTCAACCAACTCCTGGGCGAGTCGCGTGACGCGCTTCTGCGCGGCATGCGTCACACCCCCTGGTGGAGGCCTTCTACGCCGGAGGTATCCGGACTCTGGAACACGACGAGGTCGCACGCGGATTCCGTATTTTCTACGAACAGGTGCGCCAGGAGTATCAGAACCCCGACGACGTGCTGTGGCAGCTGGAAATGTACGTCCTGGGTAATGAGCGCCAGCGGCCCCAGGTGCACCGGGCGGCATGGGTTGTCCTGGCGCACTTCTTCTTCCGCTGCGACATCTTCGAGGCACCTCCCAGCGACTGGAGCCCGGCGGGGCTGGTGAGCGCGCAGCCGTGATCACACCTACCAAAGGGATCGCACCGGACCGCTGCCTGCTCGCGGTAGGCGCCCAGGTCCTCCTTCAGCTGGACCAGCCGCGGACTGTGAGCCAGACCTGGGCGCGGCTGAAGGCATGGCGTCGGGAGCACCACCACTACTCCCCGGTATCGTTCGGCTGGTTCGTCCTGTCCCTGGACGTCCTGTACGGGATCGGTGCGGTCGAACTGCACGACGACCTCCTTGTCGTTAGGAATGCAGATGCTGCGTCGCTTGAGCGCTGACGATTCCCGGTTCAAGGAGATCGCCTTCCAAGGCGGCCTGAACCTGCTGCTCGCCGACAAGACCGAAGCCTCCACGTCCACCGACAGCCGCAACAGCGCCGGCAAGTCCAGCATGGTCGAGCTCGTCCACTTCCTGCTCGGCGCGAGTGGCAGCACCCGCAACCCGTTCGCCAAGCGGGCGCTGCGATCAACCACCTTCGGCTTGGACCTGGACTGGCCAGACGTGACCGAGACGCTGAAGGTACGCCGCAGCGGCGCACGGCCAGCGTTCGTCACCCTCCAACCCGACGTGACCACACCCGACCCGGACTCCCTGTTCGCCCTCGAGACGCAAGGCCAGGCCGAGGTCTCCATCGAGCAGTGGAACCATCTGATCGAGCAGAAGCTGTTCGGACTGCGCGGCGAACACCCCGGCGTCAGCGGCCGGACCCTGCTCTCCTATCTCGCACGCCGGGTCTCGGCCCACGGCTTCAACGAAGCCGGACGCACCTTCTCCCGCCAGCCCGCCGCCGACGCCACCACCAACCTGGCCTACCTGCTCGGCCTGGACTGGCAGCTGGCCGACGGATACCGGCAGCTCGCCGCCCGCGACGCTACCCGCAAACAGCTCCGCAAAGCCGTGAACGACCCCGTATGGGGACAGATCGTCGGCTCCACCGCTGACCTACGTGGCCAGATCGCGCTGGCCGAGGCCCAGGTCGAGCGCCTGCAAGGCCAGGTCGCCGCCTTCCAGGTTGTACCCGAGTACGAGCACCTCAAGGACCAGGCCGACGAGCTCAGTCGCCGCATCAAACAGCTTTCCCAGGACGATGTCATCGAGCAGTACAACCTCGACGAACTGCAACAGGCAGTCATCGAGACAGCCGACGTCGACACCCAGTACCTGCAGCCCGCCTACCGCGAACTCGGCATCGTTCTCAGCGACCAGGTCCGCCGCAGGTTCCAGGAGGTCGAGGCCTTCCACCACTCCATCGTGCGCAACCGGCGCCGCTTCCTGGACGAAGAGATCAGCGAGCTCACCGCACGGCTTGCCGAGCGCCGCACCGAGCGCGCCCGCTTGGGTGAGGAGCAGGCACAACTGCTGCGCCAGCTCGACGAAGGCGGCGCCCTGGAAGCACTGACGTCCCTCCAGCAGGCCCTCGCCCGCGAGCAAGCGGCCCTGGAGGCCTTGCGCCACCGCTACGACGCGGCCCAGACCCTGGAGTCCAGCTCCCGCCAGATCACCGCCAAACGCATCCAGCTCCAGCAGGCCGTCGAGACCGACCTCGACGAACGCGAACAGCAGACCCGCGAAGCCACCCTGCTGTTCTCCCGTTTCGCCCAGGCCCTCTACGGGCCCCGCGAGGCCTTCTTGGCCATCCAGGCCGGACGCGAGAGCCTGACGATCACCCCACGCATCGACAGCGACAACAGCCGCGGCATCGGCAACATGGTCATCTTCTGCTTCGACCTCACCCTTGCTGTCCTCGCCCACCGACACGGACGCGGCCCGGACTTCCTCATCCACGACAGCCACCTGTACGACGGCGTCGACGACCGTCAACTCAAGGCCGCACTGCAACTCACCGCAGACGTCACCCGCGAGGAGAACATGCAGTACATCGCCACCCTCAACACCGACGACCTCGCCAAAGCCACCCGCCTGGGCTTCAACGCCGAGCCATACACCCTCGAAACCATCCTGACGGACGCCCCGACCGGCGGACTCTTCGGCTTCCGCTACTGACCTCCGCCACGCACCACAGCCGAACTCAGCCCCCGGTCCCCCGGGTGCTGCCCAGCTCGGGCCCCGCCACCGACAACAGGGCATCACTTACCAACAATCGTTAGAAGTGAGCAAACCGCAGAACACATAACCAGACCTGATCAATAAGCCTGCGACCTGAACAATCACCAGCTGACACCGCACCACCTCACCATTGACACCCCACCATCCCCAACCGGGGGCCTTACCTCACGGACGAGCTACAACTGATCAGCGCAGGTCCCAGCCACGACCACTGATCAGAAACAACCACCCTGGACAGCCGCACTACGGAAACTGGGCATGCAGTGGGCCTGACTCGGTCTGGCGCTGAGCCGCAGCTCGACAGCCCGGGCCGCAATGACCTGGGCTGTCGAGCTTGTACCTGCTCCGGCTTTGGAGGTGACGGCAGCTTGTATGGCTTCCTTGTGGGGGCGGAGCTATGGAGCCAGCAACTGGTCGAAGAACCCGCTCATCATGAGCTTGGCAGCCTGTGGGTCCACGAACTCGGCTCCGCCAAACCGGTACACCTCGTACCCCTGAAGACGAATCCGCCGATCTTCTCGGACCATGTCAGCGTATCGGTCCGGTGCGACCTTCCCATCACGCGAGTAGTGCTCCTTCCCGTCCAGCTCGAGAACGTATCGGCGACCTCCGGAAGCGAGCATCAGGAAGTCCATCCGCTGCCGCGTCAGCACCTTGCCTTCCGCCCGTTGATTCCGCTGATGCTGCGCCAAGGGGTCGTAATGGAGATACACCTGTGGCAACAGAGCTGGAAAGTCTCCGAAGCCTCGCTGCATCGCGTAATCCCAGTAGGTGTCCAGCAACAGCTGTTCCGGGGCGTTGAGTGACCCCCTCAGCCGCTTCAGGAGCGCCTGCAGCCTGAGATGCTCAGACATCCCGTACATGCCGTCCTGGAGGTGCCACCACTTGCTGAGTTCGCTCCAGGTGAGGCCCGAGGCTCCCACTGGGCGGTCATACAGCAGGCAGTGGTCCTTGTTCTTCGTGATCTCGATGACACCACCCGCGACGTCCCTCCAGACGATCTCTGGCTTCTGCGCGGCGGCGAAGATTAGGTTGCGCAGCTCGCCGCGCAACCCCCGCAAGCCTCCGGTGAAGGTGGTCAGCTCGCGTCGTTCCAGCGCTGCGCGCGCTGGGGCGAAGACCCTGGTCAGGTCAGTAATGAGGCCATTGTTCTGCTCCATCCGGAACGAGTAGTAGCCCTGCTTGTCGTGAAAGGGGACCTCGAACTCGATACCGAGGCGGCGCAGAACGGCCTTGAGACACCGTATGACCGCTCCCGTCTCCGAGTTGTCCATCAGTCCGTCGTGCTCAGGGTCCTGGGGCAAGTCGTCGATCAGTAGGTCGATGAGAGCGTGCGCAGCCTCTTCGTCACCGCCGGCGGACGGGGCGGTGCGAAGCTCGTTGATGGCCGCGCGATTCAGCCTCGTGTATGAGTAGTGGTCACGCTGGACGGTTTCAAAGAAGAGTTTCTGCGGCACCTTGTCCCCCTCAGCCCTCGTCGTCCGGCAGAACCCGAACGCCGGAATGATGATCTCGCAGGCGACTGACATCCAGCAGGAACGGTGACGGACTCTGCACGCCGACACCGGGCGCGTCCCGACCTCTCTCCCACCGATGGTCACCCTCGTCGTCGGCGTCGTCGTGACCACAACCGTGAGACCCATATCAGCCTCGGGCTGACAGCGGCACTTGAGATGGACCGGCGGGTGGGCGGTCAATGAGTTTGGTGAAGAAGCCGGCGAGCAGCGGCTGGGCGCGGTCCCGGTCGCTGAGTTCGTCGTGGCCGAGGCGGAACACCTCGTAGCCGCGGAACTTCAGGTCGCGGTCCCCGGCCATGGTCGCGGCGTATTTCGCACTGTCGGGTTCGGTCCCTTCGTTGCGGGTGTAGTGCTGCATGCCGTCGACTTCCAGCACCACTCGCCGGTTTCCCGGGAGCAGCATAAGGAAGTCCATCCGCAGGTTCTGCATGGCGTGCGCACCGCGTTGGCGAAGGGTCTTGGGGTCCCAGTGCAGCCATATCTCCGGCAGGAGGGCGGGCACGTCGTTCAAGTGGTCCCGGTTGGCGTGGTGGTAGTGCCAGAACAGGTTCTTCTGTCCTGGGGAGTTTGGTGGCAGAGAAGCCTCCATGCGGCTGTAGAGGGCCCGCGCCGCCTGCTCCTTATCAGTGATCTCCCGGGTTTCCTGCCACCAGGCCAGGAGGTCCCGCCAGAGCAGTCCCTCCTTGCCGACGGGGCGGTCGTAGACCAGCACCTCGTCGGCGCGCTCGGCTACCTCGATGTCGTTGTCGAGGGCGCTGGTGAAGCGGATGTCGGGCTTGCCCAGGGTGGCGAAAATGAGGTTACGCGGTCGGCGTGCGGTACCGCGGCCGTGCTCGACGAGCTGGAACTGGGGGTAGCCGTCTGCTTCTCCGTGCTGGCTCAGCTGGGCGCCCGCGGGGTTCAGGTGCCGGTTGGCCAGTTCAACGAAGCGGCGCTGCGCCGGCTCGTCGGGCAGGACGGTGGGGGATGCCAGGCCCTCGAGGAAGTGTCCGAAGCGGGGGTGCGGGGCTTCGAAGGCACCGAGCTGCAGTGCTCGGTCGTCCAGTCGTCCGGGAACCGGATCACGTGGCGCTCGATCTGGCTGCGCAGGCTGTTGGTCGCGGGGTGGTCCATCCGCCGAGTGGATCGTTGTCCAGGTGCCACAGTCGGCCCAGCAGGCCCATGAAGCGGTCCGGGTAGCCTAGGTGGTCGGCTAGTTCGAAGTCTCTGGCCAGCTCGCGCCTGGTCCGGCTCGGAATCTGCACATGGTGACGGTCGAGCCACAGAACATCCTGCAGCGCCATCCGTCCGGCCTGGCCGAGCTCCTCCTGCTCAAGGACCGCCTCGGCGACATCCGGCAGGCGGCCGTCCGGGCAGGCATTCAGGCTGGCCACCAGGCGCTCGTGCTTGGTGCTGCCCTCGCTGGACGCGGAAGACCGAGGCGCTCGCACAACGTCGGCAGTTCCTTCGCGGTGTAGCGCGTGTACAGCGTGAGGAGCACACCGTCAATCAGCCTCCGCAACCGCGCCATGTCCATCGGTTCCCCCATCCCATGATGATGAGCGACGCCCGGGCACGATTCCACCTGTCCGCTCACCTTGCCCAGCAGCCAAACTCGCGGTGCACTCCGTCACCGCCCCTCTACCTTGATGGGCATGTCGCACGAATCGATCCACGAGCACCTGCTGATATCGGCCCGGAAGTGGGCCCGTACGGCTGTCGACGCGTACCTGGAGGAGCCCATCGACCAGGACTTCGCCGTGCACCACATGGCGGTCGCGGTGGAGCACGCGTCCAAGACGTACCTGGCGTCCATCGCTCCCGTGCTCCTCGCGTCGGAGAAACAGCCGAGCGTGGACGACCTCCTGATCCTGAGCGGGAACGAAGACAAAACGAAGAAGGGCCGCGCCGGACTCAAGACCATCGGCGGAGAGGGAGCCATCCTCAGGGCAGCGCAGCTCCTCGGCCCCGAGCACAAGGCGCCTGCCAAGCTCAAGGAACTGCGGGAGTCCCGCAACGGCATCACCCACATGGGGTGGGGCCAGCCCGTGACCGAGTGCCGCGCACTCCTGGCTGCGGGCATCGAGCACATCAACGCGCTCCTGAAGGCCCTGCCGACAGAGCCCGATGGCTTTTGGGGCACGCACCTCGAAGCCTGCACCGCGCTGGTGGCCCAGGCCATGACCGAGATGGAGATCCGGTACCAGGCGAAACTCCGGCAGGCCCCGCGAGCGCTTCGCCGAGACCACCCGGCGCCTGTCCGAAGCCGAGATCGCCGAACTCGTCAGCAGTCTCTCCGCGCTGCCGACTGCCGCTCCGTGGCCGCTGTCGGTACCTGCAGAATGCCCCGCGTGCGGACACACCGGCTTCGCAAGTGGCCGGGACAAATCTGGAGAGTACGGGGAGGTCTGGTTCCTCCCCAGGCTCTTCGGGTGCCGCCTGTGCAGTCTCACACTCACGACGTGGGAACTCGACCTCGCGGGAATCAAGGGCCAGATACTCAACGAAGATGAAGAGCCCGACCCGGACTGGGAACCCGACTTCGAGACGTACTGAAGGCTCAGTCGGACGTCTTTCGGCTGCCGTGGTGCCCCATCACCGAGGAATTCGGACAATGCACGGCGCTGTTGTTCCTCGCGGCAATCTGCTGCGCGAGGACGGCGCGGTCGATGCACGGGGCGACGGCGGCGAAGACCAAGCGCCGGAGCTCGGCCGACTCCAACGCCTCCACCTCACACTGCACCGGGTGCTCGATGTCGAAACCGTAACGGCGGGCGAAGGCCGGCCAACTCGGGTCGCGGCGCTTTCCCTCGGTTGCCGGGTCCCATACGCGCGCATCTGCTCGTAGGTGAGCAGCGCCCGGGTCACCGAGCTCCAGCGGCCCGTGCGCTCCACCCAGTCCCGCTCGATGTTCTCACCCGAGCAGTCGAAGTCGCCGACCACTGCAAGGTGGGCTTCGCGGTGCTCGTGGGCGACAAGGGCGCGGACGACGTCGGCGTAGGACTGGGAGCCGAAACCCACAACACACCAGGCCAACCAGCACCCCACGCACCAGCAAGCCGCCTCCGAGCGTCAGCATTTGACCGTCCCTGCGGTGGGTCCTCAGGGGCAACGGTGGCCCGGGGCAGGGTGGGCCATCCAAACCGCGACATCGGCGACCCGTAGCGCGCTGACCGTCTCGGGCAGGCCCGCACTCTGCCGCAGGCCAAGGAGCCGGTGGTGCAAGGCCGCATCGTCCTCGCGCAGGGCGGTGCGCAGATCGGTCCAGAACGACGGCGGGTGGCCGAGCGCACAGCGCACGACCCGGTCGTAGACCGGCAGCAGCCGCGGCCGCTTACGGGCTAAGAGCTTCCCGGCGATCACCCACCCAATCTTGTACTGGTCCTCCAACAAGCACCAGGCCCGGTACGCTGGCGAGCCGTCCGCGACGATCGAGACATCGGCGTCGGACAGATCGGTGTCGGAAGGGATACTTCGCAGCAGTTCGGACAGTTGGGTGCCCAGCGGGCCTTCCAGCAGGTCAAGGGCGACGGGCGCGGGGACGGTCACCGACAGGGTCTGCACAGCTACCAGGTCCTCTGCGGTGAACCGGTCCGCGACCTGCAGACGGTCACCCCCGCCTGCCAGGTGCTCGAACCGGCCCCCCGTGAACGCTCCGGCGCCCGGGGGCAGGCCGATCCCGAAGTAGCGGCGCAGGTCGTCCACCACCTGCTCCGCATCCAGAACGGCGTGCAGGCGCTGCCTCACCACGGACGGCTCCCCGCCAGAGGAACCAGGCCCCGTGACGAGCTCGTTCATCTCAGACACCTGTGCCCTCATCTGTGTCAGTTATGGCCGGTGGCGTCGGCTGGGCCGCCCATACCTCGCTGATCAGGGTGAAGGATGTAGTAAGCATTCCGGCCCCCCAGTGTGGGGGCATGACGGAATGAGCCCTCTGGCCGTGGGCAATGCGGTTGCGGAGCTTGCGCCCATCGTGGAGGAACTCCGTCTGCCGCTCGGTCAGGAGGCCACTCTCTTTGCCCTGCTTGATGAGGGCGTGGAGCGGCTTCGTGCCGGAGTCGGGGATCTTGGCCCGGAGGACGATCTCCATCGCGATCAGGGCATGCAGGAGGGCCACGGTGGAGAACTCGTAGCAGAAGTAGGAGTGGCGCAGGAGTTCGCGGGAGGTGTGCAGCACTGTTGCCGCGGGCTGCGGGATACCGGAGGGCACTGTCAAGCCGACGACGACGTCGTGCATGTCGGCGTACTGGGTGACGAAGTGATGGGCCCGGGGGTCGGGCACGGGGAATGGCAGGTGCTGATCGGCGGCGGCGCTCCACGGCAGCGGCATCTGCGTGCCGCTGCCGGCAGACCCCGTCCGGGCAGGCGGCTCCTCTCCGAGGAAGAGCACGGCCAGGGCGATCTGGAGCACGAGCGCTGCCTGGTGCCGGGAAGACGTGTCGACCAGGTCGTGCAGGACGTTGTTGCGGAGGTTCATCTGGCCCTCGGCGTTGCCCAGTACCGTCCGGAGGACGAGGGTCCACGGCTCGGGGAAGCCGAGTTCATCCAGCTTGTCGAGGAGGGGGCCAAGCTGGTTGACCTGTCCGATGCTCTCCCCTTGTGCGTGCGTGATCACCGCGATGTCGGTAGCCTGAAGTCGGCGGCGCAGCGTGCCTTCGAGGCGCGGCAGCGCCAGGGCCAGGGCCGTGTCGACATCGCCCTCCCAGAACGCCTCGAACGCGCGGGCGAGACCGCGCATCCGAGTCTCCGGAGCATGCTCCGGGCCGGCGAAGAACGGCACGAGGTCCTCCGCCGTCGGGCGGAACCGGTCGCGGACTCGGTCCAACTGGGTTTCAACGACCAGGCCGTGCATTTCGACGGCGAAGACGTGCTGCCGAAAGAAGAAGCTTTCTCCTCCAGTGCTGTCGCTCGCGACGGTGCGCGTCACGACGGGGCCGTTGGGGTTGATGTACATCGTCGGCAGGGACAGCAGCCCGGGCGGCAGGGCCGCGGAGTCACTCATCGTGGGAGGGGTGGTGGCGATGAAGTGAAGTGCGCGCTCCATGCTGTCGGCGGCGTCGATGGCCGCGCTCGCTGCCTCCAGGTAGCCCGCCGGCAGGGCAAACGGGGTGCCGATGATATCCATGGGAAGTTCATCCAGACCGATCTTCTGCTGCGTTCGGCGCACCTCGTCATGGGCTTCGGTCAGTCCGCTGTCGCGGGCGTGTCGAGCAGCTTCTTCCAAGGCGAGGAGTTTCCGGAGTCCCGTGCTGCTGTCGGCCAGTTCCATACGGGCTCGGTGGATCCGTTCGTCCACGTCGCGGTACTCGTCGACGCCCACCACGCGGCGGAGCTCTTCGAGGAACTCCACCCGGTAGTGGAACTGGCCCTCTCCGCAGTACTCGTCGACGGCACGTTCGAGCAGGGGGCGCACGGCGGACCTGTCGTGCGTGCTGACCACGAGCGGGGCGGTCATGAGGCCGAGCACGCCCGGCGACGGGGGCTTCCAAGCGAGCGCGGCCTGGCCGAGGGCGATCATCTCGCCGACGATGTCGGTACGCTCCGGCTGCCGCGTAGCGGCCACCAGGCCGTAGGCGAGCACCAGGGCATCCGCTGCAGCAAGTCGGGCCACCTCGGCTTCGAAGGGTGCCACCCCTCCCGGCTCCGGAGGGTGGACGAGCGCCTCTAGGTGTTCCTCGGCCTTCGTCAGCAGCGTGCAGGCACCAACCCGGCAGCTGCGCACCGCAGAGCGGAGGTGCTCGATGGGCCGTGTCCCGTGCCGGGCCACCCACAGCAAGTGGTAAAGCCGGGCCCGGACCAGGGGATGGGTCGTCTCGGGGGCGTAGGCCGCCCAGGCCTCAAGGACCGCGGGCGCCATGTCTTTCACGGCCCTCGGAACCAGGTCACCGTTGTCGTCGGTGCTGCGGAACGGTCCGAGGACAACGTCCCAGGTGCCGTCCTGCACCCGGAACTCCATGGCCGCCCACAGGGCCGCGAAGTGCTCGTGCTCCTCCTCGCCCGGGTCCGTGTGCGACCAACCAGCGCGCAGTTCCCGCCCGACCTTGTGCAGCGGTTCGCAGGAATCGACTCCGCTGTTCACCGCGCGGAGAACTGCTGGCTGAGCATCCATCTCGACTCCTGACTCCAGGTATAGCGGTCGAACTCTAGGCGACCGTCCTGGCCAGGAACGAGTGGATTGTGAAGCTGGGTGACCTCTTCTGCATCGACGGCGTGGCTTGCCCGATATGGACTTGGGCTTACCCGCTTCTGCCGGAGGCTTGCCCGCGTCAGCCGCGTAGACGGGAGAACCAGCTGGTGCCCTTCCGCTCGGGCGCGGCCTGGTTACTGGGCAGCCGTCGACGGGCCGCACGAAAGACTCCGTGCGGCCCGTCGAAATGGCCCCATTTACAGGGGGTCCGGTCGGGCCGAAGTTGCAGCTCTAGGAGTTCTCCGCTGGCTCGGGCACAGGATCCTTGGGATGCTGTGGCTCTATAATCTCTGCGGCTGCCCAGAGATTCTCTGAGCTATCTCGATACGCCTTTGCGATGCTCGGCTCCGGTGTGACCATTGCTGTCTCATGCCGCCCAATGCTGTTGATCGATGTGCCGATCAGCTGGACGGACCCATCTGCGGCAACGATGCGACGGTCATGCAGGTTCTTGTCGCCTGTCGCCCGCACCTCGACATTTTGGCCGTTGGGCAGCGTGCCTAGTGCGACGGCGATGATCGGCCGCTCCTTTGCGCTGGCCTTCTTAGAGATCAGCACGCGACGGATAGACGTGGCCTCCAGGATCCACCGCAAGTTCTCAGCCTTGAAGTACGGGTCGACCAGCAGCCCTTCGCCGGCAGCCGCCAAACGGCGGGTGAGCACGGTGTAGACAAGTGGATCATCAGGGCTCAACGCGACGTCGGTCACGACGGGGTCGGACGCTTCGTGCAACTGCTCGTCAGCTCCGCTCAGGCGGAGTACGGCACGCCCCTTGGCGGTGAGCCTCATACCCTCGGGAGCTTCCGTGGCCCACTGAACTGCAAGAAGATACTTTGCCACGGGCTGCGCTCGCCTCGACGGGACGCTGCTGGAGAGGTCGAAGTCCATGAAGGACGTGAGGAACGACCTGTAGACGGCGTCTCGCGGTGGAGGAACGATCGCTATTTGATCAACCTCATCAGGGGTAAGGGCAATGCCTTGTGTAGCCATGGCGTCGATGTACCAGAGCGCGCGCAGAACATGGTCTGAGATGTGATCCACGAATCTGAGACTGCCAGATACGCACTGTCGCGGTCACCTGAGAATTGCTGACCACAGCGCTCGCCTCCGTCGTCGGCCCGCACCTGGTCCCCTAGAGCCTGTTTGAGATGTTGTCCAAGGCCGTGGAACGATCTTGGGATGGCTCGTGGCGATCTGACGGACAAACAGTGGGCGCGGCTGGAGCGGCTGTTGCCGCCAGTCGCGAAGATGGGCCGGCCGCCACGGGATCGGCGGAAGGTCCTCGACGGGATCTGGTGGCGTGCTCGCACTGGCTCGCCTTGGCGGGACATACCCGAGCGGTACAGCCCGTGGGAGACCGCGTACACGCTGTTCCGTCACTGGCAGATCGACGGTGTCTGGGCCCGGCTCTTGAAGGAGCTACAGGTCAAGGCCGATGCTACTGGACACATTGAGTGGGAGGTATCGGTCGATTCCACGATCTGCCGGGCCCACCAGCACGCCGCCGGGGCCCGCAAAAGGGGGCTGCCGACACAGGCCGGACGAGTCCGGACGGGCTGGCGGCCGAGCCCGACGACCACGCACTCGGCCGCTCGCGCGGTGGCCTGACGACCAAGATTCATCTGGCAGTCGACGCCTCCTTTCACGTCCTGGCCACTGTGGTCACCGCTGGACAGCGGGCCGACGCCCTGGTGTTCACCGAGGTCATGGACCGCATCCGCGTTCCGCGGATCGGTGGCGGACGTCCGCGTACCCGCCCAGCTCATGTTCTTGCCGACCGCGCGTACTTCTCTCGAAAGATCCGCGAGTACCTGCGTCGACGGCAGATCCCGCACACCGTTCCGGAGAAGCGCGACCAGGCCGGACATCGCCTTCGTCGGGGGTCGACCGGTGGCCGCCCGCCGGGCTTCGACCGCGAGCGATACAAGGCCAGGCACAAGGTCGAGTGCCGGATATCGGGCTCCTTAGCAGGCCCGAGGCGTCGCTACACGCTACGAGAAGCTCGCCGTCCGCTACGAGGCCACCGTCCAACTCACCTTGATACGCCAGGCGCTGTAACCACATCTCAATCACGACCCAGGTGTCGTCCAACGGCTGCACTAGAGTTGGCCAACCATGCCCGATCTCCTCGGAATCAACCATCTGACCCCATCCACGACCGACCTCGACCGGCTCGTGACGTACTACACGGAGTTGCTCGGAGCGGCGCTCGCATTTGAGCGCGCTGCAACCTCTTCTGATCCTCGGATCGCAGTCCTCAACGTCGGCGGGGACGACCACCGGGTGATCGTGGAAACCGCTACCGCCACCACCACTGATCTCGACCCCCTGAGCAGGGCGGGATGGGGGCTATGCGTGGGAACATACGCGCAACTGTGTGAGGTCCGCGAACATATCCTGAGTGCCGGGTGGCCGGTCGGACAGATCGACACCCTGCCCACGCAGTGGACGATGACAGCTCGCGATCCCGATGGACGCCCGTGGACGTTCGAGCCCATCGCCCCCGCACCGCATCGCCGCCACCCATCACTGGCTAACGGCAACCCGAACTTTCAAAACGCGCTCTAGTAATCGCTAGCGGCTTTGTCAGAGGTGACGGGTTTCTCGCCGTGGCAGATGCGACGCAGGGCGTCGAGTTGGCGCTCGTTGGGCTTGTTGCGGGCCACGGAATCTTCCTGTCGTCGGTGCAGGACGGCGGGGTGTCAGTCGTCGCGCTCGGCATGGCGCAGCGTCTCGAGGGGGATGCCGAAGTTCCCGCTCGAAGCTGTCGGCTGCCCTGGCCTGTCCGGCCCGGCGGAGGCAGCCGATGGCCTGCTCCATGAGTCGGCCGATGCGGACGACTTCATCACGCAGCGCCTTCAGTTCCTCGAAGCTCTCGGCAACGTCCGCGCCGCACCACTGGCGCAGCAGGTCGTAGGCGGGTTGGGAGCTGCGATCGACCTCTGCGCAGATCTCGGGGCTGATGTGTGTGCCGGGATTTTTGCCGCGGCCACGGTAGTAGAGGCCGTAGATCGTGGCTTGCCGTGCCCGGCGTTCGTGCTGGTCCACGACGGCCATGAGGTGGTCGGCCCGGGTGCGGGCCAGGAGCCGTGCCACTTCTACGGTGGTGGGCCAAGGCGCGGTCAGTGCACCATCGGTGTCGGTGATGGCCCGCGGGTCACTGCAGAAGAAGCTTTCGGACACGTAGAGGAGCGCGGCCAGCGCGGGCACATCGTCGACGTACAGCAGGCCCCGGTCACGGTAGTTGACGCCGAAGGACACCAGCCCCTCCCACAAGTGCTCGTCGAACAAGATGACGACTGCCCGAAACACGGTGTCCTCGTCGTCCGGGCTGCCCCGGGTCAGCTCGTTCCACCGTTCCTCGCGGGCCAGCCAGGCGTCTTTGTCCTGCCAGGCCACACGCAGCCGGGCCGGCGGCACCCACTCCTCCTGCCTTCCGCTTCCTCCGCGATGAAGCAAACTTTGACACGCAGCGGGCGTTGCGTGCCCATCTGCAGGACCTCGACTTCCGCGACCGGTCCGTGGTGCGGCGCCACCCGGAGCGCCCACCGCTCCCCCACTTCCACAGGGCCCCCTCTCCTGGCGAACGCCTCGGCACCATCCTGCTCCTGATCGCACGACAGGAGGCTGAGCTCCTTCAGATCTGGCCGCCGTGGCGGTGTCCCCAAGTCCCGGTTCGGAACGGCGTTTCGTTCGTTGACATCGGCCGCTGCTGCTGGGCGCTCCGATTCGGCAGCTGCGGTTGCGGGCAATGCCGGTCGAGGTCATCCTCCGCCAGCATCAGCTGGAACCGACATCGCCCTGGGACTGCGCCGTGCAGGGAAGCCACATGCCGATACCGGCGGACGAGGGAAAGCCACCCCACCGTCACAAGCGCACGATTCGACACGAGGGGCAACGGGGCAACGCTCAGGTCAAGCCTTGGGCGTAGCACAGAATTACGCATAGAGACTGTGTCATCTGACGCAGACAAGCCACGGAGACACCGGCACTCTTTACGGGCTGGGTAAGGGTTCAGCCGATCCCGACTTACAACGGCTAACACAATGAGTCGAGTTGTCGCTGGGTGATCAGACAGCAGGCGAGTTTGAGGAACGCCTCATGGATGTCCGCCCTGCGTTCCCAGCGGATGCGCAGTCGCCGGAAGCCGTGCAGCCAGGCGAAGGTGCGCTCGACCACCCACCGGTAAGTACCCAGCCCAGTGCCGTGCCGGGTGCCACGGCGGGCAATGGCCGGGACGATGCCGCGATCGCGGACCTGGCCGCGGTAGATGTCGTGGTCGTAGCCGCGGTCGGCGAACAGCGAGTCAGGTTTGCGGCGCGGACGACCCACCCGGCCGCGAACGGGCGGGATCGCGTCGAGCAGCGGGATCAGCTGGGTGACGTCGTTGCGGTTGCCGCCGGTCAGCAGGACCGCGAGCGGGGTGCCGTGCCCGTCGGTGATCAAGTGGTGCTTGGAGCCGGCCCGGCCCCGGTCGACCGGCGACGGGCCCGTGTGCTGCCCCCTTTTAGGGCCCTGACGTGGGAGGAGTCGACCACACAGCGGGACCAGTCCAGCCGCAGGGCCGCATTCAGCTCAGCGAGCAGGGCTTCGTGGAGCCGCTGCCACACCCCGGCTTCGTTCCAGTCCCGCAGCCGGCGCCAACAGGTCATGCCCGAGCCGAAACCCAGCTCCTTGGGCAGATACTCCCACTGGATGCCGGTGTGCAACACGTACAGGATTCCGCACAGCACCTCCCGATCCGGCAACAGCTTGCGGCCCGGATACCGGAACCGCCGCTCGCGCTGCGGAAGCAGCGGCTCCAAGCGGTCCCACAGCTCATCCGACACGACCCACGGTGACGTCCCCACATCGGAGCGAACGCTCAACTCCCCTCCAGGACACGGCCATCAAGGACTGATCCACCTCATTGTGCTAGCCGTTGTTAGCCGCAGGGGCAGGACTGCCGGGGTGGTAGCCGGCAGCCCCTGCCTCTCTTCTTCCATTAGCTTGAAATGCCGGATAATCCCACTTGCGAATTTTTCCTCCTTTGTGGTGAAAGTATTTTCGGTGCAAGCGTTTCTGGTGAAGCTCTCGACGTTCCTTGATCGTCTCGCTACGCTCTTTTTCGCGCTCACGTGGCGACGCCTCCTACCAAGGCATCAACATCGCATACGTGCATGCGCTTTCGGGATCAGCGAACAAGTAAAGGAACCCCTGCATGCAATCACCCGATGACTACAAGTGGTTCATCTGAGGCACTGCGCTAGTCGCAGTGACCCTCTTCGTCCTGGGCGCCTACATCGTCCGTAAAATGGGCCGCAAGATGCCGACGGCCGTCCCGGTCGCCTTCATGGCTCTGGCTGGTCTCGTGACCGCGCTTCCGCGTCTCGTCGAAGCGATGCGCTAATAACCCAGATGAGTTCGCTTCACCAGCAGGACGACTGGCCCCCGGGAACATTCCTCGGGGGCCTATCGCCGAGCGCCCATCACGCGCTGACCGCACAAGGGATACAGCGTCGCTTCGAGCCCGGCGAGAGGCTTCTTTTCCAGGGGGACTCATCCGAGCATGTCCTCGTCCTGACAAGCGGGGCCGCAAAGGTCACTGCAACCACCCCCATCGGCCATGAGGTTCTGCTCCGCCTCGCCAGACCTGGAAACACTCTCGGCACCACTAGCGCGCTCGACCATCGCCCCAGGTCGGCAACCGTGACATCGCTCGGTCCGTGCACCACACTCATTCTTTCCGATCCCGCTTTCACGGACTACCTCACCCGCTATCCCGAAGCTTCGGGAGCTCTCATGGTCGAGCTCACCGGAAAACTCAGGGATCCCGACAGCCGCAGGTTGGATCTGTCGTCCGGATCGTTCCTGCACCGGCTGGCTCGTCTGCTGACCACCCTGGCCACCGACTTCGGCCGACCAGAAGAGGACGGATCCGTGGCCATTCCCCTACGCCTGTCACAGCAGGAACTCGCTTCACTGCTTGGCGCCTCGCGGGAAAGCGCCACCCGAGGCCTGCGCCTGCTCAGGGAACAGGGAATCATCAGTACCCGTTACCGCAACATCGTCATCCGCGACGTTTCTGTTCTGCAATACATCGCGGACAACGAGTCATGACCCTCATACGGAGATAGCCCGCGCTTCGGGCCCACCTGTCGTCCTGGAATCCATCAGACAGCAGACTTCCTCACGAAAGATCATCTCACATCGAGCTGGTGAGGCGACACGAAAATCGGCAGATAAAGCGCCGGGCCGGGAAATCAAAGCAACGAGCGAGCCGGGGCCAGGCGTTCGTCTGGAATCCTGCGCGGCGCTCCGTCGGCATGCACACCAAAGAGCTGTCCCTTATAACAAGTCATCTCAATTGGCGAGTAGATGATGGGAAAAGAGTTTGGTCGGGCTGGTGCAACAGAGTTGACTGTCGATGTGGAGAACACCTGTACGCCGGCACATTGAGCGGTAAAGGACGAGGACGCAGCAATTTTGGCTCAGTTGCTGGCCGAAAGAGCCGATCCCGATGAGGTGTGCCACACCATAACGCTCCTTGTGCATGCCATCGACGCAGAAGGCGATGGCGCCGTGCAGAGTGGCAGTCCGCTGACGGTGCATACCACCGCGGTGCTTCTGACCTTCGGCGCTGACCCGCAGCTCCCAGGCCTCGGCGGGCAGACTCCTTTGGACCTTGCCGTTCATTACGGCCATGACCGAGCTCTCAGCAGACCTCTGAGGCTCGAACCGGTTCCGAGAGCGCCGCGTCCGGCTCAAGATGGTCACCGCCGGCGGACAGGGGCACCCGGGCCCCCGGCTCTCGCCGAACGCTGCGACGTGGGCAGCCTGGGCACGCTGCTCAGCGGGCGTCGCCCGTGGTCGGTCGGGCAGTTGCCTTCTGAAGAGCCCGTGCCGGTCATGGTGATCAAGCATGCCCTCATCGTGTCCTGCTTCGTCTTTTGCGGCGCACGGACCGGCGCCCTGGCCCTACGCGCCACGTATGGCCTGCCCGGCAAGGGTGGCAGGGTCGCCACGATGCGGTGGCCTGCGGCATCGGTTGGTCATCGGGGGCATCTGATCGGCTCTGTGGCCGCGAGGAGCGTCGGTGCCAGTCGCGCGATCAGCGAGCCGGGCGGTGAGCCTCAAGCTGAACGGCGCTCGCTGAGCGGCTGCTCGTACTCTGTGTCCCCGTACAGAATGGGTCGCAATCATCACGCGGCGGCGAGGGAGAGCATGGCACCGTCCAGCGACATCACGATCGGCAAGTTGTTGATGGCCGAGTACGACAGAGTGAAGGAGGAACAGAAGACACGGATAGGTTTCCGGGACAACCTGCTCTACGTGACCCTGGCTGCGATGGTCACGGTGCTCTTTGGTGCGGCTCAGGCTCATCACACCGAGTTGCTTCTCGCCCTGCCCGTCGCCACGTGCGTCCTGGGATGGACTTATCTGGCCAACGATCAGAAGATCAGCGCGATCGGACGCTACGTCCGAACCGATCTCGGGCCCCGTCTGGGCGACTTGGCCGGGGAGCCCGGGAGCCCGTTCGGATGGGAGGCGGCACACCGCAGCGACAGCCGCCGCAAACAACGCAAGATCATTCAGTGCGTGGTCGATCTGATCCCCTTCGGGGCGGTCCCGCTGGCCGCCCTGGTCGCCTTCTGGCTCTACGGCGCTGGCGGATTTTGGCCGGTGACCGTGTCCCTCGTGGAGCTGGCGGCGGTTGCGGCCCTTGCCGCACAGATCGTTGTGTACGCCGAGAGCGCGCCGTAGAAGATCACCTCCCTCTCTCCGGTGTCGGCGTCGCGCTCCACCGCGTCTCCTGTGCAGGTGATCTCACGCAGCGCCCCTGCCGGGGTCAGCCTCCGCTCGACGCGGCCACGTAACAAGCATGTCCAGAATTACTGGACATGCTGCTACCGTTGGAGGGTGACGTCGACCGCTGACCAACTCCGCGTCCTGCTGGGCGAGACGGCATTCCTTGCTCTGGAGTCGCTCGCCGCTTCCAGTACCCCGGTGAGCGGTCGCGCCCTGGCGCGCGCTCTGCGGGTCGCGCCCACGACGGCGACGTCCACCCTCCAGCTGTTCCGGAAAGCCGGCTTCGTGGTGTCGAGCACGCAGGGCCGCTCACAGTTGTGGCAGATCGACACGAGCAACCCGATGATGCACAACTGGCTGCATGAGCCGGCCGGGTCTGCGACACAAGAGGAAAACGAGCATCGGCTGCGCCCCCGTCTGACGGTGGTGATTTTCACCGCCCTGCAGCTGGAGTACGAGGCGGTAGTCTCTCACCTGCCCGATCGGGAGCCCGACCGCGTGGGCACGACCCGTTTCGAGGCGGGGAGCTATGCAGGCGATCATGCCGACTGGAAGGTGTACCTAGCGGAGTTGGGCGTGGGCAATACCCGCACGGCCACCGCATCCGCCACCGTGATCGCGGCCCTGAACCCCCACCTGGTGCTGTTCGTGGGGATCGCTGCCTCCGCCAAGCCCGACGACCTGGTCCTCGGTGACGTCGTCGTCGCCGACCGGGTCTACGACCTGCACAGCGGCAAGGACGTCCGGGACGATACACAGGGCTCGGTCCACCGGACGCGGCCGCTGTCCTACCCCGCCGCCAACGGAGTCGTGCAGCTCGCCATGGACGTGCGGCGCAACGACTGGACGGCCGAACTGACCGCCGGCCAGGCCCTCAATGCCCGCGGCGACACACCCTGCGTGGAGATCAAACCGATCGCTGCAGGCTCGGTCCTGCATTCCGACGGCCGCTCGGCACTGATGGACAAGGTGCGCACATCATTCGATGACGTGGCGGCCGTGGACATGGAATCGCTCGGGCTGTACGAGACCGCTCACAGGGAAAGCCTTCCCGCGCTCGCTGTCCGCGGCATCTCCGACTGCGTCGAAAACAAGACGCCCGCCGCCGACCGCGCATGGCAGCCGCGAGCAGCCAACCACGCTGCGGCCTTCGCATTTGCCCTGCTGCGCCGGGCTGCGCCGGAGGATCTGCCGAGGCCGGGCGTTGCGACTGTTCCTGTCGGCAGTCCACCGTCGTCCACCGGGCTGTCGCCTGTCCAGTTGCTCCTGCGCGTCGCTCCTTTGGTGGCACTCGCCTACGAGTGGGCCGAGCCGCTGGCCGGGGCTCGTGCTACGGCGGTCCTCAAGGACCTGGTGGCGCTGGGCAGTCAGCCCGCCACGTGGCTCGGCCGCTTCAGGCACCGGCCGCCTCAGGTCTTCCGCGATGAGCGCAGCGGTGCCTTGTGGGTGCTGGTGGCCGAGTTCGCCTGCGCACATGAGCATCCGGCTGCCTCCTGGTTCTTCGAGCAGGCCGCACAGCGCTGGCAGGGAGACCCGCTGGCGGCGTATCTGCTGTGCAGGGGTGCCGTCACAGCCACGCGGGACGGCGATACGGAACGAAGCCAACTGCTGCTGGCGCGCTCTGAAACGGCCGAGCCCGTCGGCCGCCCGCTGTGGGAGCTCTACCGCACCGGCCTCGGCAGTGACAATGCCGCCATCGCTGCGGCCCTGCTGCCAGTGACGCAAACGCTCAGCCTGCCCCTGCCGAGGCCGGTTCTGGCCGGCCTCGGTGCCACGTCGGCACCCGCCCAGCCGGATGACGCGTTCGTCGCGTTCGTCGAGGAGTTCGCCGAGCTCCACCCGGTCTTCCTCGAATCCATCCGGCTGACCCTCACGTTGACCGCGGCCATGCTCCTTCGTGAGAGCCCGGACCACATCGATACCTCTCACCTCCTGCTGGAGGACATCGCGGCAGGCTTCCCGCCCTACCGCCCCCATCCCGCGAACAGGACAGCGGTTGCGGCACTGACCGGGCCGAGAGCCGCCGCTGTGGAGACGGAACTGGCGAAGACTCTGCTGGCAAAGGCCGCCGGGCCCCTCAGCCGCATCGCAGGCTTCAGCCGGGACGCCGCACTGACCCGCGCCGAGGATCTCGCGCTCAGCGCGCGCGGCCGGCGGCAGGATTGGGGCGGCCCCGCCGTTGAGGCATTGGTGCTCGCCGCGCAGGCACGGGCCCTCAAGGGCGACCCCCACGGCGCCCTGGCGATGCTCCTGCCAGCGCCCGCCGGAACCGCTGAGGCAGCGGAAGCGTCGACCGCTGCCGTGGTGGAGGCAGCAGCGGAAATGGCCGCGCACGTCGGCGACACCGACGTGGCGCTCGAGCTGGCAGCGAAGCTCGAGGACCCCATCGACCGACGGCATGCGACCGCGCTCGCGCTCACCACACGGCCCGAGACCCATCCCGAGGCCGCCGCCGAATTCCGTGCCGCGCTCACCGAGATCGCTTCCAGCGGCCGCGCGGACCAAAAGCTTCGAGTTCTGCTCGGTCTGTCGCTTGTCGCACCCCTGGACGAAGATGAACTGTCCCAGCTTGAAGCGCTCGATCCGGAGAGCGCCGATATGGTCCGCGCCCAGGAGCACCTCTCGGGCGGCAACGTCACCCAGGCACTGATCCTCGCCCGCCGTTATCCCGACTCCGATGCGGCGCTGCACATCCGTGTCCAGGCGCTCATGCACCAGGGCAAGACCGCGGACGCGGTCAGGGCTCTGGAGCGCTTCGCAGTGCGCCACGGTCACGACGAACGCCACCTGCTCGCAGCGGCGCACCTGGCCCTCAGCACCGCAAGCGTGGAGGACGCAGAGCGTTTGGCGTCCGCCCTCGCCGCCAGTACCGATGCCACACGCCGGCGAGCCGCCCGGGAGATCCTCCTCGAGGCAGCGTCGCGCCGAGAGGACTGGAACGCCGTCCTGAACCAGGCACAGCGGCTCATCGCGGACCAAGAGATCGCCGAAGGCGACCCGAACCGGGACGCCAGCCTGACCAAGTACCGGTGGGCCCAGGTGTTCACCCTGCATCAGCTTCGCCGGATGCACGATGCCTACGACGTCATCCGCGCCGAGCCGCGCCTGGAGGCGGCAGACCGCAACCAGGCACGGCTCATCGCCTCGGTACTGCGCGCGATCTCGCCGTCGGTGAGCAAGGAAGGGGAGACGAATAGAGCCGGCGCACCACCGATCACGCAGGCGGAGATCCTGAACACGGCCGCCCAAGCGGCGCAGGCCTTCCCGGACGACGAGGAACTGGTCGCCACCGCCGTCATGACCGGCTTCATGATGCCGTCCGGGGAGGACACCGACTACCACCTGCTGACCCAGACCCGCAGACTGCACCAGCAGTTCTTCGAGCACTTCCCGCACAGCAAACTGATCGAGCAGGTTCCGGTCGACGACGCACTCACAAGCCTGCAGGAGTTCCTCCGAGCTCGCGTGGCACCGGTGTCGGACGCTCTGCAGCAGATGCAGCGAGCGGCCGTTGCCGGGCAGATCCCAATCGGCGCCTGCGCCGGGGCGCTCGGCCGCAGTCACGCGGACATGCTGATCCACAACGCCATCGGCTGCTACGTGATCCGCGATCCGAATGAGGACATCTGCGCCCTGGAGATCGCCGCGGCCCGGCGCGCACTGAACACGTCGGTGGTAGTGGACACCTCGGCCTTGTTCGTCTCCCCCATCGCGCTGGAGCCCACGACACAGCTGACGGCCCACTTCGAGCAACTCCTCGTCGCCGCACCGCAACGCGACGACATCCTGCAGGCCCGTTCCACTCTGAGCATGAAAAGCTCCGGCTGGCTCGGGTGGGACCCGCGAACAGAGCAGCCCACGTTCACCGAGTACTCCGGGGAGCTCACCCGGTCCTGGAGCGATCAGGCTCACGCCCTGGCAACTGCTGTCGACGCGTGTGACGTTCTGCCCGACGTGCCCGGCGACGACGGTGACAAGGACCTGCGAGTGTGGAGCGCGCCTATCCGTCTCGCGCGCGAACTCGGGGTCAGCCTGCTCGCCGACGACGCCGCGTTGCGTGCCTTCGCCCGAAGCCAGGGAGTGTCCGCGTTCGGCAGTCTCCACCTGCTGGAAGCACTCGTCCAGGACGATGCGCTTCCCGCCGACGCCCTCGAACAGTCCCACCGCCGACTCATGGCAATGCCCGTGGCGGAACTACCGGTGCGCGACCAACTGATCACGATCGCCCGCAGCGAGCAGTGGAACCCCAACGGCTACGCGGCCTTCCTCTTCACCCGCCCCTCGACATGGCAGCCCCTGGCAGACGGATGGCGCACCTACACTTCTTTGATCAGAGCACTGCCCGACAACAATCCTCAAAGAGCCGCAGGCTGGTGCCTCACCGCGCTCCGAGGCGTGTGCATGGTCGCCACTGCACCGGCCGTACCCGCCGTCGCCGGCACGCTCGTGGCCTGGACCCTGTTCGAACTGGCCGATGGATCAGCTCTCCCCCTGCTCCTCGAAGAAGCAGAGCACACCGTCCGGCTCGTCGCTCCGGAGGCGGACCTGCTCCAGGAGATCGTGCAGCGTCTGGTGACGACGGTCCGACACATCACCCCCGCCGAACAGGTTGGTCCCATCGTTCTGCGACTGCTGGCCGGCCTGGACGGCGAAACACACGTAAAGGCCCTCAAGATCTTCTTCACCATGCCGTGACCGTGCGAGCCCGCAGCCGGCCGACGCGGACAAAGCCCCTGCTACTCGGTGGCGGCGGCCCACAAGACCATCCAGGAGACGCCGCTCCAATACCGCGGGCCCTTCCCCTGATACCAGCCCCTTCAGCCCCTCATCGCGGACTAGGGCGTGTCTCTTTGATCGGTTGGTCAGTTGATCGGGTGTGTCCGTCCGATTAGTGATCACTGATGCGATGTGGGACCGGATCGAGCCGCTGATGCCGACCGATCCGGTCCGCGGTCGGCGATGGGCGGATCACCGCCGAACCTTGGAGGCCATCGCGTGGAAGTACCGCACCTGCTCGCCCTGGCGGGACCTGCCGGACGAGCTCGGCTCGTTCCAGACCGCTCGCAAACGCCTGATCAGGTGGGCCGTGGACGGCACCTGGGAACGCATCCTTGCCGCAGTTCTGGCAGAGGCCGACGCTGATGCCGACATCGGCTGGACCGTCTCGGTGGACTCCACCGTCTGCCGAGCCCACCAGCACGCCGCCGGAGCCAGGAAAAAGGGGCGCCAGGCCGGGCCGAACCTGACGACCACGCCCTCGGACGCTCCCGAGGTGGCCTGAGCACGAAAGTCCACCTTGCCGGCGACAGCCGTGCACGGCCCCTGGCCCTTCTGGTCACCGCAGGCCAGGCGGGCGACGCCCCGGCCTTCGAGACCGTCATGGCAAGCATTCGGGTTCCGCGAAACGGACCCGGAAGACCGAGGACTCGGCCGGAGGCCGTCCTGGCCGACCGCGCGTATTCATCCCGCGCGATCCGGAATCACCTCCGCCGACGCGGGATCCGCGCTGTCATACCTCAGCCGTCCGACCAGGTCGGCCACCGTTTGCGGCGAGGCCGCGCCGGCGGTCGCCCACCAGCTTTCGACGCCGAGGCGTACAAGCAGCGCAACGCCGTCGAGCGGTGCATCAACCGACTCAAGCAGTGGCGCGGCCTGGCCATGCGAACGGACAAGCTCGCCATCGCCTACCAGGCCGCACTCCACCTCGCCGCCATCCTCATCTGGACAGCCGCGTGACCGCCGAAGCGCCTTGTCCGCGAAGATGGGCCACATGAACGATCTTGTGACGTTCCTCATCGCACGCATCATGGACGACAACCACGCCTATGCCTACGTGGCCGACACCCTGGGCGGCGAGGCTCTTCTCGACAGCCATCTCCCCATGCTCGACCTGACCGAGCAACTGGCGCACGACTACAAGGCCATGGATCCCTCGGACTCTCGCTCGGCCGGCCTGGCATACGGGCTTCGAGTCCTTGCCCAGTCATACGCGGAACACCCCGCCTACCGCCAGGAATGGCGCCCATAGCCTTTCAAAGAGACAAGCCCTAGCGGGCCCGCTGTACGACCAGCGCTCGCATACGGGGCACCGAGGGACGCTGTTCGGATCGGAGCAGGTCCTCGGCTACGACGGCCACGCAGGGCCGTTCCAGGTCAACCCGTACTTCCAGTTCGAGGCGGTGCAGCTTGGCCGACTGGCGCAGGTCGCCAATGACGTTCTGGTCAAGGTGCTGAGTGAGCCGGCAGTGGGCCCGGGCCATAGCTGACCGGATCGGGCCTCGCTCACCCACGTAGAGAAGAAGGAAGAGGAATCTGCATGGTGACCTGCGGGACATGCCATCATCCGGGCTCGCACGCGTCCGTCGACCTTCCTACTCAACAAGGCGTCCGACTAGCCCTGAACAGGGCAAACCTACGACCCTAACCGCGCAGGCATAACCAAATCCTGCAACAATCACCACAAATCCAAACGATCACTACAGTCGCAGTTCAGCGGATCGCCCTAGCACCTCTGCGACATAAATCCCCTGTTCAAGGCAACGTCACGCCGCGGCACAGTATCCCGAAACGATCACTACATTCACAGGCCAGAACACTGTCAACTCAGTGATCAACAGCATATTTGTCACATGGTTCGGCCGGCCAGAAACCTGCCGATCCCGAACGCCACCGACTCAGCGGTCTCCTCCACCTGTCGGTCGAACTTCTTCTGCGCCACGGCCGCGCCCCTTCCGCTGCACGTCCCCACGCCTCACGCCGGGGAGCGGAGGCGACGGTAGGGCGGCGGGCCTGCGGACAGGACCCAGCGGCCGTACGCTGATCCGGCTCTCCCCCGTCGGTGTGACGACGCAGCACAGTCGGCAAATCAGCACGCCTGTTGGCGAACGCCGAGAGCCGGGTCTTCTACATCGCCCATATGACTGTCCCGTCCCACTCCAGTTGGCAGATTCTCAATGCTCTGCAGACCGACCTTGCGGATTCTCATTCGCCGCAGAGGCGGACCAGACGCCGAGGTCGCCTCCCGGCAGGGACACGAACCTCCATCCTCCAGGTCCTGTGATCTGCCACGCCTCGAACGCCGCATCGGTTGGACACGTCAGATGCGTGCCATCCTCGAACACCATCCGAAGCGTGCCGGACTTGAAGGCGACCGCAGAGACGACCCTCGTCCCGAAGATCGGGAGGGCTGCGGCCACGTCCTGGGTCTCCGGTACCAGAAGCACGCCGGGACTGGTGTGGGCCGGCCCGGATGAGAGCTGAGCAGGCGCTTCGAGTACGACTTGCCAACCTTCGTCGAGGGCCGGCGTGAGGCGGTAGTCGACAGTGATCCCAGCAACGCCCCGCCCTCGGAGATTCAAGATCCACCGGTCATCGTGTTCGACCGGTTCTGCTTCGGTGCTCATCACCCCACCATGGTGCACGGCCCAGCCGAGGGCGACGGACGGTCATCAGGGATTCCGCCGAAGCCACGTCTGTTGAGAATCCGGCGAGGTGTGTTCTCGATCCACTTGGCGAACCCGCAGCGCAGGCCAAGATCCAAAGACAGCTCCGATGCGACGGGACAATGACGAAGACTGAGGGGGACCCGCCTACGGTTCGACGATGTGCCGCAGATAGGTGTGCGGGTCGGCGAGATAGCGGCGCCAGTGATCCACGACGCCGAGCTCCCGCCAGGCGACCCTCCGCATACCGTGCTCACCGACCTCGATGATGTCCGCGCCCGGCAGTGCGGTCAGCAACGGGGAGTGCGTGGCACAGATGACCTGGCCGCCCTCCCTGGCCAACCGGTCGATGTGCCCGATCAGCTCGAGGCACGAAGAGAAGGAGAGCGCTGCCTCCGGCTCGTCGAGAACATAGAGCCCGGCGTGAAGGAACTTCCCGCGGAACGCCGCGAGAAAGCCCTCACCATGGCTGACACAGTCCGGCGAGAACCCCTCCCTGCCCAGGGCGTCCAGCGCGGTCTCGGCACGCAGGAAGAAGCCCTTGCGCGCTGACCAGCTGGTGACCATACGGCGCCCGCGCCCCGAGGCGGCATCGAACTTCATACGCTCGCCGAGGGTCGACTTGCCGCGCGGGGAAGCATAGCGCCAGTCGTGGGAGCCGCCGTAGGAGTCCAGGCCGAACCCCTCCGCCAGCGCCTCGACCAAGGTCGACTTCCCCGAGCCGTTCTCACCGACCAGAAAAGTCACCGGTGCGGTGAACCGCAGCCCTTCGTTGAGCAGCTGTCGGACGCAGGGCACCGACCAAGGCCAGGTTTCCTCGTCGTACGAGGAGAAATGGGCATACGCGCGTTCGTAATCACGCAACCAGTGTCGCCCGGACTCGGAAAGCGTCCGTGCACCGTGTGGCCGGCGTCAGGCCTCGCGCTCGTTGTTGCCCGGGCTCCGATCGGTCACGCAGCCGTTCCCATGCGTTGCGAGGCGGTGCCCTCAACACCTCCAAGCTGAACTCTGCGCGCTCGAGTCGGCGGAATGCTCCAACTGTGGCGAGCGGCCACGATGGTGGTCCGGCTTGCCAACCAACCTGCGTTACTTTTGCCAACTACGAAGCGTCACAACCTTCTGACCAGGAAGTCCGGCACCTCCATTTGCCAACTGTGCCGCGTCGTCACACGCCGCAGGCATCGACCGTGACCGTGATGCAGCATCGCCGGCCTCACCCTGCCCTGGAGCTCAGGCGTCGTCGAAGGCCACGTCAACCGGATCAAGATGCTCACACGCCAGATGTTCGGCCGCGCCGGCTTTCGCCTCCTCCGCAAGCGCGTCCTGCTCTACTCGTGAACCGCAGGTCAGACCGTTGTGGGCAGCCAGTTGGATTTCCCCCTCCCCGGCCGTCTGATGAGGAACCAACTGGCCACGGGACCGGTGACGGTCAACGACTTGGTTCGCGCTCGTCATCCATCATGTTCCGCGGGTTCCCGCGACGGCCGGACCGAGATCGGTGGGGAGGTGGCGCACTGCCAGGGCGACGGCTTCCTCGGCTGTGGCGGCCTCGCCGAGAACATCATCGGAGAGCGGATGCCTCTTCACGCGGAAAGGGCTGTCACTGTGTGACGGGACGATGGCCACCTCATCGCGGAACGGGTATCCAGTGCAGGAGCTGAAGCCGAGCGTCCAGTGGCTGGAGAATACATAGAGCTGTCGCAACCGTGGTTCTGCATGAGCCGCTTGCACGAGTTCGCCGAACCCCGTGAAATCCGGTTCCCTGGCCGCCTGCTCCCGCATTGTGCGCCACTGCAGCTCCACCACCGCGGCCGGCCCGCGTTCGTGAGCTTCGGCGCGCTTGCTGGAGCGCAGAAACGACAGCTCCGCCCGCAGCTCCTGCAGGCTCCTGCCCTGCCCCCATGCCGCTCCAGCCCTGACGACATCCGCCAGGTCGAGCGTGGCCCCGGTGATGAGTTCGACTCCGTGACTCCACCCGGAGACACCGAACCAGCGGCTCTCCGCCCCGATGTGAACGGATAGCGGCCTGCGCTCAGGGACCGACGAGGCGATGCCCGCCGAAACGAGTGGGCCCCAATCGCCGGCTACCACCGTGAGATCGGCACCGAGTTCGGCCGCCAGCAGTTCCAGCGCTGCGCCCAGGCCGCCTGCAGCAGCCAGATCAGGGTAAAGGTCGGAGTCCACCTTCATAGTCTGCCGTCGCGACGCCACCAAGAAAACGGCGATCAGACGTCGCAGCGAGGCCGTGGGCACGTGACTCCGACTGTCCGTTGCTCACGGCCAGGGGAGCCATTGACATCACACTCAGTCAGCCCTCCACGGAAAATGAGTCAGAACCCGAGAAATAGCGTCAGCGCGTGGGGGACGGCCTGGCCGACAAGATCAGGGATTCATGCCGGCCCGGTGCACAGAGCACGTAGGCTCCCAAAGCTATGAAGATATTGATCTCCGTTGACATGGAAGGCATCTCGGGGATCGTGCATCCCACCGAGACGAACCCGGATGGCTACGACTACGCACGTGGCCGGGCGTTGATGACTGCTGAGGCGAACGCCGTGATCGCTGGAGTCCTGGACGCCGAACCCACGGCCGAAGTGCGGGTCGCCGACGCACACGGCCCTTTCCGCAACCTGCTGTCCGAGGAACTCGACCGGCGGGCGCACCTGGTCCGTGGCAAGCCGCGGCCCCTGGGCATGCTCGGCGGACTCGACGAACAGACCGACGCGGTCCTGCTCGTCGGCTACCACGCCCGCGCCGGCGACGGACCGGCCGTGCTGGCACACACCATGAACGACGGCATCCTCGACGTGCGCGTGGCCGGACGCTCCATGGGCGAGATCGGCCTCAACGCCGCCATGGCCGGACATCTAAACGTACCGGTCGTGCTGCTCAGTGGCGACGACAGCGCCTGCGACGAACTACAGGATCTGCTCCCGTCCTCAGTCACCGTCGCGGTCAAGCAAGCCCTTGGCCAGGGTGCTGCCATCTCCCTGCACCCCGAAGAAGCGCGAGAGCGGCTGCGCCATGCGGCCACCGAAGCTGTTACCCGGCGCGCTCATGTTCCACCGCTGTCCCTTGTCGGACCGCTCGACGTCGAAGTCGACCTTTACGCGCCGTTCATGGTCGACCTGGCGACACTCGCGCCAGGGGTCTCACGCGGTGAAGGGGGCCGGACAGTCACCTTCACCGCGGCCGACTTTGCCGACGCCTACCGGCTAGTCCTGCTACTTGCTCAGCTCGCCACCATCAAACCTGGCTAGTGGAATCCGGCGGCGCACCTGGTCAAGGGGGTACGCATCAAGTGCACTCCACCTGGTGCGCCGTCACCCTGCGTGTATGCATCGGGTGGAGTGGGCGGGAGTGGCGGCCGCTCCCGTGCGCGTCGTGCGGTGGCCGTGATGGCGGTCTTACCGACTCCGCCTTGCTAGTTGCAGACGATGACCCGGCGGGTAATCGCGGGCCGTTCGATGTCCGGTGCCGGGTTGGTGTCGAGCCAGAGTCGGACGGACTGGGCAAGGCCCCGCATGAGGGAGACTCGCCGGTCGGCGGCGGTCTGCCGGAACTCTTCCCAGCTGATACAGAGTCCCATAGCCGGTCGGGGGATTACGCCGTAATCACCAGGGCACATGCCCCGTCCTCGTGATGTGTAGGCAGTCCCAGAGTTTGTGGGCATGTGCGGCGTCGTCCCGGTCATCTGTAAGCAAGCTCTGGAGTGTTCCGGGGAGCGTCAGCACCGGCTGAGGAGAGAAACATTCTTCGACCACCTCAGGGCTCGCCGTCCGGGTAAGCCGCTGGTAGCAGCGACTCCCTTTGTGCCATCTCCCAACGGCCCTATCGAGACTGACAGAATCTCTCCGGGCAGCCGACCATGCTTCTCCGCGTACTTGTAGGTGAGACCCTCCAGAACGTCCCCGATCCGCCGACGGCGAATGGAAGTCCAGTCGATGAGCTCAGAGTCGACACTCGCGATCTCCATGACGGGGCGCAGGCCCGGTGTCACCTCCCGGGACACCGTCGCCAGCCCCAGCTCTTCACACGCCTCGGTCGTCATCGCGAGGATATAGAGCGTCCCGGCCGCCACCACATTCCGGTAGAGCCGGTAGGTGTCCAGAGCACCCCGCACCGGCTCGCCGTCGGCGTCCAGGCGCTGCACGCGGTTCAGAACCAGGCAGTGGTCATGCAGGAGCGGGAAGCCGTCCCTGTTGTCGAAGTGCCGGAACGCCGCGACCACGACGGCCGAGGTCTTCGCGCGGCCGCGACCGGAGGACCACCGGGTCTCCGTGACCTCGTCCTCCAGCCAGCGCAGCACCTTGGCGATGGCCCGCTCGTGCGCCCGCTCGATGATCCGGCGCGTCCGGTCATCTCCCAGCGCCCACAGCACGATCAGGGACGCCTGCGGCCGGCCGGAAGGTGAAGTCGAGGGCGAGCAGCGGGATCTGTTTACGCACCTCGATCTCCTCGATCGGCTGCCCGAGCACGCTGGCCAGTCGCGCCGTGGCCGGGTGCCGTCGTCCAGGAGACCACGCTCGATGCAGTCGGCGTCCGGATGCCGGCACTGTCCGAACAGCAGCTCTCTGCCGCTCGGACACCTCCGCGCCCTCGGTGAGCCCGAGCGCGGTCAGGCCGCGCCCCAACCGCCTCCCGGGCGGGAGCCCGGCCATCTCCTGGGCGTCCTTCACCACCGGGGCCATGCAAATGCTGCGCGGCAGCAGTCACACTCGCCTCACACACCTCAAAAACACCAAGTAACGACACTGGCGGTATCCAGCGCACCCTCGCGTACCGCCCCCAGCAACAACAGGGGCTTCGTGCTTCCCGAAGGGCCAACTGCCGCCGTACGAGGCAACACCCCGCTTCGGCGGCGCGGCCTCTCAGCGGAGTTTCTTGAGGTTGACCGCGGCGTCGGCGACCCCGGCGTCGGCCGCGGCCTGGAACCAGCGCCGGACCTCCCGGATGTCGGCGTTCCTGCGGTGCAGCAGGAGTGCGTAGTTGTTGGCCCCCTCGGGATTCCCGCTTTCCGCGGCGTCCTTGAACCAGCGTTCCGCCTCCTCGGTCCGGCCGCGTCCGGCGAGCAGTTGGCCGGCCATGTTGGCGGCCGCGCCGTCGCCGAGCCTCGCTGCCCGCTCGAACCAGGACTCGGCCTCGGCGAGTTCACCGCGGCGGCCCAGGGCTCTGCCGTACGCGGCGGCCGGTTCGCCGATCCCTGCCGCCGCTGCCTGCGCGACGAAAGGCCGTGCCTCGCGCAGGCGGTCCTGGTCGATCAGGGCCAGGGCCGCCGCGGTCGCGGCGACGGGACTCCCCGCCCCGGCGGCTCGGCGCAGCCAGGGAAGCGCGTCGGGTACCTTCCCTTCCTCCAGCAGCCACCCCGCCAGGTCGAAGGCGGCCTCCGGGACACCCAGCTCGGCGGCCTCGCGCAGCCGTCGCAGGGCGTCCTGGCGCCGGCCCCGCATGGCGAGCGCGAGGGCAAGGACGTACGCGCACGGCCCGTCGCCCTGGTCGGCGGCCCGGGCGAGAGCCTGGAGGTCGGCCGTGGCGAGCAGCGCCCGCTCCGTGTCATCGGGCTGCCCGACGATCTGCCGGTACAGCCTGTGCCCGGCCTCGGTGGGCGGCACCGGAGGCGGGTCGTCCGCCTCGGCCAGCAGGTCCAGGGCGGCCAGGGCGGCGGTGTCGCCCGCCGCGGCCGGACCGCTGAGCCAGGCGGCCACCGCCTGCGGACCGGGCCCCTCCGATGTGATGTCGGGTTCCGGGACCTTTGTCTCGCCGGCGGCGCGCAACCAGTGCTCGGCCTCCTGGACGCGGCCGGTACGCAGCAGGGTCTCGGCCAGGTTGAGCATGCCGACGGTATTTCCCGCCCGCGCCGACCTGCGGAACAGTTCCTCGGCCCGCTCCCAGTCACCTCGTTCGGTGTGCAGGGCCCCGTAGCTGGCGAGGGCGTCCCCGTTGCCTGCCTCGGCGGCGCGGCGCCACCACTGCTCGGCGGCTGCCACGTCGCCTCGCTGGCGCAGCAGATTGCCGAGGTTGTTCATGGCGCCGGTGTCCCCGGCCTTGATCGCCTGCCGGTAGTACCTCTCCGCGCCGTCGAGGTCACCGCGCTGCCGCAGCAGCACTCCCAGGTTGACCAGCGACTCGGTGTGGCCCGAATCGACCGCCATGCGGTAGTAGCGCTCCGCCCGAGCCGGCTCCCCGCCCTCGGCGAGCAGATGTCCCATGGCGTGCTGGGCCTTGGGGTGGCCCGCGTCGGCCGCCCGGCGGATGTGCTCCTCGGCCCCGCGCAGACCCCGCTCGGCCGCGTACATCCCGGAGATCCAGAACAGTACGTCGGCGTCGCCGGAGCTCACCGCCGCCGCGTACCAGGCCCTCGCCTTCTCGAAGCGGCCCTCCTCCGCCTCCAGCAGTGCCATGGCGAACCGCACATGGGGATGCGAGTGCCCGCCGGGGTGGAGCAGAACCTGCCGCCGCGCCCACTCGATCGCCGTCCCCGGCCCCGGTTCCGCGGCCTCGGCGGGCCGGGCAGGGTCCTGCGCCCGGCCGGTCACGGAGACCGCGGGGGCCTGCGCCGACCCGGTCGCGGAGGCGGCCGCGGCCGCACGGCGGCCCCGCAACTCGGCGAGAGCCAGGCGGGCACCGGTGTTCCCGGTCTCCGCCAACGGCCTGAAGTACCCTTCCGCCCCGTCGAGATCACCCTGGTCCATCCGGATCTCGCCCAGGGCCACCGAGGCCATCGGATCACCGGCGGCCCGTGCTCGCCGGAGCCAGCGCTCGGCCTCCGGCAATGCCTCGCGGTTGGCGAGTCCGATGCCGTGGACCACCATGGCCCGCACACTGCCGGCTTCGGCAGCCTGCCGCGCCACTTCCTCGGGAATGGCGGCACCGTGCAGGTACGCCGCCTCGACCTGCCGCTCCAGGGCAGGGTCCAGACGGCCCGCATCACCCGCCGACCGTCGACCGCCCCGTTTCTTCCGCTTCCACCAGCCGCTCATTCATCCCCCCGCCGCCCACCCTGCCATTGTCACGGCGGAAACCGCCGTGGGGAAGGGCACCGGCGCGCGGTGCGGGGGGGGCGTTCACGGCCCGGCATGGACATGAGCCGCCCACAGCGAGGGCGTCGCGGGATAGCGGTCCCGTGCGGCACGCACCGCCGTGTGCACGGCATACGCCGCACGGTCGGCCACCGGGCGGGGCGCTCCCATCTCCGAGTACACCTGCTCGGCGATCCGTACGGACACCGTGTCGTCAATGGCCCACAGCGTCCCCACCACATGCCGGTACCCGGCGAGTTGGAGCGCGCTCACCAGATGGACCGCCTCATCGGCCAGCGTCAGCCCGGTGCGGGCGGTGGTGCAGGCGGACAGATACGCCAGTTCGGCGTCGCGCAGGCCGAGGCGGGAGATCCCGGCGACGGTGAGGGGATGGTCGAGGTGGTCGTGGACGAGCAGGCGGCTTCCCGAGGGAACGGCCGGCTCCGTGGCGCCGTGGCCGCAGAAGTGCAGCCAGTTGTGGTCGCGGACCGCGGTGACGACCGCCTCGCGGCCGGCCTGTTCCCCGTACAGCAGACGCGCGCCGGGCAGCATGCGGGTGAGCGCCGCCGCCTCGGCCGCGGCGCCGGGAAGCGGCCGGGCCGCCGGCGCCTCCGGTACCGCGACCACGAGGAAGCGTCCGGGATTCGCGGAAGCGGGCCGGCGGGCGTGGGCGAGAGCACGGACCGTGGGTGCGTACGAGGAGACCACCCGGTCCAGCACCGTGCGCCCCGCCCCCTCCCGATGGTGTCCGCAGGCGTGCAGGGGAAGGAAGGCCAGCGGGCCGGTGGGCACCCACCACAGCCGTGGCAGCCGGCCCGCATCGGGCACGGACGGCGCGGGGATGCCCAGCGCGTCGAGTACCGGGGCGGCGACGGTGTCCCACAGCCAGCACAGGACCTCGTCGAGCTCGTCCTCGTACGTCGGCCGCGCCAGCAGATCCGTGCCACCGGGATCGGACAGCCGCTCCAGCGCGGTCAGGAATCCGACCGTCCGATCCAGAACGGTGCGCAGGGTGAGCCGGGGCAGCGGGACGACCCGCAGCCCGTGCGGGGTCAGCGCCAGGGCATCGCAGCGGTAGCGGCTGACATTGACCACGACGACCGGTCCGAGCCGTGCCTGCCGCAACAGCCGGTCCGTGGGCGGGGGTAGCAGGAAGTTCTCGAACCCCGGCAGTGCGCGAATGCGGCCCAGGTGCCGGTCCCACTCCTGGGCGAGAGCGTGCCGGACATCGGAGGGCACGCTCTCGTCGCCGCTGTCCAGCGCCGCCCGAAGCTCCTCGAAGCGCTCGGCCAGCGCGGGTGCGCCGGCGCGCAGTTCGGCCACCTGACCCTGGTGGATCAGCCCCCGGCCGAGCAGCACCCCCCGGCCCAGTTCCAGCAGGGCCGGCGCGCGCTCGGCGTTTCCCGCCTCGATCGCGCAGGCCGCCGCATCACTGGCCACCCCAGGTGCGACGGCCAGCGCGTGCCCGGCGTCGCCGGGGCCGAGACCGCGCGGTGCGAGCTGGGGCAGCAGAACCACCAGCCGCTCGTAGGCGTCGGCGGCCTGCGCCGCGTCCCCGGCGGCCATCGCCGTGACGCCCCAGGCGTAGGAGGCCCGTACCCGGACCTGGGGAGAAGCCGACGGATGCAGGGCGGCAGCACGGTGACAGGCCTGCGCACCGTCCCGGCCGCGGGCCTGAAGCACATGGCCGAGTTGGTTCTGGACCGCCGCGTACACCGGATGCTCCTCGGGCAGCGCCGCGGCGGCCTCGCGCAGCAGGGCCTCCGCACGGCCGGCGTCCGCCCCGTGGCCCGAACGCTCATGACGCTCCATCAGCCCGGCGGCCAGACTCAGAAGCACCGTCGGCCGCGACGGGTCACCCGGCAGAGCAGCCACCACGGCCCGCTCGTGCGCCTCCAGCGACGCGTCGAGGTCGGCCGCCGCGCCGGTCCGGCCGAAGCGCGTGTGCAGCGTATTGCCCAGCCCCTGAAGGAACATCGCACAGCCCGGGTGGCCGGACGGAGTGACCATCACGGCCTCGCGGTGCGCCTGGACCGCGTCGGCCAGATCCTGGAGGGAACCGGTACGTTCGGACATGTGGCGCAGTGCCAGACCGAGGTTGTGCAGTCGCCCGCCGTGGTCGTGGGCCCCTGCCGGGGTCGCAGCCGCCGCGACACGGCCCAGCCGTACCGCTTCCGCCACATCGTCCAGGGCACCGGTGCGCTCGTAGCGCTCACGCAGTGCCACCCCGAGCGCGGAGACGATACCCGGCCGGTCCGGGTGCCCGCGTCCGCCCTCCGACTCGGCCCGGCGCAGTGCCGCGACGGCGTCGTTCAGGTCCCGGAGGCTGCCGGTCCGCTCATGACGCATCCGCAGGACGAGACCCAGATTGGACAGCAGCGGAGCCCGCAGCAAATGAGCGTGCGTCGGTACGGCATCCAGTGCCGCACGGTTCGCCTGCAACGCCTGCTCCAGCAGCACCGGGCCACGGCTGCGCTCGGCGGCCTTGAGCTGGGTGAGGGCCCGCTTGAGCAGCCCGCCCAGGACCCCGTCAGACCCGCCATCGCCGTCCCGCGGTTCCTCGGGCCCGGCAAACCGGTCCAGCGCCTCGGCGATGGCCCGGTCCTGCCGGCCGTCCTCGCCGAGGACCAGCGCTCGGCAGAGATACAGGTCCGCGACGGCCCGCACCGCCTCCGGATCACGAGCCGGGTCGGGCACCCGCCGCATCAGTTCCTGCGCCTGTCGAACCGCCTCGGGGGCCAGCACGGCATCACGCTCCGGTCGCACCCGGAACAGCCGCACCCGTGCCTGAATCGCTCGCACCAGATCGTCACGCCCCGGACCTGCCATACTCATTATCGTACTTATCGGTATCGGGCACGTGGGGGAATACGTGACGGGGGCCGGCACGGCGGCACTTGCACGGCTGTGCGAGCAACTCACCGCCATACGTACGATCGCGGACCGACGAGAAGAGCTCCCGGCGCTGGAGCAGGTGCTCAACGCACTGCGCGACGGCGGTGACGTGGCGCAACTGACCGCGGAGGCCGATGAGCTGCTGCGCCGCTGCGGGATCGCCCGCGGCCTCGGAGATCATCGCGACGGCCGCCCGGGCGCCCTTCCCCGTCTGGGCGCCGGCCATCCCGTGGAGGAGGCCCGCGTCTGCCCGACCGGAGGCTGCGACCGGGTGGTGCTCGACCCCGGCGGAACCTGCGAGATCTTCGCCCGGCCGATGCGTCTGGTAAGGCTCTGACCCGGTGACCGCCCTTCTCACCACCCTCGGCGGCAAGATCCCCGACACCTGGGTCTCCCTGCTCCTCCTCCCCGGCCTGCTCTTCACCTCGGTGGCCACCGCCGGGCGGCTGCTGGGCCACAGCCACCCCTTCGACCTCCACCGGCTGCTCCACCGGATCAACGATCTCGCCGGCGATCCCGCTCTGAGCGCCCCGGGCACAGTGGCCCTGGCAACAGTCCTGGCACTGACCGCGTCAGCGGGCATCAGCCTCCTCGCCGCCTCCCTGGCCGGTACGGTCGAACGCCTCTGGCTCGGCGACTGGCCAAGTCCCCTGGCCGGCACCGCCCGAGCCCTGACCCGCCGGCGCGGACATCGCTGGACCACGGCACAGGAGCGCTACCGCACGGCCCTGACGGCAAGGGCACGCCACGCCGTGTCCGGCGGAACCGGCGCCGCCCCACCCGACACCACCGCCCTCAACGAGGCCCGCAACCGCATCTCCCCGGCCCGCCCGCGCCGCCCCACCTGGATGGGCGACCGGCTCGTCGCGGTCGACACCCGGGTCCACGAGGCGTACGACCTCGACCTCGGCTCGGCCTGGCCACGCCTGTGGCTGCTCCTTCCCGACACCCCTCGCAACGATGTACAGGCAGCCCGTACCGCCCTCACCTCCGCAGCCCGCCAGGCCGCGTGGGGAGTGCTCTACACGGTCCCCGCCCTGTGGTGGTGGCCGGCCGCCCTGATCGCTCCCCTCATCTGCGCCGGCGCCTGGCGCAAAGGCCGCCTCGCTGTCGGGTACTTCGCCGAACTCGTCGAGGCCACCGTCGACATCCACGGCCGCGATCTGGCCACCGCCCTCGGCATCTCCTGCGAAGACCGCCTGACCCGGGAGAACGGCCTGGAGATCACCCGCACCCTTCGCAAGGGCACCTGAAACACGCCGGATACCGCTCCCCCCGCACAGAGACCATGGCGACATCGCCGGACCACGACGAAAGCCCCCGGCGGCAAGCCGGCCGACCTGTCCGCCGCGCTCCCCCGCCGGTGTCCTTTCCCGACCGGCGCGCGCACCGCCTGAGCAAGACCTGTCACCGCTTGCGCGCCCGCCCCCGGCGCCTGCCCACCACCGAAGGCGCGGGCCACCCCTTCTGGCGGTACACCCGGCCCGGCGGCTGCCACGCGGCCCCGCTCGCGAGCACCGGGCGTCAGCCACGCGCCGCCGGGCCCGCGATACCGGTCATCCGGTCCAGGGTGCGGGACAGCAGGCGGCGCTGGCTGAGGGCGTTTCCGGTGTGCAGCAGATACGCTGCCGGGCCCGCGGCGGCAAGGGCCGTACCGCGCGCCTGGCGGGAGGTGTGGCCGATGGCGAGCAGCCCGAACCCGGCGGCGACGGCGCCGGCCACGAGCGGCTGGCCGGCGAGCCAGGCGCCGCCCGCCAGCGTCACACTGGAGGGGAGCTGCGTCTTGACGTTGACGGCGGCCGTCGCGGCGCCGAGATTCATCCCGGCCAGGCACTGGCGTAACTCGTCCAGGGGTATGGCAAAACGGTCGTTGACCTCGTTCCGCAGGTAGGCGTCCAGGGTGCGGCCGTCCGGGATGTCCGCCAGGGACGCCAGCTCGGCGGCGGCCTGGCCCACCGCCTGACGGAAGGCGAGGAATTCCCGGCCGTGGCGCCGGCGCAGCCGTACGATCTGCTCGGCGGACACCCGGTCGATGTCCGCGGGCACCACCAGCCCCAGGGCGAGAATGCCGATGCGCTCGGCCAACGACGGCCCGGCCTGCGCAGCCGCCGCCTTCGTAGCCGCATGCGCGGGCGTCCGCAGCAGATACCCGGCCAGCAGATCGGCCGACCAGCCGTTGGCGAGGGCGAACGCGTGTGGCTGGTCGGTGGTCAGCTCCAGGTGGTTCGCCGAGCCGAACTCCTCCGCGAGGCAGCTCATGTACAGGGACACGAAGCGCTCGCGCAGGACCAGCCAGCGCGCGTCCACCTCCTGGGACAGCGTCAGCCGCCCCCGGACCGCCAATCCCGCCTCCACCAGGGCCCGCGTCAGGTCGGGACGCACCTGGCTCTCGTGGAGCGCGGCCAGGCGAGGACGGTGGGGCGCCGCGGCCGAGGTGCCCGACGCGGAGTGGTCGAAGGCGGCCATGTCGCGCTGCTGTACGCGCAGCCCGGACCGCAGGGCATCCTCGTGACCCGTGAGCAGTTCGAGGAAGCGCGGCGCGATGGCGTCCACCGCGACCGCGGGGTCGACGTTCTCGATGAAGCCGGCCTGGTCGGCCAGGACGCGCACGGTCCGCGAGTCACGGACCGCGTAGTCCTCCGGGACGATGCGCACGATGGCCGGCCAGTACAGCGCGGACATCTTCAGCCATCGCTCGTCGCGGACGTGGAAGTACGGGTAGTAGAGGCCGAGGCCGGATGCGGGGCCTGGCACGGTGACGGTCAATCGTCGTCCTCTGGTCTGCGAACCGCGGGGGCCGGTGTTACACGGCCGCCGCGAGCCGGTCGAATTCGGCCCTGTTCCTGTCGAGCTGTGCACGGTAGACGCCGGCGTCCACGTCGAATCCGCGGGTGCGCGCGTACTCCAGGCAGAGCCCCGCGCGGTGCAGGGTCACGACCGTGCGGAAGAGGTCCCTGGCCCGGCGGTCCTCCCCCTCGTCCGAGGCGATCGTGGTGACGTGGTCGCGATTGCTGTTGAGCATGACAGCCTCGATGGTGTGCATCGGCCCGCGACCCGGGCCCGCGGCGCTGTCCTCCGTCATGCCGAGGATCTGGAAGAAGGGGCCGCGCAGCAGCACCTCCTTCTCGTACGCGTACTCCGACAGTCCGTCCACGGGCACGGCGCACATCGACGTGACCGTGCTCGCCGGGAAGGCGGAGCGGTAAGCACCCAGGAGTTCCGGCGGCAGCCCGGCGACATCGATGCTCCAGAGCAGCGGGCGGCGGTCGGGAAAGCGCCTGGCGGTCTCCCAGGCGAAGGCCGTCGCCTTCTCCCGGCTGCGGCTGGCCGACATCATGGCCAGAGGCACCGAGAGATAGCGCTGCTCGACCGGACCCGCGGCGGCCCGGGTGAAGGCCGCCAGCTCCTCGGCGGTGACCGCCATGCCCCGGTAGACGGTGCCCTGGAAATTGTCGGCCGCGCGGTGCGTGTGGCGGTAGTTGAACAGGTCGATGCTCAAAAGCTCCACGAGGAACGCGGCGCTGCGCAGGGCGACGGGATCGCCGGTCAACGACACGGTGCGGAAAGCAGTGTTGATGGTGCTGAAGATACGCTGGTATCCGGCGTCCGAAGTGTAGAGACGGACCGCGCTGTAGTCCTCCGGCTGCGGACCGCCGTCCGCCCGGCGGTCGGCCCAGTCCTTGGTACTGGCGAAAAGTTCCGCCAACTGGCCGTCCAGTTCGGGATCGGCCGCTTCCCCGGAATCCGGATTGACCCGCTCCATATAGGCGCGCAGTTCCGCCATGAAATCGGGATAGCGGTCCCAGTGGATGCGGATGTCGTTGATCGCCCGCCGTACCTCGGACATCCGGCTCTGCACATTCGTCCCGGAAAAGAACGGGCGCCGGTCCTCCAGCATTCCGCTGGTGCACAACGGCTGGAGCTCCGACCACCCGGAAAACCTGCTGAGACTGCGTTCCGCTGCCACGGTCCCTCCCCTCCCGGCCATGCGCTGACCGGCCGCGCGGCTTCGGCCCCCATGGTAGAGGCCGCACCCCGGCAAGGGTGTCGGTATTCGTCCACGCCGAAGGTCCGCCCGTGGCGCATATGACGGAGGCACGAATTCCCAGGGAATGGTGTTCCCGAAAACAGCGGGCGGACGGATTACGACGGCGGTGCTCCCGGCCGGTGTCCCCGCTCGCCGCGGCACTGAGCTTCCGGACGGCCCTGACATCGGCTCCCTCCCTGACCCGGAGCTGACCGGGATGACCGTCCACAACCGGAGGCTCCGGTCCGCGCATTGACCCCGGCGCCGGCACAATGACGCGCGCGGACCTGGCCCGAGCGGGGTGACGCACCACCTGTTCTGGCGAGAGTGAGCGGTCCTCGGGGCAGTCCCGGACAGCTGTTTTGCTTACCGGGGCTGTCCTGAGGCCGACCGTGAGTCGCGCCTCAGGCGGTCAGCCGGCCTCGGCGAACAGCAGCTCGGCGGTCTCCAGCCGGACACGGCTCAGCCCAGCACCTGGGCGGGGGGGGGCGACTTCAGGTGGCCGTAGCGGATCTCGCTCCGAAGAACATGACCCAGCGTGCGAAGCACGTGACGTGCCCCTCGAAAGAGTGCGCCCCGGCCGCAGAGAGCGAAGACTCCTCCCTGCGCCGTCGAGGGTGCCTGAGCGGATCCTTGGCCGGCAGTGCCACTGCACGCTGGAGCTCCGGATGCGCGGCATCGAGGGCATGCAGCAGGCCGCTGTCGAAGCGGAGCAGGCCGCGGACATTGCTCGGCCGTATGCCTGCCACGGACAAGACCGCCCGAAGTCCTCACACCCTGCGGGAACGGCCCCTTTCCCCGCCGGTGCGCCGACGGGAAAAGGGGCCGTTCCGACAGGCGGGTGTCAGGGTGTGTCGGAGATGTCGAGCTTGTTCACCTTGATGCGAGTGGTGTCGTACTCCCAGACGGCCCAGAACTTGCCCGGGGCGTACTCGTCGGCCATGGGGTAGTTGTCCCAGCCTTCGCCGTCGTCGTCGGGCTGATCCGTGTCGCTCTTGCCGTTGGCGAAGGCTTTGCCGGTGCTCCAGGTCCCGAGGCGGCGTTTGGTCTTGTAGTTGAGGATGTCACGGGTGGTACCGGTGTTGTAGATGTAGAGGTATTGGCCGCTGCTGTCGCTGGTGAAGTAGTTCCTGGCGATGTTGTTGCTCGGCAGGTCGGTGTCCGCTATGAAATCGGTCCAGGACTCGCCGCCGTCGCTGCTCACGGACGTCGCGGCGCCGGCCGGAGCATCGCGGGCCACCATGTACAGCAGGTCCTTCGGACGCTCGGCGTCCGACGGCCCTTGGAAGAAGCCGATCTGGTTCTCTCCCGCCGTGAGCGGCCTCCCGTCGATGTGGCCGCCGAGCCGCCAGTTCTGCAGGTCCTCGGAGATCAGCGTCCCGTTCTCCCGCCCCGACGACCAGTACGGCATGACGTACTTCCCGTCCTGCCGCTTGAGCGGACGGCCGGAGAAGACGAGGTTTCTCTTGTCCGGCACGGTGAGGGGGATCTCCTGCCAGGTGTGGCCCTGGTCGGTGCTGCGCTTGAGGATGGTGCCGTTGATCGGAAGACCGTTGTTGTTGATCCCGTCACCGTCGGACTCGGGATCGGTCGAGTCCATGATCGGGGTGCGGCCGAGATAGGCGTACAGCGTGCCACCGGCCTTGTAGAGAATGACGTAGTGCCAGGCCCACTGGTCGGTCTCCTGGGCCAGCGTCTTGGGGCGGCTCCAGGTGATTCCGCCGTCGCTCGTGTACGAGTACCGCATGTAGCCCATGTCCCGGTTGCCGGGCCTGAGACCTTCCCGCCAGACCACGACCGCGTTGTTCTCGCTCGTGCTGATGATGTCGGGGGTACGCGTACCGTCGCCCTTGCTCGCGTGGTTCGTGTAGACGGTCTGCTCGTTCTCCTCGCAGATGCTCTTGGCGCAGGCAGAGGCTGACGCTGAGGCGGCCCCGGAGGCCGAGCCGGGCAGGAGCAGGCCGGCCAGTACGGCCAGCACCACCACGGTCAGTGGAACGGGCCGTGCCCGTCGGCGCGTCACCACAGCCACTGCTCGTTCACGTTGTCCGTGCAGGTCCACTGAATGGCCTCCGTGCCGGCGGTCGGGTTGCTGCTGGGGATGGCGAGGCAGTAGTCGCTCCGTACGTTCCGCAGCCGGTCCCAGCTGTCGTGGATCCAGACCTGGTCGTTGCCGAAGCCGCAGGGCGCCTGTGCGGCCTTCGCGCCCAGGGCCGTGCTGCTGTTCAGGGGGGTGAGGCACTTGCCGCTCGCCTTGTTGATCACCCGGTAGCCGCCGTCCACGGCTTGGAGCGTCCAGTAGTTGCTGTCGCTGTTGCTGCACGCCCACTGGATCATCACGGCGTTGTTGGCCGTGTCGGAGTTGGCGTCGGCCAGGCACAGGCCGGTGGCCATGTTGTAGAGGCGGGCGGAGACGGCCTCGTGGTCGTACCAGGTCCAGCGCTGGTCGAAGCTGTCCGAGCAGGTCCACTGGACGACCTCGGCGCCATTGGCGGTGCTGGAGTCGGGCATGGCCAGGCATCTGTCACTGTGCACGTTCCGCAGCCGGTTCCAGCTGTCGTAGATCCAGATCTGTTCGTCGCTGTTGCTGCACGGCCACTGAATGGCCTGGGTGCCGTTGGCCACGCTGGCGTTGGGCATGGCGAGGCACATCAGGCTGAAGCGGTTGACGACCTGGTAGCGCTCTTCGCCCGGCATCTTGACGAGCGTCCAGTCCTGGTCCGCGCTTTCGCTGCACGTCCACTGGATCAGGCCGGTGCCGCCCGTCGTGCTGGACTTGGGCACGGCCAGGCATCTGCCCGAGTTGAGGTTGTTGAGGTTTCTCCAGTCGTCCTCCGCACTCGCCGGCGTGGAGGACACCAGCGTCCACACCATCGCGGCGGCGAGTACGCACAACGCCATGGCGGCGTTCACGAAGACGCGATTCAGTTTCTTCAGGGGCATGACATCGAGCACCCTTCCGGCTTCACTGCGCATGCGCGGGCTTCGAGTGACAGTCCGAGTGACAAGTGGAAGCGCATGGGGTGACGTGCCAGGGAACACGCAGTCACGGTCGAGCGGTGGGGCGGTGAACCTCTCTGACGCCCGTGTCTCCCGGGTGGGGAGAAAAGTTCGCCGCCGGACAGCCCTCAGGGAGCTGTGGCCGGTGGCACGGGCGGCCAGGATGTATGCGCGGCCTCGGGTCGCACCGCGGGCGCATGCGCCCGTCTCGGCGTCGTTGTCCGGGTCGCCGGGCGGGAGCGACTTGTCCAGGCGTGTACGTTGCCGGTCGATGAGAAACTGGACACGGGCGTGCGGGGTGCGGCGGGTCCGGCGGAGCCGGCAGTTCTCACTCCTACGGCGAGATCCAAAGAATTCGGACGCCGATGTCGAGAACCCGTGGCCGGCTCCGTCCCCGCAGTGAACGCGGCCACAAGGGGCCGCATCAGCACCAAGGAGAAACACGATGGCCAAGTACTTGCTGCTCAAGCACTACCGCGGCGCCCCGGCCTCGGTCAACGACGTACCCATGGACCAGTGGACGCCGGAGGAGATCTCCGCGCACGTGCAGTACATGAACGACTTCGCGGCCCGGCTGGAGAAGACCGGCGAGTTCGTCGACAGCCAGGCACTCGCCCCCGAGGGGACATGGGTCCGCTACGACGGTGAGGGGCGCCCGCCGGTGACCGACGGGCCGTTCGCCGAGACCAAGGATCTCATCGCCGGCTGGATGGTGATCGACGTCGACAGCTACGAGCGCGCCATCGAGCTGGCCGGGGAACTGTCGGCCGAGCCCGGGGCGGGCGGGAAGCCGATCCACGAGTGGCTCGAGGTACGTCCGTTCCTGACCGCGTCGCCCACCATCACGGAGTGACCTCGAAGTGACCACGGAGTGACCGGAGTGACCTCATCGATGGACGGGGCCCTGCTGAGAAGCCTCACGCCGAGCGTGCTCACCGTCCTCGTCCGCCGCGGAGCCGACTTCGCGGCGGCCGAGGACGCCGTGCAGGACGCGCTGGTCGAGGCGGTCCGTGTCTGGCCGGCCGATCAGCCGCGGGACCCGAAGGGCTGGCTGGTCACCGTGGCCTGGCGCAGGTTCCTCGACGCCACCCGGGCCGACACCGCCCGCCGCCGGCGCGAGGACCTGGTCGACGAGGAGCCGGCGCCCGGGCCCGCGCCCGCGGTGGACGACACGCTCCAGCTCTACTTCCTGTGCGCCCACCCGTCGCTGACGCCCGCGTCCGCGGTCGCGCTCACCCTGCGCGCCGTCGGCGGCCTCACCACCCGCCAGATCGCCCGGGCCTACCTCGTACCCGAGGCGACCATGGCGCAGCGCATCAGCCGGGCCAAGCGCACCGTCTCCGGCGTGCGGTTCGACCGGCCGGGCGATGTCGCCACCGTGCTGCGCGTCCTCTACCTGGTCTTCAACGAGGGCTACTCCGGCGACGTCGACCTCGCCGCCGAGGCCATCCGGCTCACCCGGCAGCTCGCGGCCCGGGTCGACCACCCCGAGGCGGCGGGACTGCTCGCTCTCATGCTGCTCCACCACGCGCGCCGCGCCGCCCGGACCGCGCCCGACGGCAGTCTGGTGCCGCTCGCCGAGCAGGACCGCCGCCGGTGGGACACCCGGTTGATCGCCGAGGGCGTGGCGATCCTGCAGGCGGCCCTCGCGCGCGACCGGCTGGGCGAGTACCAGGCCCAGGCAGCCATCGCGGCGCTCCACGCCGACGCGCCCACCGCAGGGGAGACCGACTGGGTGCAGATCGTCGAGTGGTACGACGAGCTCGCCCGTCTGACCGGCAGCCCGGTCGTCCGGCTCAACCGCGCGGTCGCGGTCGGCGAGGCCGACGGACCGCGCGCAGGCCTGGCCGCGCTCGCGGCGCTGGACACCTCGCTGCCCCGCCACACCGCGGTGGCGGCCTATCTCCACGAACGCGACGGGGACCTGGCGACGGCGGCACGCCTCTATGCCGAGGCGGCCCGAAAGGCACCCAACCTCGCCGAGCGCGACCACCTGACGCGCCAGGCAGCCCGGCTCAACACCCGCCGGCTTCACTGACGGGCTCGCCCGACTTCCCGCGGTACCTGACGCGGCCCCGTTGCCCGAGCGGTCGCAACGGGGTCCGGACCTTCTTTGCCGGCGCCTGCATTGCCTGCGCTACTGCGGTGCCTGACATGACGTCAGGCCCGTCGGACCGACACCGCCCGGCCCCTGGCCGGGCCGCATCACGTCGGGGAAAGACCCGGGGTTCGAGAGGCAACCTCTCAGACGCCACCCGGAGGACAACCCTGACAAGTTCCGGGGCGTCTGTCACTCGAAGAACTTGAGGCTGAACCCGACGCTGGTGGTGGCGCCGGGGACGTTCGCCCGGCGGTAAGTGGTGTTGCCCCACCACACGGCCGTGCCGGTGTACCAGTAGCGATTGGACCACGAATACGGTGTGCCCTTGGCGACCGCGTGGAACATGGTCGGGAACCGGTTGCCGGACGGCGGGCCGGCGGCGGCGTCGCCTCGTGGCAGGACGAACGTGTGATGGCCGGGACCGTCGACATTCAGTGTGGGGTCCCAGCCCGGCATCATGGTCGGGGCGTGCGAGCCGAACAGGCACCCGTTGCTCTTGTACCAGTCCCACACGTACGTGGGATCGCCGCCGGACCGCAGCCGCAGGTCGGCGATGCAGTACTGGCTGCTCCAGCTGCCGTTCGCGGAGTACACGATGTGCAACTGCCCGCTGGGGTCGACGATCGGCTGGGGTGCCTCGTTGATGTAGGGGTTGCCGACGACCCGTTCCCACGGCTCGCGCGGCTGCGATATGACGTAACGTCCGCCAGTGGTCGTGGTGGGGCTGCTCATCCGGGCGATGTACAGGTTCTGCTCGACATTGGTGTCGCCGGACCAGCCGGACCACACGAACCAGCGCTGGCCGCCGAAGGTGAACGGCACTCCGTCGATCGCCCACTTGTCATCGGGCAGGGCGACCTTGACGGCGGCGGAATAGCCGGTGTCGGGGCTGGCCGAGCTGATGTGGTACGTCCGGTGGGCCGCACCACGGCCGGCCGCGAAGTAGATGCGGTACTGACCGTCGTGGTGCACGATCTCCGGGGCCCAGACCTCGCCGAGGTTGCCGGTGTCCTGCCACACCTGGTGCTTGGGCGCGGTGGCGACGCCCTCCAGGGTGGACGCCGACCGCACCGCGATGCCGCCGTCCACGGACTTGGCGGAGACATAGAGGTCGCCGACCTTGATGACGCTCGGGTCGGCGCCGCCGACGAGGGGGCGGCCGAGCGTGGACGGCTGATCCGCCGTCACCGCCGTGTCTCTCACCGCCGTGTCCCTCACCGCCGTCTCCCTCACCGCCGTGTCCCTCACCATGGTGACGGCTTCGGCGGGGCCGGCGGTGGTCACGTGCCCGAAGACGAGCGCACCGACGAGTCCGAAGGGGACGGCGCCGGCGAGCCATCGTGCAGGGAACATCAGGTTCCTCTCGATCATGTCCACGACTGAGAGCGCTCTCAGATAATCGTCACACGGTGAGCGGCCGTCAATAGAGGAGCGGTCTCGGGGTGTTGTCTCATGACGTCGGTCCCACGAAGAGGCGCCGCCGTACTTGTCGCCGAACGGCAGGAACATCGAGCCGGCGGGCTTGAGAACGTGCTCGAACCAGCGGAAGGAGCCGGCGCCCGTCCACTGGCCACACCGAAGCCCGCCGGTCGGAACCGGTCCGGCTTACCAAAGGCACGGGTGCCACGGCGGCCAAGACCTGTGCGGGGCGGTCGACAGCGTCGCGTCGCTGCCCAAAGAGGGCCGCTACTGTGAGCCCATGTCACACGCTTCCGCGCTCCTCGTCATCGACATGCAGAACAATCCGGTGGCCATCGCCTACCGGGCCGCCGAGACCGTCGCCGTGATCGCCGGATTGCGCGAACGCGCGAAAGCCGCCGGCGTACCGGTAGTTACGGTCCAGGACCAGGGGGCCGGGATGGAAGCCGGGACCGAGGGCTGGCGCATCGTGCCCGAACTCGCGCCCGCCGCCGACGAAGTTGTCGTCCACAAGACCACCCCGGACAGCTTCCTGGACACCGATCTCGACAAGGTCCTGAAGACGCTGGGAATCACCGAGGTGGTCGTCACCGGATTCGCGACCGAGATCTGCGTGGACACCACCGCGCGGCAGGCGCTGAGCCACCGGTACGACCTGGTGCTGGTCGCCGACGGGCACACCACGTCCGTCCGGCCCGACAGTGGCGAGTACGCCTCGCCGGGGCAGTCGATCGCGCACCACAACGAGATCTTCCGGCACATCGGCTTCCCGGGGCGGAGCATCCGGGTGCTGCCCGCGTCCGAAGTGACCTTCGCCGCAGGTGAGAAGCCATGCGGGTAGGTGTGTGCCGCGAGCGACGGTTGGGGTGCCGGTCCCGGCCGAGTCGCCGTAGTACTCGCAGTGAGGTGGGGGGGCCGCGCGGCCCTCGCCGATGTGCCCGAGCAGATGGCCGAGTTCGAGGCCGGGACCGGAGGGACTCCCGCTTTCGAGCCGACCCGGACGCCGGTCATGTGGGCACTGCCGCCCGGGACGTGGATGGGGACCGACTGGCGGTGCGACCGGTTGGCCGCCGGCGCCCTCTCCGGGAGCGTCCTGCGGGAAGACCCGGAGGGCCCGGACAACGCGTCCGGGCCGGAGGTGATGTGAGCCGCCACTACGCGACCCACACGGCTGCTAATTGCCCGAGTGGTCGATGACGTTGCCGTTGGAGCAGTTGTTCTTGTGGTTCCCGGTCCAGTCGCTGAGCGCGGGCACCACGGCGAGTTCCTGAACGCACACGTCGGCGGCCGTGAAGTTCCAGTTGTTGGCGGCGTTGACGCCGCTGCCGAAGTTCGAGTCGTTGTCGGCGTGGGCGGGTGCGGCCGTACCCAGAGCGGCAAGCACGAGAACCGCGGTGGTGATCATCTTTTCCATGACCAGGAAAACGACTGTCCTGGACCGAGGACACGGACGGTTCGCTTGGGCGCCACCGACGGCAAATGGCGGTGACCGGCGATCAGATCGGGGCGTCGTCGGTCGGCGAAGGCACAACACACGAACGCAGGACCATGAGTGGGCCTTCCAAGGCCGCCACCATGGCAAAGGGAAACCGGTCGAGCTCAAGACAGAGTGCGACGTCATCGGGATGGACTCCTTGACGTACCCCCTCCGCGAGTTCGGCGGCGGCACGCGACTCGGCAGCGCGGCGCAGGAACCCAGCAGCGTCCGTCCCAGGCTCGGTGGCCCTCCGGGCGATGTATTGGGCGCACGCCAGATCTTCATCGGCCTGTCCATCGTCGCCAGTGACCACGAACGTGACACTGCCGCTCTTCCGCGTCCGCAAGACCCGGGCCGTTGCCTCCGCCACCACGAAGCCGGCGCACAGCACCAGCGACGCCTCCTTGACCGAAAGCGCGCCGACCGTCCCTGCCGTCGTCTTCTGCACAACGGTTCGTCCGCCAAGGTCAACAGACCGCAGCAAGCCTGGTGAGTTGACCATGTCGAACCCGGGCGCGGGCGGTCCGTCCTTGAGCGCCGTCCAATCCGGGTGGCGGACCTTGAGCGCCAGGGCTTCGTCCAGCGACTCGGCGAGAACGATCTTTTCCGCTCCTTGGGCAAAGGCCCAGGCAGCCACGGTGAAGGCGCGCATGACGTCGACCACGACCGCCACGGACGGGGCTTCGGCCAGCTCAGTGATACCAAGGAAACGGGCGTCCATTCTCATCATGATCACGCATGTCCGGCCCGATGCACTCAGAGAGTGATACGTGTCATATCGATGGTCTCGGCAGAACTGGCCTGAGCAACCACGGCCACCGTCTTCTTGTCACTTGGGCCCCATTGGCGCTTGACAGAGGTGCCCCGTCAACTTCTAATAGGTGTCACGACATGCATGTCGTGACACCTAAATCTTCGAGGAGCGCATCGTGAACCTGGTCAAACGGGTCTCGGCCGTCAGCACCGGCACCGTCCAGATCCGTCCGGAGCATGTCGAGACCAACGGCACCCCTCTGCTGTGGTGGGTCAACACATCTCGCCGGTGGACCGCTCCGCGTCCGATCAACGTGTACGTGATCGAACACGACAAGGGGCTGGTGCTGTTCGACACCGGCCAGGACCGCCGCTCGGTCACCGATCCCGGGTACTTCCCCGGCGGTCCGGCCGGACACGTCTACCGGCGGCTCGCCAAGTTCGACATTCCCTCGGATGCCACCTTGACCGGCCGCCTTCGCGATCAGGGTTACGACATCGCGGACGTGCGCGTGGCGATCGTCTCCCACCTGCATCAGGACCACATCGGCGGCTTGCGGGAACTGCCGAGGTCGGCGCAGGTGTTGGTCAGCGCGGCGGAACTCGCCGAGGTCGACAAGAGGTTCGCGGTGTTCGCCGGTCTCCTGCGTGAGCACATTCACGTTCCGGGCGTGAACTGGACGACTGTCACACCGCAGCCCGTCGAGGACCCCGCGCTCGGCCCGTTCACCCACGCCCACGATGTCATGGGGGACGGGTCATTGCTGCTGCTGCCGACTCCTGGGCACACGCCGGGCTCGATCTCGCTGCTGCTGCGCAGTGAGGGACTGCCGCCGATGATGTTCGTCGGCGACCTCACCTACGACGTACGGCTGTTGGCGGCCGATCGCGTCCCCGGAGTCGGCGACACGGCGCGACTGCACGACACGACCCGGCAGGTCAACCAACTGGCCGCACTGCACCCGGGCATGCCCGTCCTGGCCGCCCACGACCCGGAGGCCGCCTCGCTCCTTACGACGGCGTTGCAGCGGCACGGGAGCGAACTGGGATGAGAACAGTTGAGCAGCTTCGCTACCTCATCCTCGCGGCGCAACGAGAAGGCAACCGTCAACTGACCGCGACGCTGTCCGAGATCGGCGTAACGCCCGCGCAGTCAGAGGCATTGCGCATCATCGCCGACCACGGCCCGCTGGCCCTCAGGGAACTCGGCGACATGATCGTGTGCGACACGGGCACGAGCCCAAGCCGGATCGTGGACCGACTCGTCGCCGCGGGCCTCGTCCAGAGAACTCCTGACGAGCACGACCGGCGACAGGTGAGGCTCACGCTCACGCCGCAGGGCCGCGACAAGGCGGACCGCGTCGCCGAGATCGAGAACCAGCTCTACGACCTGCTCGACCGTGCCACTGAGGGTACGGACATCGACGCTTTGATCACGTTCCTCCACGCGTTCACTCAGCGATCACCGGCCGGACTCGCCCTGGCGAACCGTCTCGCCGCCGAGGAAAGGAAAACACCATGACCTTCGAACTGAGCCTCGACGTCACCGCCCCGCCGGCCGGGGTGTTCGCGTTCATCGCCGACTTCACGACCATGCCGAGGTGGTACTCCGCGGTACAGCGTGTTCGGCGCTTCGAGGGCACGGGCGGTCTCGGAACGAGATACGAGGTGCACCGGGACCTGCCCGGCGGAGCCGTCCTCAACGAGGTGGCGATCACCGGCTATTCGGACGGCGACGAGGTCACCTTCACGTCGCTGAGCGGGCCGACCCCGTTCGTCTACCGCTATCGCGTCCGGCCCCTCCAGGATGCGACGCGACTCATCTTCGAGGGCACGATCAGCGCGGCCGGGCTCCCGGGCCCGGCCGGGTATCTCGGGCCACTGGCCGAGGGAATCTTCAAGCACGGGATGCGGGACAACCTCCGCACCCTGAAGAGAATCCTGGAGCACTAACGGAGCTGGGTTTGGTTGATATGGGTTCTGGTGTGTCGCGGTGACAGGCAGGGGGGCACTGTTCCTGACCGCGAGGAGTGAACGCAGTTCGCGGTCAGCCGCGGGGAGCAGCGCAGGTGGGCCTCCGGAGGACCGTGTGTTCCACAGGCGACCACCTGTGGAACCCAGCCACCGTTCGTTCGCCGGCACCGCTGCGGCGCGGAAGTTGCCGGCGGAGCGGACTCAATGGCGCGACGACTGTTGCGCCTGTTCTTCGGCGGCATCAAGCGCGGGCGCCAGTGCGGCGAGCGCGGAGCGGAGCAGGTCGGGTAGCGAGCCGGCCGGCACGACAAGCCCACCGGTCGTGAGGGATGCTGCCGAAGGCTGGAGCCACTGCTGGAGCGCGACCCGTACCCCGGCGGTCACGCTCGCCGCGAGCACGCGGGTGGCGGTCGCGGGCGCGCCGGTGTCGCCGAGGCGCTGGTCGATCGCGGCGGCGAGGGGGTGTTCGATCGCTGCGGCGGCGTCGAGGAACGCGTCACGCAGCGTGGGACTGGCGGTGATCAGCAGCAGTTCGTCGTGATCACGTGGTTCGGTGTACTGCTCCACGATCGCTTCGGTCACGGCGTCGGCGAGGCGGACGCGGGCGGGCCTGGCCGCCACCGCCGCGGCGATCCGTGATTCCCGTTCGGCGGTGACGGCGGCGACGATCGCTTGCTCGCGACTGGAGAAGTAGTTGTTGTAGGTCCTCGGCGAGACCCCGGCGGCCTCCGCGATGTCGTCGACGCGGACATTGTCGGGCCCATTCCTGAGAGCCAGCCGGAGCGCCGCCTCACGCAATGCCACTCGGGTGGCTTGCTTCTTCTGCTCGCGCAGTCCGGTCCGCCTCGTCGTCACCCCCGCAGCATCTCACGCTTAAATGCGCGTACGCAAACTTGCGTGCACGCAATATTTGCTCTTAGTCTCAAGGCCCCGACAGAAGGGTCAGAGGCATGCGAGCCAAAGGCATCTGCTACGACACCGGCTTCATCCGCGACGGCGACAGCTCCCGGGAGCGTTTCGACCCCGAGCTGGTGCGGAAGGAGCTGACCATCATCCGCGACGACCTCCACTGCAACGCCGTCCACATCACCGGCGGCGACCCGGATCGCCTGGAGCTCGCGGGCCGCTACGCCGCCGAGCTCGGACTGGAGATCTGGTTCTCGCCCTACCCGTTGGAGCTGGAGACCGACGAGATCCTCACCCTGTTCGCCGACTGCGCGGAGCGGGCCGAGCGGCTCCGTACGCAGGGAGCCGAGGTCGTATTCGTCACAGGCGTCGAGCTGAGCGTCATGAACCGAGGGTTCCTCGAAGGCGACAGCACCGAAGAGCGACTCGGCCGGCTGCTGAGCGACCCGGCCCGTCGGCCCGAGAGGCTGGCCGCGGTCGGCACTCGACTGAACGTCTTCCTCCGCGAGGCCGTGGCTGTCGTCCGCGAGCGCTTCCACGGCAAGGTCACCTACGCCGCCATCCAGTTCGAAGGCGTTGACTGGGACCTGTTCGACTTCACGACTTTCGAACTCATCCGGTCCGCAGAAGTGGCCGACCGGTTCCAAGCCGCGGTACGGAGCCTCGTCGCACAGCCCAAGCCGGTCGCCATCACCGGCTTCGGCACCGCTACCTGGCGCGGCGCAGGTGACATGGCACCCCGCAGCATGGAAATCCTTCAAAACGACGAAGTCACCGGCGCGCCGATCCGGTTGAACGGGGTATACGAACGCGACGAGGCCGGCCAGGCGGCATACCTGAGCGAGCTGCTCGAGATCTTCGACAGCGAGGGGGTCGACAGCACCTTCGTGTTCCTCTTCGCGCTGTACAACCTGCCCCACCGCCCCGACGGTGATCCCCGCGACGACCTTGACCTCGCCAGCCTCGGCATCGTGAAGGTCCTCGAAGACCGCTCCGGCGATACCTACTCCGACCTGCCCTGGGAGCCCAAGGCCGCCTTCATAGCGATCGCCGACCACTACCGCGACTGAGACCGCCCGGAAAAGTTCTTCGTCGTATCTCCGTGTGTCTCCGTGTGTCTCCGTGTGCCTCCGTCGTCGATCGGACGGCGGAGTCCGCCGGGTTCGGGATGTCCCGCCGGGGTGCGCGGTGCCGTACGACAGCGAGCGGCTCCAGGGCGAGGCGCTTGTACCCGGCTCCGTTGTGTCGAGCCGGAGTGGGTTGACGTCCTTGACCACCTGGTCGTGCTGCTGCCCGATCAGTTCCCGGCGGATCGGCCTCCTCGGTGAGATCCCGAGGGCGTGCCGGCCGGGCGGGGAGCCGGAGAGCCGGAGCGGGAACATTGCCACGCGGCCTCCGAAACGGCACAGATAGCCTGCGCGAATGAAGCGGATTCAGCGGGCCGCCGGCGCGGTCATCGGCTCAGCGGTGGGTGACGCCCTGGGCGGCCCCTTCGAGTTCGGGCCCCCGGGAGCGTTCTCTGCGCGGTTTCCCGTGCCTGGTACTGGTGTCGAGATGAGAGGAGGCGGCGGCTGGGACCCGGGCGAGGCCACCGACGACACGCAGATGGCCGTCCTGGTAGCGGAGTCCCTGCTGGAGCGGGGCGGACTGGATCTGCCGGACATCTTCGCCCGCTTCCAGCGATGGGCGGCATCAGAACCCAAGGACATCGGCTTGCAGACCGAAGACGTCCTCACCAGTGGCATGACCTGGGACCTCGCCGCCGCGATCCATTTCCAGGTCAACCAGCACGCTGCTGGAAACGGCTCCTTGATGCGGGCATCGACATCCGCAGTGCACTTCGCTCCCGCCGGCCAAGAGGCCACCATGGACGCGGCCCGCCGCATCGCCGCCCTCACCCACGGCGACCGCGCGGCCTGGGAAGGCACCGCGATCTTCCACGAACTCTTCCGCGTCACGTTCGAAGACACCGACCCCCTCACCGCGCTCCCGGACATCCTGGCTCTTGTCCATCCCGACCACCGCGGGCGCTACGGCACAGTTCTCGCGCCCGACTGGCACCCCGATCAGGCAACCGAGTTCAACGGTGCCGTCTGGCCCTGCCTCGGCTCTGCCGTCTGGGCCCTGCGCACCACCGCCAGCTTCGAAGATGCGATACGCGCGGCCATCGACCTTGGTGGTGACACGGACACCGTCGCCGCGGTGACTGGAGGCCTCGCCGGGGCGTATTACGGGCTGGACGCGATCCCCGCCCGCTGGACCCGGCCGCTCCACGTCCCCCTCCCAGGATTCGACGGACGGGTACTACACCTGGCGGATCTGCTCCACCTTGCGCACCGTCTCGGAGCTGAACCGGGTCTTGCTCATCGATCGACTGATTGACAAGCAAGATCGGGAAGTGACTGCGCGCGGCCCGATCGGCGCCGAATCATGCCTATGAAGAGGCTGTGGAGCGTCAGCAGCATCCCCCGACGGCTCGTCGCTGGTGTGGTTGGCTTTATTCACGAGTAGTGGTTCTGGCACACATTCCGTGATGGGCTGACTGACCGTGATGTCAGCGGTGTGTGGTGGGATGGCCGGGCTCTTCGTTGATCTGCTGGGAGACCGTGTTGATGCCAGTGTTCCCGTCTTTGACCCGTGCCCTGACCGAGGCTCTGGTCGATGTCTTGTGGTTCATCGAAGGCAGTGAAGACGAGCAGATGGATCCGGACGACGCCGTCAAGGTGCTGGACGGCGTAGCCCACCTGGTCAGCAAGTTGTCGAGTGACCAGCGGGGCGAGTTGATCGACCTGCTCGGGACAATGGCCGAAGCAGAGACCGATCCAGCTCGGCGCGAGTTCCTGAGAGCGTTCCCGGAGGGTTTCGGGCTCTTGGAGGATGCGGCCTGACCTGTGCTCCGTTCACGTCCTTCGACAGCGCGTCACTCACCGCGCCGGATCACGGAATGTGTGCCAGAACCCGAGTAGTGCCGTCGGTTGTTCACGGGTTTGGGAGGCACCCAGATCCACGGTCGGGTGATGTTCACGAGTTTTGACAGCATCGGGGTACTTGCCAGGGCAGCATCGGGATGCTTCTGGTGAAAGGCCCTGGTCATGCCGCAGATGTCGAAGGTCGAGCTGTACGCGGCGATCCGGCGTGATCACCGTGCCGGTATGAAGATGCGTGAGCTGGGCTCACCAACCTCAGCTGGTTGAAGATGCCCTTGGCAGGCAGATGCTCGCCCTCCTGCTTCAGCTGGAAGCCGCCTCCAAGGCTGCCGACGACCTCGAAGAGGCGGGGGATGAAGCGTTCCCTGAGCACCCGGATGCTGAGATCATCCTCAGCTTTCCCGGCCTCGGCATCCAGCTCGGCGCCCGGGTGCTCGCCGAGATCGGAGACGACCGCCAGCGCTTCGCAGACGCCCGCGGTCTGAAGGCATACGCCGGCGCCTCACCCATCACCCGCGCCTCAGGCAAAAAATCGAGCGTCACCCGGCGGTGGGTGAAAACGACCGACTGAACCACGTCGGCTATCTCTGGGCCTTCTCCGCCCCTAACGCCTCGCCTGGAGCCAAAATGCACTACCGCAGGCGTCGCGACGATCACGGAGACTGGCACGCATCCGCCCAGCGCAACCTCTTCAATCGCCTGCTCGGACAGCTCTACCACTGTCTCCAGCACGGCCGCCGATTCGACGAAGCCGTGGCTTTTCCTGCCCCAGTCTCTGCGGTCGCGCGGGTGGCCTGAACGCGGGAATCTCACAGAAGTCCGGCGGCCTGCCGAAGCTTCGCCCGGCTGTCCGGGGTGATCAGTCCTTCCGGCAGCATCGCCACCACACTCGCGTGTTGCTCGAACACGTCCCTGCACTGCACGCGCTCGGGGTGATCGTTGTCGTTGCCGAACCACAGCGTCATGGCTTCGTTGCCGGAATCGATCGGCTCGGAGTAGTCGGCGACAGTGACCAGACGGTCCAGTAGTCCGGACCGCTCAGGAACCTGCGGGTCGCCTGCGAGACGAAGCAGGAACGGTAGGACTTCCGGCATGGCCGGATTCATCTCGGCGATGCTGAACATGGTGTTGGTGAGCACACGCTGGGCCTCGGCCGCGGCAGCCTGATCGAGCAGGCCGTACAACAGGATTGGGATCGCGGCAGGGCACCCGGAAAACTCTGACCAGCGGACCTCCTCACACCCATGGAGGGCAGGATGCCCACGGCCGGCATCAGCTGCCTGTGGATACTCATGGAGAAATCGAGCGATCGCCGCCTCCTTGACGGCCACATCCATCCTGCACACCTGTCTGTCCCCCGTCCCGCTGCCATGAGCCCTGAGCTCTGCGTCAACCGCACTCTTGCCCGACCGGAGATCCGCACGCAAGCCAAGACAGCGAGCCGACTTCGATTCCCCAGGCACCCACAGCTGCTCGGCTTGACGAGTTAGGCGCCTGAGGTGTCTACCGCGGCTTCCTCGCCGAACTGCTGATGACCGAGTGCGACGACCGGGCCCGCCGTCGCTCGGAGCGGCGGATCAAAGCCGCTGGCTTCCCCACGGGAGAAGTCTCTGCGAGCGTTCGACTTCGACGCCAACCCGAACGTCGACGCGGCGACCATCCACACCCTCGCCAGCTGCGAATGAACCAAGAAGAGCCAGCCGCTCTGCCTGATCGGCGACTCCGGCACAGGCAAGTCCCACATGCTCATCGCCCTGGCCACCGAGGCCGCCATGAAGGGCTACCGCGTCCGCTACACGCTCGCCACGAAGCTGGTCAACGAACTGGTCGAGGCTGCTGACGAGAAGCAGCTCAACAAGACCATCGCCGGTTACGGCCGCGTCGACCTCCTCTGCATCGACGAGCTCGGCTACATGGAACTCCGCCACGGCGCCGAACTCCTCTTCCAAGTGCTGACCGAACGCGAGGAGAAGAACAGCGTCGCCATCGCCTCCAACGAATCCTTCGGTGGCTGGACCAAGACCTTCACCGACCCCCGCCTCTGCGGGGCCATCGTCGACCGCCTCACCTTCCACGGCACCATCATCGAAACCGGCACCGACTCCTACCGCCTCGCCAGCACCCGAGCCCGAGCCGAAGAACCGGCCACGGCCAGCTGACTCCTGCGGGTTCCCTCTCGACCGCTCGCCGTCCTCACGGGTGGCAAGCCGTCCCACACAGCGTCACCAGGTCGTTTCTGCGGCCTCTTCACGTTCTCCAGCCGTGTCAGACCAGCTGCCTCAGCCACGAGTCGAGAGCCATATAGTCACCGTCAGTCAGGCCATGACGAGGATCGACACAATGGAGCAGGGCTTGCCCCTGATGATGGGCAGCGACCCAGGACCGATCGTTGTCGGTCACCTCGTCGTCGACCCAAGCGAACGGGCGTCCCGCAGCCCATTCGACAAGGGCACGGGTCTTCCAGTGCAGTCCGTTTCGTTCGTCCTGGTCGTCGATGTCGGACGGCTCCGGCCAGACCACCACTGCCAGCTGCGGCAGACCGATGCGAGGCGCGATGCACTCATTCGCGTCCGCCATCCATGTCGTCGCCCAGACCACCTCGCACGGGAGTGCCGCCAGCCGAGGTCCGTGCTCGGGATTGATCCTGCTCAGTAGCGGATTCGTGTCGGCACCACGCAGTTCAGGGCCCGTCGCATAGGTCGGATACGGCTGGGACACTGCGCCGAACGGGATGAGTGGCCCATCGACATCAAGAAACAGCAGACGCTGCACGGAACCAGTCACGGAAGCACGATAGCGGCGGATCCCATCAGTGACCGCCTCAATGACCCAGGCCCGACAACCGGCCGTCGCCCCGCCTGTTGCTATTTCGCGTGAACATCCACGGACCCCAAGATCCGCAACTGCTGCTCAAAACAGCAGACAAACGCTGCTGCTAGAAGTGATCGAAGCCATGTGGTTGTCGCCGTTCCTGATGACATCATCCGCGCGGTCCGGGCACCGCTGTCCGGGAAGTGTGGGTACGAGCGACTGCATCACGTCGGCGGTCTACGTCCGTACACCGGTCCGGCGACTCTGACACCGGCCGTGCAAGTGGCGCTCAGCGGCGTACCGCGCGAGATCGTGCTGAGCCTCGCCACGTACACAATCTGAAGCATGAGGGCTGACTTTCGGCCACGGTGGCGCGTACCGTGACACACCCGGCGGCAGCGGGAGTCCGCACAGCCCCCGATGCGCGAGGACCTCCCCATGCCCGCGCCCGCCGGCCCGCGCGGCCCCCGCTGGAGTGCCCCCTGCGGCGGGGGCCGCGCCGCGAGAGGACGAAGCCATGACCGATCAAGTACCCCTCGAACTGATCGCCATCGAGAAGCACCAGTCGGACTGGCCGTGCTCGTACGGGCAGCGCTCGCTCGGAATCGGCGTCCCGGTGTGCGCTGACATGCAAAAGGGTGCCGTAGGCGCCGGTTGTGGTGCTTGGGCCGGTGCAGGTTGTCGGTTTGCCGATCCTCGGCCCAAGTACCGTGGAACGGGCGCAAGACCGGCGTGAGCGGCAAGGTGCCCGCGGTAACCTCGGACGTCATCCCAATTGGTGGCCGGCAGCCCAGAAAGTCGCAGGCAGACGTGCTGCGGTGGCGGTTGAATGCGTTGGTGAATGACCACCCGTCACGCCCGCTCATCACGCGGTCGAGCACGAGGACGCGGAGACCCTGGCTCGATCGTAGCGATGGTGGAGTCGACGGCAGCCGACGGCTTCCGGCGAGCCGGGGCATGGTGCGTCCGCTGGTCCGGTGGAGCTTCGCCCACACTCTGCGTTTTGTCCACTCGGTGAAGCGGTGGTGACCCGTCGCGCCGGAACGACACCGCCTCGCCCGATCAGGTGGTAAATCGCCATAGGTCAGCGTGCCTGTTGAAACCAGTCGCCATTTCCGGCTCAGGGTTGGCCGTCGACCTGCGACCGGAAGGACCCACGCTCATGGTTTTCGTTCGCGTGCACGCAATGAAGGGCCATCTGAGTGCCGCGCAGAAGGAGGAGCTCGGCGCAAAGCTCATTCAGGCCGTGGCTGACGTCGAGGACCTGGTCAACAACCAGACCCACAAGGAGACCTCTTGGGTGCAGTTCTACGAGTTTGAGCCCGAGAACTGGTATGCACCGGGCAATATCGACGGTGCCGATCCCCGATCCCGAGTTCAACTCGATGTAATTGCGCCTCAGAAACTTCTCCCCACGCCCGAAGACACCCGTGCCATGCTGATCAAGGCCGCCGAAGCCGTGCGGTCGGTTTTCGGTTCTGGTCCGCTGCCGGCGCACGGCCCATGGGTGCACGTCTACACCATCCCGAACGATCAGTGGGGACAGGACGGCCGCGTTCCCGACTGGGAGGGATTCCGGGCCCTCCTGCGTGCCGGCAGCCCGGAAAAGGCCGATGAGGCACTGGCGCAGATTTACGGTCCCGGACGTCACACGGCACCGACGTGGCGCCCCACGTAGCTTGATGAGGCCGACGCCCAGGTGATCGGTTGGGTGAGGAAGCCGGGATTGCCGAACACGTCGCAGCCAGGGAACAGCCAAACGCCGTGGTGAACATGAATGACTGAAATTGGAGCGAGCCGTCCAGCAGCCGAACAGCGGCGAGGGCTATGTCTCTCCATTGATAATCGCGTTCTCTTGTGTGGCACGGTGGCGGGACGGCAGGCAACCGATATGGCGCTGCGGGCTCTCGGTGCGGAACTCGTCGGCGAGATCGCGCAGTACGTGCGGGCGGACGGAGGTTCGCGCCCTTGATCTGCTGGTTGGCCGCCGCGATCAGCTTCGGCGTGCTTCCGCCAACTTGCCGATCGCGGCACCGAGCCCGAGCGGCTCACGGCCGTCCCGCCGGACACGTCGCGGGATCGGTCGTGCGGCCCTCCAGTGGTAAAAGTTCTCGGGCCTGTCATCCGACCAGGTGACCGGTGAGGTTTGAACGGGTGGAGAGGCGCCCTCCGGACCGTAAAAAACCGAAGTACGCAAGGGAGTTGTCCGTTCATGACACGGAACAAGGAATATCTGGCCGTCGTGACGCTCGCGGCAGCGGTGCTGACCGTGCCGACAGGCGCGTACGCACTGACGTCGGCCACGGCGTCCTCGGCCACTTCCCCGTCTGCGGGCGCCGCCCAAGCTGTTCAGAGCGGGCAGACCGTCCGCGCCGATAAGGCGTCGGGCATCCGCCTCGTGGCACCGGGGCAGCGGGTGAAGGCCGCGCCGGGTGTCCGGATGTGGCTGACCAAGGAGGGCAAGCACTGGTCCATCGACGGGTTCGAGCAGTTCCGTAGCGTCGTCGACGGCAACATCGACACGAGCAGGCCTGGCATCGGCCGCCAGTCCGAAGAGGCCGGCGACCTTTATTTCCACTCCGGCGTGTACTACGGCACCCGTAACGCCGCCCGGGTGGAGATCACCCTGCGCACCGGACGCGTGGTACCCGCCTCCATGATCGAGCTGCCCGGCAAGCCCGGCTGGGGCGCCTGGTACGCCGGCACCGAGCTCCCACCCGCCGCCGACGACGGTGAAGGCCCGAACCAGCCCCGGGACTACCTCAGCCACATCACCCTCTACGACACCACCGGAAGGGCCCTCGCCGTCAACCGCTCCACCCTCGGCTGACCTCACAGCCCGAACACAAGGCCACAATGAGGGGCGGGTGAGTGCCCGGGGCCGGGCACACGCCGGGTTCGCCGTCACCGATCAGATGGAGAGGACGGGCCCCGTGTACGGGGCCTCGCCCGGTGGGGAACCCGCCCGTGAAGGGCTGAACCATCTCCTCCTCCCTCCGATGCGAGGAGCAGCCGCAATTCTGACGGTGCCGGGCCTCTCAAGGTCCGGCAGCCCAACCAACCAGCCGACGAGCCGGGGTCCCCGCGCTGCGGGGACCCCGGGTGATCTGCGACGGCCTCTGGACGGGGCAGTCCAGCTGCGGCCAACCGCCTCAGTGCCCCCCAACCTCTCCGACCCATTCACACGGACGGACCCGTGCGCTGGGTGCGACGGGGCGGGCAACAGTGCTGACCGGTGCAGCGATGATCAAGTGCGAGCGGCTGGACGCTGTGGGAGTTACCCCATTGAGGAATGCCCTGGAGACGGCTGATGCGGCACGTGACGCGTGGAACGCGGCACTGTTCAATCGCCCGCAAGGGGCAGTGGTAGTGCGCGTTTCTGCCATCGGGGAGCCACTCTCCACTCGCGGCCTCGTTGCCGGGCAGGCATCCGGCGCCGTTGACCCCGTCGTCGCCTGCGGTCAGGAACCACAGGGCGTGCAGGCCGACGGGTATCCGGAGGCCGAGGTCGTGTTCCAGGGCGGCGACGGTGGCACGGTGCGCACCGGCGCGGAGCGCAGCGTGGGAGTCGGGCGCGTTGTACTGGAGCCGGCAGGTGATGCGGTGCCAGGCGTCGGCGATCTTCCGTTCGGTGACCGCGTCGGCGGCAGGGTCAGCGGGCTGGCCCTGGGCCTGCTCCCGGCACTGGGAGTCTCCAGCGGGCTCGGCGAAGGAAACCGGGTTCACGTACCGGATCTCGATCCGGTCGGGCCCGGGGGTGTCGCCGACGGCCAGGGCGGGGCAGTCCCAGGGTGGGGCAGTCCTCGAACACGTCGCCGTCGACCATCACCGTGAGAACGCCGGCCGACCCCGAGGGCCGGCCCATGTCCGGATCCTCGGCCAGTTGGCCGTACAGGACCTTCAAGGCGTAAGGGACACCGGTCCCCAACTGGGAAGCGGTGTCACGCACGAGCGCGGAGATTCTCGACGTTCACGGACCGGTGCTCCTTACTGGTCGGACAGAAGCGGTGCCCCTCGCACAGTAGGATCCCCACGCCGAACCACGGACGGTGCGGGCGTCCTGCCGCGCGGGGGCGCGTCGGGCCGGTCGCCGGGGCCCTACCGGAGCCACTGCCCGAGCAGATGAGGCAGGCGAACGAGCGAGCGGGATGCGAGCACCGCTCGTACGTCACCCTCCTCGGCGATCCTCCGCGCCACCCGTCTCGGCCAACTGCCGGAGCAGGCGCTCCGCCTCGGCGCGGTCACGGCGCCTGCCTCGTTGTACGAGCAGCGCGGCCAGCGCATGGACGGCGTACGGGTGCCCGGCGTCCCCGGCGGACCGCAGCACCCGCTCGGCCTCCCGGACCCGGCCCGTCTGCAGCAGCGCGCCGCCGAGGTAGGCCAGCGCGTCGACATCGCCGGTGTCCGCTGCCATGCGCAGCCAGGGCTCGGCGCCGGCGGCGTCGCCGTCGCGCACCAGGAGGATGCCGAGGGCGAGGCTCGCCTCCGGTGCGCCGGTCCCAGTGGCCGCCGCGTGGAGCATCTGCCGTGCCTCGCCGCCGCGCCCCGTATCGTCGAGCAGGTTGGACAGGTTGACCAGGGCGAAGACGCTGCCCGCGGCGGCCGAGGCGCGCAGCAACGGCTCCGCCTCGCCATAGTCACCACGCTGTATCAGCAAGGCCCCGAGCGTGGTGCCGGCCGGACGGTTCCCGGCGTTGACGGCCCGGCGCAGCCATCCCTCCGCCTCGGCGATCTCCCCCCGCTCCAACAGCGTCATACCGAGGTTGGCCATGCCATCGACGTCACCGCGCTCGGCAGCGCGGCGGAACCACGGTTCGGCCAGCGCCAATTGGCCACGCCGCAGATGGTACTCACCGAGCTGCTCCATCGCCTCGACGTCCCCGGCAGCCGCAGCCGCCATCAGTCGCAGCCGTTCCTGGTCAACAGACACCATCGCCCCCAAGCATGGATCGCCCGTCTGACAGAACACCCCGGGTCGGCCGTGCGTCCGGCCTCAGCCGTTCACCGCAGCCCCCGCACTCCCTCACCCCAGCCCGCCCAGCGCCCCCGGACACGGCGTCAGCGCACGCTCCAGGCTACTCACAACCAGTGATCCGAAACACACACAGAGCCCACGTCGCGCGATGGGCTTACCGGCGTCCCTCCCCCGGGCCCGACTACGAGGGTTGTCAGTGGCGGGGGCGATGCTTTCCGTGTGACGACCGAGGATGACCACCCGATCGCCGATCAGGCTGCCCATGGCCGATTGGCTGACCCACGTTCCGTGATCGAGTGCACGGACTGGAGCACACTGGAGCATGCCTATGGAGTGGCGCGGGACACACCACTTCGCCTGCTCCAGCTCTTGGCCGAGGATCCGGACGTTCAAGCGGGAGCGCTGGGGCTGCTGGACATGTCCGTCCTGCACCAGGAGTCCCTGTACAGCGCGACGGCGCCGGCCGCGCTGTACGTGGCCGCGATATTGAACGACCCCCGTACTCTGGCCCGTCACGAGGACTACTCCACCTGGGACGGTCGGCCTCGGCCACTGCGTGCCGCCTTGTTGGAATGGCTGGGCCAGATCGCGGATTCGGCGGCCTACGGCGAGACGACCGGCGAGGAGGACGGCAACGATCCGGGCGTCACCGACGCGGTCCGCGCGGTACGCGGCACGATCCACGACGCCGTCTCCCCCCACCTCCTGGCCCCGGACCCCACCGTCCGAGCGGCCGCCCTCAGCGCCACCGCCGCGCTCCTTCAATCTCCCGAGTCGGCCGATCGAATCTCCGAAACCAGCCATGTTCTCCGGCGGCTGCTCTCCGAGAGCACCGACCGGCGTGAGCGCGCCATCATCGTCTTGACCATCGGCGCCTGGGGCGAGGACACCGTGAGCTGGCTCGCCGATCCCGACCCCGCCGTTCGTGCCTGCGCCGCTCTGTCACCGGGATGCGCCGGCAACACCCGGGCAACGCGCACAATCCTCCGTGCTCTGCTCGACCCCGTGGCCATCGACTCCTGGTTCCTTGAACCCACCGCCCCCGACCCTTGTGCCGGGGAGCCGCTTCCACACATCGAAGGCCGCCTGCGGCACGCCCTTCTGTCCGCGGCCATCGAACGCACGGCCGACTTCGAGGAACTCCTGCCGGCCGCCATGGCGTCCGTGCCGCTCTGCAGCAACCTCACCATCGCCGAAGACTGGGGACCGCTGCTCACCGCGGCATTCCCTTCCGGCTATGACGAGGGCGCCGACCTCACTCCAGCCCAGCGCCGCTACCTGAGCGCTCTCGCCGACCGCGACCTGTGCTGGCGGTACACCCATCTCGTCACCTCGTGGTTCAACGACATCGGGCTTCCCGCGGACCGGAACGCCATCAGGGCGCTCCTGAGCGGGCCACTGCCACATGAGTAGGGACGCCGCCCCAGACCGCTCGACCACCTGCGCCGAGCCGGAATACCACGACAGAGAGACAGAGAGTCGATATCCCCACGGATTTGGATGTTCAGCGGCGTGCGCGGCAGAACTCGGTGAGGTCTTACGCAAGGAGTTCCGGTTCCTCGTGACGCCGACGCTCCCTGGACACAGCACTCCGCCCCGCTGGATGAGATCCAGCGGGGCGGAATCGAGCAACAGCATCCGGCGTACCGGGCGGTGCGGTCCGAGTGGCAGGGGCTCCGGACTCATCTCACGGCAAAACGCGCCACGCGCCCGGCGCTCAGCCCCACCATGCGACTCGGAGCCAGCCCCATGACTGGGGACCGGGCATTCCGTCTTCGTCCAGGCCGGCGTTGTAGGAATTGTTCGCGTCCTGCTGGAGCCGCTTCATGGCAGCTCGCGAGTTCGGCCCGAAGACACCGTCGATGGTGCCGGGGTTGTATCCGCGGCTCTTGAGGATGCACTGCGCCTCGATGCCGGCCGCGGACACGCCCGTCTTGGACGGAATCACCGTGCTGCCATCGTAGTAGCCGGCTACCCACGCGTTACCGCTGATATGGGTGCTGCTGCACGAGTAGGTGGCGGCAGAAGCCGTCGGAACGGGGCCGACCAGCAGCCAGCCGAACAGACCGATGACCATGGTCAGCAAGACCGCGCGGTTGCGTGCGCTCATGGGTTCTTCCCCTCCATCTGCGTGGGTGTACGCGTCAGGCCCGCGGTCCGCGAGCTCGCACCTTTCGACCGGTTCAGGGCGCAGGCCGACGCCATCCCCCTGACACGGTCGACCCGGGTCGGGTTCGACCCACCGCACGTGACGATAACACCGAAGCGCACGCAAGAACATGTGGCAATTGCCGCTGTGCTATGCGGAGTTGCTGGACCCGCTCATGAGCTGGGGCAGACTCAGACCGGCCGGCGGAACCCTGTCCACGCGGGGACGACCCGGTTACCGCCGCCCGGAACCACCGGCCGCGCCGACAGCCGCTTCGGACTCGGACTCGGCCTCGGCGATCCTCCCGCGCGCCATGAGGTCCATCACCGTCAGGAACCGCTGCGCCCGCGGCCGGCCGAGCACGAAGGGGTTGACTCCGTCGGGCCGGTTCCGAAGCTGCTCGGCTCGTTCGAGACCGTGGTCGTTGGGATGGTTCGACAGCTCCACGTCCACGTTCGCCTGCCGGGTCCGGGCCTGGAAGGAGTGGATGGACGCCAGGTAGGTGCGCAGGTCCGTGAGCGCGTCGGGCGGATTCATGCCGCCCCACAGCATGGCGGTGTGACGCTCGCATCCCGACCGCACCGGGATGACCGACGAGACGGTGCCCGAGGTGTGGCCCGGGGTGTGGTGCAGTTGGATCGTCGTGCCGCCGAGCGTGAGCCGCTGCCCGTCCGCGATCTCCAGGTCCCGGGTGGGGGCGTTGTCCGGACGGGTGCGGGCGATCAGGTCCCAGTCGGCCCGTGTCATCAGAACGCGTGCTCCGTAGCGGTCGGCGAGGTACCGCGCGCCGCCGAAATGGTCACCGTGGCCGTGGCTCACGACGACGTACTTGATCGTCTCCGGATCGGCTCCCAGCTCACGCAGCCCGGGGACGAGAACGCCCTCGGCCTCCGCGGGCGAGGTGAGCGCGTCGATCAGTACGATCCCGTCGTCGGTCAGCACCGCCATGGCGGAGACCCAGCCCGCGCTCAGAAAGGCCAGGTTGTCGAAGATCTTGAGCGGTTCCGGCGCGGGCGGGTGGGGAACCTCGGCGCCCGGGGTCAGCGCGGTCACAAGGGCGAGAAGGACCGGATCGCTCCCGGCCAGCCCGCGGGCACGGTCGAAGTAGTCCCGCGCATCCGCTCCGACGGCCACGGCCGGTGAGGTGAGAGAGGCCGAGCCGGCACCGGCGCCAACGGCCAGTGCGAGGGCCGCGAGTCGGCCGAAGCGACGCCTGGACAGGTGGTCGGCCAAATCGTCGTGTCCGGGGAAATGGGTCATGGCGAGTCTCCTGGTTACCGCTCCGACGCGCGAACCGAATCAGGATCACGATAGGCGAAGGAGGCCGGGCGCCCGTCGCGCCGGAAGGTGCGAGGAGTGCCACGTCGGCCGGGTAGGCCCCGCCCCGACGACCACGCCGCCCGGCATCTCCCGTCCACGGCGAACATGGCGAACCCGTACTCAAAGCGGGAAACAGACAACTCGAACGGGCGATGTTCCCCTCCGCATGAGCCGCCCCGTGCGACCCTGCTTCCCGTTCCCCCTACGACCACCGCCGGGCAAGGCGGGGAAGACCCGCACAGGCCCTCCCCCGCCTTGCCCGGCAGCGAATCAGTGTGCTGTTCGCGATGGTCCGCGACGGCACGTGCCACGCCCCAAAACCCCCGACGTGGACGGTGCCCGTCAGGCTTCGCTCCGGCTAGAAGACGCGGTAGCACCCACGGGGGGCCTTGTCGGGGTAGTAGTCACAGACGTTGATCTGGACGCCCTCGACGTTGCGCAGCGTGGTGTTGTAGGTCCCGTTCGTCCGGACCCGCTGCATCGAGTTCCAGCTCCAGATGCCATTGCTGTACTTGCGGTAGCTCAGGTAGAGGCCCGCAGCCCAGCCGTCTCCGTTGCACGAATCTCTCACGGAGATGTCGAAGAAGGCGTCGTAGGTGGAGTAGGTCGATGTCTCGCCGGTCTTGGTCCAGTTGTAGACACCCGACGCGGAGGAGCAGCCGGTCGAGGTGGTCCCGCCGACGCCGACCGCGTAGGCGCTGGTCGGCATCGCCAGAACCGCCGCCGAGGCCAGGGCCGCGCCGATGGCCGCCTGACGGGCCTTCTTGGAGACTTGGGCAATGTGCACGGATGTTCCTTCCTGAGTACCTGTCATCAGGGGCCGGTAGGTGGGCCGGCCGCGGGTGATGGTCGTCACCCTCCCGATGGGATGTGCCTGTCACCCTGGTCATCCGATCTTGGACAAAGCTTGTGCGTTTCTTGAAGGCGCTGACTGCGCGGGAACCCGGGTCGGCGGCGAGTACGGGGCTCGGGTACGGATGTCGGGTACGGGTGTCGGTCGACGACCCGTGGGGTGTCGGGAGTTGGTCGGGCAACCGGTGCCGGGAATGCCTTCGACAGCGACGGAGTCCTCGTTCGCGAACAATCCGGTGAACACCCCGGTGCGACCACCGGCACGCTCCACCGTGTGACCGCATCACTCGCGCCGGCCGCACTGGGCTCGGCCGGAGCCATCGGTCCGCTGCGCTGCGGCGCGTCCCTCGGCGACATCGCGGTGACGCTGGGACCGCCGTGGGACATCGGCCGTGTCGGTGAGCGACGCCGTTGGCCGCACCTGTTCTCCTACGGCGACGTCGAGCTCTGCGTCTGCCGGTGCCGCCTCGTCACGGCTTCGGCGCAGCCGCCGTACCCCATGCCTGACACCGCCCGGACGCGTCGTGTCGCGCTGTCCGGGCGGTGTCAGGCGGAGAGGCACCGGTCAGGTGGGTATGGGTTTGGTCTGGGTGCAGTTCTTCCA
>NZ_MAUD01000082.1 GCF_001700515.1 Streptomyces lushanensis
GACGTCCGGGCACAGCGCCGCCGCGGCGGCGCTGTGCCCGGACGTCTTGAGGGTGGCGGCCGGGTACTCGGCGATGGCGTTCTGCGCGTCGGGGATCTCCACGGCGTCGACCTTGTCGGGTGCGGAGTCGGCGTCGGTCTTGTAGACGATGCCCGCGTCGGCCTCGCCGAGCTCCACCTTGCTCAGTACGGCGCGGACGTTCGGCTCCTCGGAGACCGGCTTCACGGTGACGCCCTGCGCTTCGAGGACCTGACGGCTGTACCGGCCCACCGGGACGTCGGGCGCGGCGAGGACGACCTTCAGCTTGGGATCGGCGAGGTCCTTCAGATTCCCGACCTTGTCGGGATTGCCCTCGACGGTGGCGATCACCAGCCGGTTCTTCGCGATGACCGTCGGCGTGCCGGTGTCGCCCTTCAGCCCGTCCATGGTCTTGGTGTCGGCGGTGACCAGCGCGTCGGCCGGGGCGCCCTGCTCGACCTGGGCGGCGAGTTCCTGCGAGCCGGCGAAGGAGAACGTCACCTTCGTGCCGGGATTCTCCTTCTCGTACGCGGCGCCCGCCGTCTCGAAGACATCGGTCAGCGACGAGGCGGCGAGCACGGTCAGGTCCGCCTTCGGCGCGGCGCTCGCCGACGGGTCGGCCGTGGGGGCGGACTCCTCCTTGACGTCGTCACCGCCGCCGCACGCGGTCAGCGGCAGGAGAAGGGCGGCGGACACGAGCGCGGTGGCGGCGCGGCGCCGGGTGAGTGCGAAGGACATGAGGGGACTCCTTTGCGGTACGGGCCCGGAAGGGCACGCGAGCGGACGGGCCGACGGCGGCGGCCCGTGCGGTGCGGTGGCTCGTGCGGGGCGATCGCTCGTGTGGTGCGGTGGCTCGTGGAGCAGGGCACGTCACAGCGGGCCGGGGCCCGTGAGCGGTGACGGCCCGACGGACCACATCGGTCAGGCGCGGTCGATGTGCACGCTCGTGGACTTCACCCGGGCCGTCGCCTCCATGCCGACTTCGAGCCCGAGCTCCTCGACGGCCTCCCTGGTGAGCAGGGAGACAAGTCGGTGCGGTCCCGCCTGGATCTCCACCTGTGCCGCGACATCGCCGAGGGTGACGGCGGTGACGATGCCCGGGAACGCGTTGCGCGCCGAGGTGTACGAGACGTCGTCCTCGCCGCTGCCGCCCTGCGCGACCTCGACGGAGAACGCCGCGAGCGCGCGGCCGTCGATCAGACGGCGACCGCCGTCGTCACGATGGGTCGCGACCCGGCCGGCGTCGGCCCAGCGGCGCGCGGTGTCGGGGCTCACCCCGAGAAGCCGGGCCGCCTGACCGATCGTGTAGGACTGCATGTGCGACAAGATAGGCCGCTCGCCCTCGCATCTACAAGCCTTGAAGCCGTCCCCTCTGGCAGATGCGAGGCTCAGCGCTTGACGGCCCGCAGGATCACGAACTTGGGATCGCTCGTCACGGTCTCGCAGTTGCCGAAGAGCCGTCTCAGCTTGATGTGGTAGCCGAGATGACGGTTGCCGACGATCCACAGCTCGCCGCCGGGCCGCAGCGCGGCACGCGACCCGGTGAACATCCGCCAGGCCGTCGCGTCGGTCGTCGCCTGGTGGGAGTGGAACGGCGGATTGTTCAGCACCAGATCGGCCGTCCCCGCCGGCATGTCCGAGAGACCGTCACCGAGCAGGAAGTCCGCGGGGGCGGCGGCGTCGACGTTCTCGCGGAAGGTGGCCTCGGCCGAGGCCACCGCCGAGAACGACTCGTCGACGAAGGTCACCCGGGCCGCCGGATTCTCCAGCGCCGCCGCCGTGCCGATCACACCGTTGCCGCAGCCGAGGTCGACCACGTGCTCGGGACCGTGGCGGCGCGGGAGGTTGCGCAGCAGGAAGCGGGTGCCGATGTCGAGCCGTTCCGCGCAGAAGATCCCCGCGTGGTTGACGACGGTCCGGCCCGAGACCGCGCCGAGCCCCTCGGGCAGCGCGTAGCTGTGCGGCCAGGGGCTGGGTGCGCCGGTCCGGTCCGCCGCCGGTTCGCAGAGGATCAGCCGCGCCTTGCGCACCGCGAGCGAGGTCCTGGTCGGTCCGAGGATCTGCTCGAAGAGCCGCAGTGTGGAGGTGTGGATCTCGGTGACCCGGCCCGTACCGATGACGACGGTTCCCGGGTGCACGGCCGGTGCGAGCCGGTGCAGCTGGTCCTCCAGCAGCGCCAGGCTCTTGGGGACCCGGATCAGCAGCACGTCGATCCGGTCGGGCGGGGTGTCCCTGACGGACCGCAGCCGCACCGCCTCCGTGTCGGCGCCGCCGCGCCGCAGATTGGCACGGGTCGCCCGCTGGGTGAGATACGAGTCGGTGATCTGCACGAGAGGCTCCGCGCGGAGCTGATCGAGCCTGCGGACGGCGAGCGCGGTGGTAAGGGCGCCCCACCGGTCGCCCAGGACGACCACGGTGCCCGAGAGGTCCGTCGGGCCGGTGCCGGTGTCGGTGTCGGTCCCCGCGAGATGCCGCAGCAGATACTCGTCCGCGGTGTCCCACGCGCGTAGCGTGTCGCGCGGCAGTTCGGGGAATCGGGTGAGGCCGAACTCGCCCCAGGGTGTCGTCAAACGGTTCATCGTGCTCTCAGGCTAGCCGCCTCGGCGCAGCGGCCATGACACGAGGATCATGCGCCGCCGGTCACCCGGTCCGCGCCGGACCTCGCGGGACGTCCTGGTGGGAGGGGGTGTCCGGCGGGATCCCGAGGGTGGCGAGGGCGTGGTGGACCAGTTCGTCGGCCAGCCGCCGCCGGGAGAGCGAGCCGCTGTCGCGGGCCCAGTGCGCCATCAGTTCGTTGACGGCCCCGATGAGGGCCACCATGGCGAGTGTGTGGTCGCGCCGTACGGCCTCGCCCCGCCCGACGGCCCGTTCCGCCTCGCCGGTGAGGAAGCCGGCCCACAGACCGCGCCACAGGAGCCGGTGATCGTCCAGGGCCTTCCCGGCTCCGACGACCTCGATGAACGCCGTCCGGGCGGCCGCGGGATCGGCGGTCACGGCGTCGACGTAGGCGCGGGTCAGGGCCGTGATCCGGTCGCGGGTGCTCGCGCTCTCCGCCGCCGGATCGCTGAGCACCGTCAGGACCGCTTCCATACCGGCGCGGGCGACGTCGTTGTGGAGCGCGATCAGCACCGCCTCGCGGCTCTCGAACTCCTCGTAGAAGGCACGGATCGAGACATGGGCCCCGGCGCAGATCCGCTCGATGGAGGTGGCCGCGTACCCACGGGTGGTGAACAGGCCGAGCGCGGTGGTGAGCAGCCGTTCACGGCGCTGGGCCCGTCGGTCCTGTCCCAGGTCGGCCGGCCGGTCCGTGCCCGGTGGCCGATGGCCGGTCCCGTACGCGCGATCGGCCCGCCGTGCCCGCGCGCTCCGGTCCGTACGGTCCGACGGGCCGCCCGCACGAGGTGTGCCCGTGCGAGCCGACGGCGTGTCTGCGGATTCCCGGCCCATGTCCATCCGACCTCCCGAATCACCGTACGGACGCGCGGTGTTGTCGCCGGTAAGGGCGCTTGTCGAGCATGCCACGCAGAGCACCCCCACAGGTACGGTTCGGCATTTGTCAGGACCACCCGAATGCGCCTCCCGCCGGGCCGCCCGCGCGCCGGGACGGAATGCTCGTGCTCAGCAACCGTGCCGCGGCACCCACCACCGGAGCGAGAGGGGCCTCTCATGTTCACCCCCGCCGACCGGGCGGCACGCGGCAGGGCCGCGCGCAGAGAGGCGTCGCGCTCCTCGCACGGGCTGTGGATACCGGCGGCCGACCGGCTCGATCCGCTCATGTCACTGGCCCGGCAGAGCGCCACCCGCGTGCCCGAACTGCTGCCCCTGCGGTACGAGCGGATGGCCGCTTCCCCGTATGCCTTTCTGCGCGGCGCCGCCGCCGTGATGGCCGCCGATCTGGCCACCCAGCCGCGCTCGGGGCTGACCGTGCAGCTCTGCGGCGACGCCCAGCTGCTGAACTTCGGTGCCTTCGCCTCGTCCGACCGCGCCCTGCTCTTTGATGTCGACGACTTCGACGAGACCCATCCGGGGCCCTTCGAATGGGATGTGAAACGGCTCGCGGTGAGCATCGCGGTGGCCGCCCGCGACAACGGGCAGTCGGACACCGAGGCCCGCGCCGCGGTCCACGCGGCGGCCGAGGCTTACCGCACCTCGATGCACCGGCTGGCCGGTCTCGGTGAACTCGACGTCTGGTACGAGCACATCGACACCGCCGACATACTGCCGCTCGTGCGCTCGGGCCGGCGCGAACGCCTCGGTCCCGGCCTGCCGCCCGCCCGGCCGCGCACCACCCTGCGGGCGCTGGAGGAGCTGACCGATCTGGCGGACGGCCGGCGCAGGATCGCTCCCGACCCGCCGCTGCTCGAACCGGTCGGGCGGCTCGACATGGCCATGCTGCGCCGTATCTTCATCGGCTACCGGTCCACGCTCCCGGAGGAACGGCGGACGCTGCTCGACCGGTACCGCTTCGTGGACGCGGCCCGCAAGGTGGTGGGCGTCGCCGGTGTCGGTCTGCGCTGCCATGTCGTGCTGCTGGCGGGACGTGACACCGACGATCTGCTCATCCTCCAGATCAAGGAGGCCGAGCGGTCCGTCCTGGAGCCTCATCTCCAGCCGAGCGGCTACGCCCATCAGGGCCACCGCATTGTCGCGGGACAGCGGCTGCTCCAGACGGGAGGCGATCTCTTCCTCGGCTGGGTCACCGGCCCCGAGGGCCGTCACTTCTACTGGCGCCAGCTGCGTGACACCAAGGCGTCCCTCACGATCGACGACCTGTCGCCGTCGCTGCTGTACGACCAGGCGTGGCTGTGCGGCCGGGCCCTGGCACGTACGCACGCGCGCTCGGGCGACCGGATCGCCATCGCCCACTATCTCGGCACCAATGACATCTTCGACCGTGCCCTGGCCGATTTCTCGCTGCGCTACGCGGACCGGAACGCGGCCGATCACGCGGCGCTCGCCTCGGCGGTCCTGGCGGGCCGTATCCCGGCCGGGCACCGTTACGAGGAACGGCGTACCGGATTGACGGCGTCGAACAGGACCACACCGCGCTCGGCGCTCAGATGAAACGTTCCGTCGTACTCGCCCCGGGTCACCGCGGCGTCGAAGTCCGCGCTGGTCCGCCAGTCGCCGTCGGCCGGCAGCTCGGACAGCAGCGCCTCCGGCACCGAGGACGGCGGCTGAGACGTCTTCCAGGAGTACCGCTCGGAGATCGCGGCGACCGCGGCGGCGGACAGGGACGCCACACCCGTGAGTCGCACGTCCGAGGGGCCCGGGACCCCGGATCGGCCGTCGTTGAGGACGTCCGACACCCAGGAGGTCCCGCTGATGTCGCCGAACTCGGGGAACCGGTCCTGGATGGGCCTCCGGTCGTGCCGTACGGCGCCCGGAGGGCTCTCGCTCGCCCGCGCCCGCCCCCCGGAGCCCTCCACCGAGGTGTCCGCGGCGCCCGCGCAACCGCTCACCACGACGACGGCGACGACGCCCGCCACCGCGCGGCCGAGAAACCCGGCCCGTGTCCGCGCGGCCCGGCCTCCGCCGGGCCGCCGGTGGGGCACCGCACCGTCCTGATCCCGCGCCATGGCTCTCCCCCTGGTCTTCGCGCACGCCGGGCGGGCCCAACGTAACTCATCGGTCCAGGACCGGGCCCACGGTGTCGAGCGCGGCGCCCGCGTCCTCGGCCAGTGTCACCGCGACCTGGCGCACCTGACGGGTGGGGACGAGGCCGGGGCTGGGGCGGAGCATGAAGCGGCCCAGATAGCGGCCGTGGCCGGAGACCCTGATCTCGGTCTCGCCGCCCGGCCAGCCCAGCCGTTCCAGGTCCCAGGGCCGGCCGTCCACGGCGACCGTGCCGTCCTGGAGCAGCCGGGCCGGATGGCCGAGCAGGGTGCCGTACTCGAAGCGGCAGCCGCGCAGCCGCAGGATCTCGACGAGATGGCGGCTGACCTGGTCCACCACGGCGTCGGGAGAACCGGTGGAACGGGCGAGCGCGGCGGTGTCGTGGATCCGGGCGAGCAGGCCCGAGTCCACCACGGTCAGCACCCGCAGCCGGCGGGCCCGCACGGCCAGTTGCGACACGGCCAGGCCCACGGCCACCAGCAGGACGGCCGTCGTGATGTCGTTCGGGTCGGCGATGGTGAGGCGCTCGAAGGGCCGGGCGAGGAAGAAGTCGAACCACACCGCCGCGGAGAGCGCGGCGAGCGCGCCGGCGACACGGTTGCCCAGGGCCGACACCGCCACGATCACCACGACCAGGACCAGCGCCAGGTTGGTGCCCGCCAGATGCGTACGGAAGGGCACCAGCAGCAGCGCGACCAGCAGAGGCGCCGCGAGGGCCGCGGCCAGGGCGGCACGGTCACGGAGCGGGTATGTCATGGTCCACCTCGCCGTACCTCGTCCATGGGGCGTGCCCCGCGAAGAGCCGTCCCGGGCTCCCCCGCCGTGGCGGAGCCCGTCCCTCCAGCCTCCACCCGCGCGGGCCCGGCGCGCACGGCACACCGGCGGCCTTGACGTGCCTCTGCCGTCGGCCCCGGGTCTCTTGACGCGCTCTTGACGGCCCGGTGGCCTCCGGACGTACGGCACCAGGTGGTCCGGTGAACCGGCTGTGGCCGGGACACCGCGCGTGATACGTCTCCATGTCATGGATGATCTTGTGACGGAACGGCTCCTGCTCCACCCGCTGAGTCTGGTGGAGGCCGAGCGTGTCGCGGCCGGCGAGCCCGAGGACGGTGACCGCTGGGCACCCGGCTATCCCGCGGACGGTGACATGGTGGGCGCCAGGCGCTATCTGACGACCTGTGCGATCACGGGCGACCCCCGGCCCTTCGGCGCGTACGAGATCCGTCTGCGCGAGGACGGCCGCGCGATCGGCGGCCTCGGCTTCCACGGCGCGCCCGACGAGGATCTCGGTGTCACGATCGGCTACGGGCTGATCCCGTCGGCGCACGGCAGGGGATATGCCTCCGAGGCCGTGCGCGCGCTGCTGGGTTTCGCCCGCGCCCGCGGCATCACCTCCGTACAGGGCGACACCGACCATGACAACACCGCGTCCCAGCGCGTCATGGCCGCGGTCGGAATGAGGCTCGTCGCGCAGGACGAGCGGCTGAAGTACTACCGCATCGACTTCGAGCGGGCCGACGACCGACGGGCCGGGTGATCACCTGGCCCGTCCGGTCGGCGCTCACCCGCGACGCGGGGCGTTCGTACGGCGCCGTGCGGAAGACCCCGAGGAGTATCTCTCGGAGGAGGACCGGTCCGAGGACCATCGGTCGGAGGACCTGTCCATGGCCCTGTCGGGGACGCTGTCCATGCCGCCGCCGTCGTCCTCCCCCTCACCCTCGGGCAGGGGCGGCAGTTCGACGGTGTAGCGCGGCTCCAGGAAGATGCCGTGGTGCTGCGGAAGCGCGTTCTGCGCGGACGCGGCGGACGGTCCCCGCGGCGGTTCCTGGCGGGACGGTGAAGAAGGCATGCACAACCGTTCGGAGAGTCGAGCGGTCGCGCGGCCCGAATGCCGATCGACCCGCTGGAGAGGTGTCTACCTCATCCGTCGCCGTCATGCACAACCCGCCGCTCCCCGGAGGCCCTCACGGTCCTTCGCGGCCCGCTGCGGGCGCACGGTGTACGCGGGGTCCTCGGCCGAGGCGACACCGGCCGCGAAGACACCGAACCGCGTACAGGCCGAGCCCGCGAGCAGCATGACGCCGCTGCCCACGGCCACCGTACGGCTGCGCCGCCCGTAGAGGGCCGCGCCCGCCGCGCCGGCCACCGTGAGCACCCGGGCGGCCCGCAGCAGCCGTCCCGCGCGGCCCTCGCGGTAGGTCTCCGCGACCATTCCGAGCCGTCGCTCGGCCGCCGACATGGTGGAGATCTCACCCGCCGCCGCCAGCACGGCGGCGCACCGGGCGGGACCGCTCTCGCACGACGGCGCGAGGACGAGCGCCATCCCCGACGCGGCGGCCGTCGCCGAGGCGACGAAGACATAGGGCAGTTCCCGGTGGACCCCGTGCCAGGCCGGTACGGCGGTGTCGGCGGCGAGCACCGCCGTGTACGCGGCCACGGCGGGCCCGAGCACGGCCGCCGCGCCGGTGGCGGCCACTCCGGCCCTGGGCAGCCGGCCGGTGGCGGCACAGAGCGCGGCGGCGCCCGCGCAGGGCCCGTAGGCGGAGAGCAGCCAGGAGCCGACGCTCATCGGCGAGGTCGGTTTGACGACCCGCAGCATGTTCGCGAACCGGCCCGGCCGCCCGAGGTCGTTCACGAGCGCGGCGGCCGAGAGCGTGATCGCGGCGAGCGAGGAGAGCTTCATCACCGTCGCCGTGGCCGTACGGCCCGTCAGGTGCGCGCCCGCGGCCAGCACGGAGCCCGCGCCCGCGAGTCCGCCGAGAAAGAAGTAGCCCGCGATGTCACGGGCCGACCAGCCGGGCGCCTTGATGACGGGCCGTCCGTAGTACGAGTCGAAGGTGGCCCGGGGCACCATCGGCTCCTCGCCGTTCCGCCCGCGCCGGCGGGCGTTCGGGGTCCTCCCGGACGTCCCCCCGGCAGCGGCCGTCACGTCGTCCGTCCGCCTCTTCACGCCCGTCCCCTCCTTCCGGTGCGCGTCCTTCCGGTGCGCGCGGGGAGCGCGCTCAGCGCGAACGACAGCGCGAAGCCGCCCATCAGCGAGAGCGCGGCCGTCGCCGCGTGCCGCCACATCACCGGCAGATCGCGGGTGGTGACCACCGGGGCGGGCGGCAGCCCGTAGACCTCGGGCTCGTCCAGGAGCAGGAAGAACGCCCCGTCGCCGCCCACCCCGTCCTGCGGGTCGTGCCCGTACAGCCGGGCATCGGTGACGCCCTCCTTGTGCAGTTGGTCGACCCGCAGCGCGGCCCGCTCACGCAGTTCGTCGAGCTCGCCGAACTGGATGGACTCGGTCGGGCACGCCTTGGCGCAGGCGGGCTCCAGTCCGGCGCCCAGCCGGTCGTAGCACATCGTGCACTTGAAGGCCCTGCCGTCCGAGGGCCGCTGCTCGATCACACCGTACGGACACGCGGGGACGCAGTATCCGCAGCCGTTGCAGATGTCGTCCTGCACGACGACCGTGCCGAACTCCGTGCGGAAGAGCGAGCCGGTGGGACAGACGTCCAGGCAGGCGGCGTGGGTGCAGTGTTTGCAGACGTCCGACGACATGAGCCATCGCACCTCCCCGCCGCCCGTCCCGCCGCCCGACACGAGCGGCAGCCGCGTACGCCCTCCGCCCGTCGGCACGGACTGCTCGACGAAGGCCACATGCCGCCAGGTGGAGGCGCCGAGGCCCTGGGTGTTGTCGTAGGACATCCCGGTGAACGCCATTCCGTCCTCGGGGATCGCGTTCCACTCCTTGCAGGCCACCTCGCACGCCTTGCAGCCGATGCAGACCGAGGTGTCGGTGAAGAATCCGACGCGCGGCGGCGCGTTCTCATGGCCCGCGTCCCGCGCGGGATCGTGTTCCGGTCCACTGAGCAGATGGTGCGTCACGTCCGCGTCTCCGTTCCGGTCTGTGCGGTGATACCGGCCCGCCTGCGGTACGCGTCGACGAACCGGGGCAGCTCGGGGCCCCGGGGACGGCGGCCCGCGACGATGTCCGCCGTCAGGGCCTTGTCCTCCTGGATGTGCGCGTTGGGATCGAGGGCGATGGCCACCAGTTCGTTGGCCGCGTCGCCGGTGGAGACGCCGTTGGGCCCCCAGTGGAACGGCAGCCCGATCTGGTGGACCGTACGCCCGTGCACCGTCAGCGGTCTGATCCGCCCGGTCACCATCACACGGGCCTCGATGGCGTTGCGCGCGGTCACGATGGTGGCCCAGCCGCCGTGCCGGAGTCCGCGCTCGGCGGCAAGTGCCGGGGAGATCTCGCAGAAGAACTCCGGCTGGAGTTCGGCGAGATAGGGCGACCAGCGGCTCATCCCGCCGGCCGTGAAGTGCTCGGTGAGCCGGTGGGTGGTGACGATGTACGGATAGACGTCGGCGCCCGGCCGGTCGCCGCTGGGGTGGAACCGGTTGCCCTCGCGGGTGAGCAGCCGCCGTACGGGAGAGCGTGCGACGGCCGGATACAGCGCGTTGGCGAACGGCGAGTCCTGCGGCTCGTAGTGCGTGGGCAGCGGCCCGTCCTCCAGCCCGTTGGGCGCGAACAGCCAGCCCTTGCCGTCCGCCTGCATGATGAAGGGATCGTCGCCGCGCAGCGCGTCGGGCCCGGTCGCGCCGTCCGGCGGTACGTGGTCCGGGGCGCGGTCGACGATGAAGTCGGGGACGTCGTGGCCGGTCCACCGTCCCCGCGCGCCGTCCCACCAGACATACGCCTTGCGCGCGCTCCAGGGAGTGCCGTCGGGCGCGGCGGACGCCCGGTTGTAGAGGATGCGGCGGTTGGCGGGCCAGGCCCAGGCCCACTCCGCGGCGACCCAGTCCTGCTCGGTGTGCGGTCTGCGGCGGGCGGCCAGGTTGACGCCGTCCGCGTACACCCCGCAGTAGATCCAGCAGCCGCACCGCGTCGAGCCGTCGTCCTTCAGTTCGGTGTACGCGCTCAGCGGTGAACCGTCGGCGGCCTGCCCGTTGATCTCGGCGAGCACGGCTTCGGCGACCGGGTCGTCGTAGGGACCCTCCACGGGGTAGTCCCACGTCAGATCCTGTACGGGCCGGTCCATCGGATCGGTGGAACCGGCCAGCTTCGCCTTGACGCGCTTGCCGAGGTGGTACATGAACCACAGATCGCTGCGGGCGTCGCCCGCGGGTTCGACGGCCGCGTGGTGCCACTGGAGCCAGCGGTTGGTGTTGGTGAAGGAGCCGGACTTCTCGGTGTGCGCGGCGGCCGGGAAGAAGAAGACCTCGGTGCCGATCGACTCCGTGCGCAGCTCGCCGGTCTCGATCTCGGGACCGTCCTGCCACCAGGTCGCGGACTCGATCAGCGAGAAGTCCCGCACGACCAGCCACTCCAGATTGGCCATGCCGAGGCGCTGGAGACGGGTGTTGGCCGAGCCGACGGCCGGGTTCTCGCCCATCAGGAAGTAGCCCTTGCAGACACCGTCGAGCTGGGCGACGACCGTCTCGTAGGTGGAGTGCGAGCCGGTCAGCCGGGGCAGGTGGTCGTAGCAGAAGTCGTTCCCGGCGGTGGCCGCGTCACCGTAGTACGCCTTGAGCAGGCTGACGAAGTACGCCCGCGCGTCGCCCCAGAAGCCCTTGTCCGTACGGCTCGCGTCGATGTAGGACGCCAGGTCCCGGTGGGCGTGGGCGTGCGGCATCGGCAGATAGCCGGGAAGGAGGTTGAAGAGCGTGGGGATGTCGCTGGAGCCCTGGATGGAGGCGTGGCCGCGCAGTGCCTGGATACCGCCGCCGGTGCGGCCGACATTGCCGAGCAGGAGCTGAAGCACACTGGCCGCGCGGATGTACTGCGAACCGACCGAATGCTGGGTCCAGCCCACGGCGTAGACGAAGGCACTGGTCCGCTCGCGGCCCGAGTTGGCGGTCAGGGCGTCGCACACACGCGCGAAGGTCTCACGGGGGATGCCGCAGGTCTCCTCCACCAGTTCGGGGGTGTAGCGCGCGTAGTGCCGCCGGAGGATCTGGTAGACACAGCGCGGATGCCGGAGCGTCTCGTCGCGCGCGGGCCGGGCGTCGGCCCTGGCACCGCCGCAACCGTGCGACTCCGCCTGGCCGGCCTCATGGACCCGGGCCTCGGCGTGCCGGTCTCCGCGCTCCCGCTTCTGCCGCTCCGGCCGGCCGGCCGCGTCCGCGCCCTCGTACTGCCAGCTCGTGCGGTCGTAGTGGCCCAGCTCCTCGTCGAGACCGGAGAAGACCCCGCCGAGATCCTCGGTGTCCCGGAAGTCCTCGCTCACGAGCGTGGCCGCGTTGGTGTAGGCGAGCACGTACTCCCGGAAGTCCTTCTCCTCGGTGAGCACATGGTTGATCAGCGCGCCGAGGAAGGCGATGTCACTGCCCGCGCGGATCGGTACGTGCAGATCGGCGACCGCGCTGGTACGGGTGAAACGCGGATCCACGTGGATGACCAGGGCACCGCGCGCCTTCGCCTCCATGACCCACTGGAAGCCGACCGGGTGCGCCTCCGCGTAGTTGGAGCCCTGGATGACGATGCAGTCCGCGTGCTGAAGGTCCTGCATGAACGTGGTGGACCCGCCTCGCCCGAACGAGGTACCGAGACCGGCCACGGTGGAGCTGTGGCAGACCCGGGCCTGGTTCTCGACCTGGACCACGCCCAGACCGGTCAGCAGCTTCTTGATGAGGTAGTTCTCCTCGTTGTCCAGGGTGGCCCCGCCGAGGCTCGCGATGCCGAGCGTGCGGGCGGTGCGCACCCCCTCGTGTTCCCACTCCCAGGTACGGCGGCGGGTCTCGACCACCCGTTCCGCGACCATGTCCATGGCCGTCTCCAGATCGAGCGGTTCCCACCGCGTGGCGTACGGACGCCGGTGGAGGACCTGATGGCGGCGGGACGGGCCGGTGGTGAGCTGGAGCGTCGCCGAGCCCTTGGGACAGAGCCGGCCGCGGCTGACCGGGGAGTCGGGATCTCCCTCGATCTGTACGACACGGTCGTCCTTGACGTAGACCTGCTGACCGCAGCCGACGGCGCAGTACGGGCAGATGGACTTGACGACCCGGTCGGCGGTCCCGGTACGCGCTCCGAGCGCCTCCGTACGGGAGGACATCGCGGCCCGGCCGCGCCCGAGCGGGTCGGAACCGGTGAACTGGCGGCGGACGGGCCAGTCGTGGATCAGTCTGCGGACACCCATCGCTTCCTCCAGCGTCTGCGGCCCGGGCCCCGGCTTCGCGGGAAGGCGCTCCCCCAGATTCACCCGGCGCGCCGTGGTCGGCGACCGGTCGGGATGTCAGGGAGCCCTCCGCGTCCGTGAAGCGGCGGCGGGAGCCGCGCGTCGCACAGACGCCGCGCTCCACGGCCGCGGCGACCATCGCCTGTGTGGCCGCCGTCCAAGTGGGCGACGGGAGGCACCGCCGACCGCCGCACCGGGTGGCGCTCCGTACCGGTCCCGACACCCTGGAGATCTGTACGGCCTTACTGCGTGTGCCGGGCGGAACACTCACGGACCTCGCCAAGGAGCCGCGCGGGTGCGGGAGCAGATCCATTTCCCCCCGCGCGCATTCCGAAATCAGGCCGCCGCGCTGGCGTGAATCGCTCGCTCTCGCGGCAACGAGAAACTCGGGCGCGTTAATTGACGCAAACTTTGCCCAATGCGCAATGGTACGTACAGCATTCGGGGAAGCGCACTCGCCCCCACCGTCCAAAACCCGGCGGAAATGGGCGTCATCAGCGATGACACTCCGATCAGGCCCGCCGGACCCGATGTGATCACGCCATCCCGGCCTGCCCCATTCGCCCGGTGCGTGAACCACCATCCCCCCTCCCACCAGGGAGATGAGGTGCGGGGAGAGGCCGAGTTGGGTGGGGCGGTTGATGAGGTCATGGCCGATGGCGGTACTGTGCGCCCGCGCCGTCATCGTGGGCGGCGCGGTTATTCGGAGGAATCTGTGACTCTATTCAGCGGATCATGGCGGCGCAGAGGCGCCCTCATAACAGCTGCGACGGCGGGTGCGCTCGCGGTCGGTCTGTCGGCCGCTCCGGCGTTCGCGCACACGCCGACCTGGTCGGTGACGTGCTCCGAGGTGAGCCTCGATCTCACCGCCTACGGCAACAGCGACAAGAACACCGTGACGGTCACCGTGGACGGCAAGGACCTGCTGCCCACGGAGAACTTCCAGAACGAGTTCCACAAGAAGCTCACGCTTCCGGACCACTCGGCCGAGCTGACCGTCCGGCTCGTGGTCAAGGCCGCCGACGGCGAGCGTTACAACGTCGACGACCAGAAGACCGCCCCGGTCTGCGAGGGAACCAGCCCGTCGCCTTCGGAGTCGGAGTCCACGACTCCGCCGCCGGCGGAGAGCCCCTCCTCGGAGACCCCGTCGGAGGAGACTCCGTCGGAGGCCGCTCCCGCCACGCCGACCGAGGAGCCCACCAGCTCCGAGGACGCGCTTCCCTCGTCGCAGCCGAGCCCCGCCGGGGACAACCTCGCCGAGACGGGTTCTTCGAGCGCCACGCCGATGATCGCCGGAGCCGCCGCTGTCGTGGTGGTCGCCGGAGCGGGCATCATGTGGGCCGCGCGCAAGCGTCGTACCGTTCAGAACTGACCTGACGCTCCACGCACCACCCCGCCGCCACGCCGGCAGCCGTCCTCTTCCTTTCGCCGCCAACACCCGGCGGCCCGGACGGCGCCCGTCCGGCCGAGAGGCATGGAACGGCCGACAGCCGCCCACCAGGCACTGCCTGGGGCGCGTCGCCCGTAATCCTTACGGCGGGAGGCGTGCGCGTCGTCGCACCGCGCCACGGTGAACGACGAGCAACGGTCCAGGCAGGCCCCGCGGCACATCCCCCGTCTGCGGGGCCTCGCCATGCACGGCGCCGGAACGGCACGGACAATGGGCGGAACGCGACCGACACGCTGGGGGCGCCATGGATCCGGTGGAGGCTCTCGACAGGATCGCCTTTCTGCTGGAGCGCTCACTGGCCGAGACCTACCGGGTACGGGCCTTCCGCACCGCCGCCGAGGCGGTGGCGGAGATGTCTCCCGACGAGGTCGCACGGCGCGCCGCGAGCGGCACGCTGGGCCGGGTGCGGGGCATCGGCCCCAAGACGGCACAGGTCGTCGAGGAAGCGGTCGCGGGTGCCGTCCCCGGCTATCTGGCACGGCTGGAGCGGGAGGCCGGAGTACCGCTCGCCGACCACGGGCACGCCCTGCGCGCCGCGCTGCGCGGCGACTGCCATCTCCACTCGGACTGGTCGGACGGCGCCGGCTCCGTCGAGGCGATGGGACGGACGGCCGCGGCGCTCGGCCATGAGTGGGCCGTGCTCACGGACCACTCCCCCAGGCTCACCGTCGCACGGGGTCTGACGGCCGGGCGGCTGCGTGAACAGCTTGAGGTGATCGCGGAGCTGAACGAGCGGTGGGCACCGTTCCGGCTGCTCACCGGGATCGAGTGCGACATCCTGCCGGACGGTTCGCTGGACCAGGAGCGGGAACTGCTCGACCGGCTCGATCTGGTGGTCGCGTCGGTGCACTCGAAGCTCCGGATGGACTCCGCTCCGATGACCGCGCGGATGATCACGGCCGTGCGCGATCCGCTCACCGATGTCCTCGGGCACTGCACCGGACGGCTGCTGACGGCGCGCCGGGGAACGGGCCGCCGGGACCGGCGCGAGGGCGGCAGGCCCGAGTCGGAGTTCGACGCGGAGGCGGTGTTCGCCGCCTGCGCCGAATCCGGGACGGCGGTGGAGATCAACAGCCGCCCGGAACGGCTCGACCCGCCTCGCCGGCTGCTGCGCGAGGCGGTCGCGGCCGGCGTCCTCTTCGCGGTCGACACGGACGCCCACGCGCCGGGGCAGCTCGACTGGCAGCTCCTCGGATGCGCGCGGGCGCAGGAGTGCGGCGTACCGGCGGAACGGGTCGTCAACACCTGGACGGCCGAGGGGCTGCGGGAATGGACACGGACCCGGAAGGCCCCGTCCCGCGAGGCCGGTTCCCCGGAGGCCCGGTCCCGGGAGAACGGGCCCCCGGAGTGAGGGCGGTCAGCGGTCCGGGGCGGGCCGCGGCGGCTCGCGCGTGGCGCTCAGCGACCGTCCAGGTCCGCGAACAGGCTCGTGTCGAGACGGGCCAGCAGCGCGGTCGGGTCCTCGTAGACGGCCGTGGCGCCCGCGGACTCCAGCGCGGTGCGCGGAATACCGCCCGACAGCAGGGCGACACCGCGGACCCCGGCTCTGGACGCCGCCTCCATGTCCCAGACGGTGTCTCCGACGAACACCGCCCGCTCGGCGGTCGTCCCGGCCAGTTCCAGCGCCCGGTGCACCGGGTCGGGCGCGGGCTTGCCCACGGCGGCGCCGTTCGAGCCGACCGCGGCGGTGATGACCTCGTCGGCGTCGAGCGCCCGGCGCAGCGCGGTCAGTTCGGCCTCTCCGGCCGAGGTGGCGAGGACGACCCGCCAGCCGCGGTCGTCCAGTGACCGCAGCAGATCACCCGCGCCCTCCAGGGCGGGCAGCCGGTCGAAGTAGGTCGCGTACAGCGTGGTGTGCGCGGCGCTGATCACGGCGTCCTGATCGCGGTCCCGGTCGTCGCCGAGCAGACGCGCGACGAGTTCACCGGCGCCCAGCCCGATCGAGTGGTGGATCCCGGACATCGGCACCGTGTGACCGGCCTGGCGGAACGCCTCCCACCAGCAGGTCACATGGAGGTGATTGGTGTCGACGAGGGTTCCGTCGACATCGAACAATGCCGCGCGCGTGGCCATGGGTGTCGCTCCCGTTCGCTCAGGGCCCCAGGGCCCCGGGCCTGGAGCAGCGCCTCGATCATGCCGTCTCTCCCGGCCGCGACGGCCTCATCCCGTACCGCGTCGGCGCGTCTTCGGCGTCAGCTCCGGACAGGAACCGGGCGAGGACTCCGTCGGGACCTACGCGAAGACTCCGTCGAGCCAGTTCCGCCACGCGCCCTCGATCCGCTTGGCGTCGGCGCCGGGAGCGAAGTCGTGCACGCTGATCCCGACCGGCGCGCCGAAGTGGTTCCTGCCGAAGAGCCGGTACATCGCCGTCTCGGTGCGCAGCCCCACGAAGTACGGATTCCGGTAGTCGAGGACGGCGTCCACGCCGCCCTCACCCGGCACCTCGACGCGCACGGTGGCGCCCTCGGCCGCGTCGTCGGGCAGTCCGAGTCCCCGGCTCGCCACCTCGAACGCGCCCGGTGCGCCGGAGGCCGCGGGGCCGTCGGTGCCCGCGAAGGTGACGGGCCGCCCGGCGAAGTGCAGCAGATACTGACGCAGGGTGTGCAGATAGAAGTCGGTGTGCTTGTTCGCGCCGTCGTACTGGTTGTCCCAGTCCTCGACGAGGATGCCGCTGTGCACGTAGCGCACCCAGGAACCGCCGCCCTCACGGGGCTCGATGCGATGGTCCAGCTGGTTCAGTGTCTGCTGGTCGATGCCCTCCGTGTTCTCGGTCCTGGCGGTCAGCCGCCGCTGCGGTTCCCACGCGGTGATGGTGCCGCCGTACGGTGCCGCGCCGCCTTCGCGGGCCTCGTACTCCATGGGCCACAGCCAGCCCCCGGTACCCGTGGTGATCGCTTCCCAGACCTGCTCGGGACTCGCGTCGACCTCGAACTCGCGGACGATCTCGAATTCCTTGGACATGATGTGGTGACTCCTCAGACGCGCGGGCGCGCGCGGACGTTGTGCTGAATGCCGCATACCGAAAGGGCTCGGACAGGACAGGACGACAGGGACGGGCGGACGAGCCGGCGAGGTCCCTTCATGAGGCCTCCTCGATGGAGGCCGGGCCGGTGGTCACCGGCGCGGCGCCGTCCGGCGGCGCGCCGGCGCCCGAGGTCACGGAGCCGCCCTCCGTCACGGAGGCGGCCGGTTTGACGGTGGGGTGGAGCGCCACGACGATCCGGTGGTCACGGCCGGAATCGGCGTGCTCGTCGTGGTACTTGGCGATCAGCGCGCCGACGCCACGCGTCAGCTCCTCCACGAACGCGGCGCGGTCGGCCGCGGAGCCGAAGCGCACCTCGCCGTCGAGCGCGTAGGTCGCCAGTCCTTTGCGGGCCTTCGTCGCTCCGGTGATCAGGGCGCCCACGTCCCGCACGAGCCGGGCCGCGACCGCGAGCAGCCAGCGCGCGGAGAGCTGGTCGCGGAAGCGGCCCGGGTCGGGCTGCACCGCGGCCAGGGCGAGCGGCGAGATGACGTACGAGGCCGCCGTGGCCCGCATCAGCCGCTCGGTGACATTGCCCTTCCTGCGCTCACCGGCCAGCTCGACCAGTCCGTGCCGCTCCAGTGCCTTCAGGTGGTAGTTGACCTTCTGCCGGGGCAGCCCGACCCGCCCGGCGAGCATCGTCGCCGACGCGGGTCCGGCGGCCAGCTCGGCGAGCAGCCGGGCCCTCATAGGATCCAGCGAGACGGCTGCCGCCGCCGCGTCCTCGATCACGGTCACGTCCAACATGGCTCCATCCTAGCTACCGACAATATTTTTTGTCCAGAGCCATTCAGTTGTCGGTAGGCGGTGGCGCCGCACCCGGCCGCACCCCTCGGGCCTCGGGCGGACGGCTCAGGAGTGCGACGGAGGAGGCGGCAGCCGCAGATGGGCCAGGTCGGCCGGAACCGGGCTGTCGGGCCGGAAGAGCGGCGAGGACTCCCCGTCGGCGGCGGTGGCGGGCGCGTCGGCGAGCCGGAAGCGCTCGCGCAGCCTGGTGTAGAAGTCGGTGGGCCCCAGCCGGATCAGCCGCAGCCGGTACTCCGCCCCGTACACACCGACCCAGTCCCCCGGATCCAGCACTCCGCGGAGCTGGCCGTCGATGCTCAGCGCCGCCTCGCCCGAGTGCGGCAGCACCCGTACCGCCACCGGCTCGTCGGGAGCGGCCACGACCGTGCGGTCGAAGGTCATGTGCGGCGCCACCGGCGTGAAGACCACGGCGTCCATGTGCGGTGAGAGCACCGGACCGCCGGCCGCGAAGCTGTACGCGGTCGAGCCGGTGGGAGTGGCCACGATGACACCGTCCGCGGAGTACGAGGCGAGGAGCCGGCCCGCGATGTAGATGCCCAGATTGACCTGCCGGTCCCGGGCGAGCTTCTCCAGTACGACATCGTTGACGGCGATGATGTCCAGGGCCACGCCCCAGCCCTCGCCCTCCGTGGTGTCGGGACGGACGTGCAGGGGCGGCAGCGCGGGACCGCGTCCGTAGCGGAGCAGCGCCTCCACGTCCGACGGCATCTCCAGCGCGCGCGAGGCCCGCATGGTGAGCGTCATCCGCTCCTCGATCGCGGCGCGCCCCTCGTGGACGGCGTCCAGCGCACGGGTGACCTTGTCGGCCGGGACCTCCGTCAGAAAGCCGACACGGCCCAGATCGACCCCGAGCACGGCGGCGCCGTTCTCGGCCGCGATCCGCGCGCCGCGCAGAAAGGTCCCGTCGCCGCCGAGAGTGACGACGAGGTCGGGGTTGCCCGCCGAGAACGCCTCCTCCTGGCTGTCGTGGCGCGGTTCGTGCGCCTTCCAGACATCGATCTCCTTGTAGGGGATCCCGCGCGTGTCGCACCAGCCGTAGACGGCGCGGGCCGCCTCGACGGCCTCGGAGCGGCCGTGGTGGACGACGAGACCGATACGTTTCACAGCCATGTTCGCGCTCTCCGTACTCCGCACCCCACGAATCCGTACCTCCAGTGCGGCGCTCGTCCGCCGGTCCGGCGCCCGTCCGCCGGAAGAAAACCGATCAATTACCTAATATTCACCCGAATGGCGGATATCCGGAACCGGGGGCCATCCGCCGTGACCGCTGCTCGGACGGCGGACCGGGCTGAAACGGCGTGTGGCCCCGGGTCTCCCCCGGTTGCCACCGGTGCCGGACGGAGGCGCGATGGAGTCGTGCGCGCCTGACCGTGAGGGGCCAATCCCGCAGACGCGCTTCCCCCACGCGAGGAGTGATCGCTGATGTCAGCCGATGGCGTGTTCAACGACCCCAGCAGGCTCACGGGGCTGCCCGTGTACGACAAGGACGGCGACAAGATCGGCAACGTCGGCCAGGTCTATGTGGGCGACCGTACGGGCCGCCCGGAGTGGGTGACCGTGAAGACCGGTCTGTTCGGTATGAACGAGAGCCTCGTCCCGCTCACCGGCGCCCGTCGCGCCGGGGAGGACATCCATGTCCCTTACGCCAAGGAGACCGTCAAGGAAGCACCGCGGCTGGCGGCCGACGAGCATCTCGACCCGGGCCAGGAGAAGCAGCTCTACGAGCACTACGGCCTGGCCACCACGGGTTCCGGTCTCGGCATGGCCGAGAGCGCGAGCGCCCCGGCCGCGACGGCGGGGACGCGGACGGGGACCGGCGCGGAGGCGGGGGCGGGCTCCGGCACGGGTATGGCCGCGGGAGCGGGAGCCGGTATGTCCGCCGGTGCCGGTATACCGGCGGAGCCCGCCGCGGGAGGCCGGGGACGGCCCGTGGCGGGAGTGCGCGGAGCGGGGTCCGCCGAGGGCAAGGAGGCCCGGGGCGAGGAACTCATCCGGTCCGAGGAGCAGCTCCACATCAGCACCGAGGAGCACGAGATCGGTCACGCGCGGCTGCGCAAGGTCGTCGTCACCGAGAGCGTGAGCACGTCCGTTCCTCTCAGTCATGAGGAGGTCCGCGTCATCCACGAGGCGATCGCGCCCGAGGACCGTTCGCGTATGGGCCGCTCCCCCATCAGCGAGGCCCAGACCGAGGTGACTCTGCACGCCGAGCAGCCGGTGATCAGCAAGGAGACCATTCCCGTCGAGCGGGTGCGGATGGAGACGGAGAAGGTCACCGAGCAGAAGGAGGTCTCGGCCGACGTCCGCAAGGAACGGATCGAGTACGACACCGACCAGACCGGCCGGCCGGACCGGACGGACCAGGACTTCGGCGGCAAGCGCGGCCCGCGGCACTGAGACGCAGCCGCGGCTCCTGACCGGACGACCGACTGACTCCTGACCGACCGTGTGCCCCCGCCCCCGCGCCCCGCGTGGCCGGCGGGGGCCAGGCGTGTCCGGGCGGCGGGCGGTGATGACGAAGTCGGCGGTGGTGGTGACGAGCGCGGTCGTCGGTGGTCGTGACGAGCGCCGGCGGTGACGAGGGCGGCGGTGGCGGAGTCAGCGCACCGTGAGCACGCCCTTCATGAACGGGTGGATGGTGCAGATGTACGGGTACACACCGGCCTTGGCGGGGGCGGTGAAGGTGACGGTCCTGCCCGCGTCGACGGTCCCCGAGTCGAAGGCCCTGCCGCTGGTCGCGGTCACGGTGTGCGCGCTGTTGTCCTTGTTGGTCACGGTGATCCTCGCGCCCGGTGCCACGGTCAGGGTCTCGGGCATGAAGGCGAAGTCGTCGATGGTGACCTCATCGGTGACCTGATCCTGTCCACCGTCGGACGGGGAGGCCCGGCCCGGGGAAGGCCTGGTGGAGCCGGCGGACTTGCCGCCGCCGCTGCTGCTGGAACAGCCGACCAGGGCGGTCACGCAGACGGCGGCAAGTGTCGCGGCCAGGGCCGCCCTGCCGGTGCCGTGCGGGAGCGGCATGGCTTCTCCGAGCTGTCGGGCCCATGGACAGCGGTCAGTAGTCGCTGGAGGTGGCGGTGGGGCTGGCGCTCTCACTCGCGCTCGCGCTCGGGCTGGTGCTGGAGACCGGTGTGGTGATCGCCTTGCCCGCGGTGTCGACGACGTACCACTTCGCGCCGAAGGCGGTCAGGCCCTGGCCGTTGGTCTCGCCGGGCTTCTTGTCGCCCTCGAACCGGTACAGCGGGTGGTTGTTGTACGTGACCTGCTTGGTGCCGTCGCTGCGGGTCGTGGTGGAGATCAGGTTCGCCTTCACACCGCCGGTGCCGGCCTTGGGCGACGCGCCGCTGGTCTCGAGTCCGGGAGGCCAGGCCTTCGCGCAGCCGTCCTTGCAGGTCGACTCCTTGGTCTTGTCGGCCTCGAAGAGGTAGAGCGTACGACCCTTGTCGTCCACCAGGATCGTCCCGAGCGGCCCCTTCTTGGCGGAGATCGTGCCCACCTCGTCGGACGGGTTCGCCGACGGGCTCACTGTTCCGGACGGGGTGGTCGGGGCCGCCGCGAAGTCCGCAGGTGCCTCGGCCCGGGACTCGGAACCGCTGTCGCCGTTGTCCGAGCATCCGACGAGCGCCGCGGCGCACAGCACGGCGGCTGCCACGGCGGTGGCTGTCCTGGTGTTGCTCCTCATGAAGGCTCCTCAGATCCGGCCGCCCCAGGGGCAGCACTCCGACCGCCAGATCGCGGCCACTGCACCCACTACACGACAGACCCGGATACCGGGCCACCGGGCAGGGCCGTCCGGAGTACGGCCCTCGCGGCGGCAGCCGTGCACGCGTTGCGCGGACGGCGTGTGCCGGGCGGCCGGCCCCTTCACCCGTACCGGCCGGGGTCACTCTTCCGGGGTGGGGTAGTCTGGGTGACCGCGAAGGGGAGTAGCCCCGCGAACCGGTCGTCGACACACTGGAACCCCCGGGTTCCCGGTGGCCGGGCCCGTCGGTCGGACGGGCGGGCGAGACCTTCGGTCAGGCATTGACGTACCCGTGTCCCGCGGGCGCGCCGACATGCCGGGCCGAGTGGTCCTCCTGCTCCTCACGGTGCTTCGCGAAGACCCGGGCCCGGCCCTCAGAGAAAGCCACCCGGAATGTCTCTCGACCCCCTGGCGGTCCTCACCGCCTTCGGGCTGATCTTCCTAGCGGAGCTCCCCGACAAAACCATGTTCGCGTCCCTGGCCATGGGGACGCGTATGCGTCCGCTCTACGTCTGGTTCGGCACATCGACGGCGTTCCTCGTCCATGTCGCCATCGCCGTCGGGGCGGGCAGTCTGATCGGGCTGCTTCCCGGCTGGATCGTCAAGCTCGTCTCCGCGCTGCTGTTCGCCTTCGGCGCGTTCATGCTGCTGCGCGGCGGAGGCGGCGACGAGGGCGAGGAGAGCGGGAAGAAGACCGTCACCGGGTTCTGGCCGGTCTACTCGACCGCCTTCATGGCCGTGTTCATCAGCGAGTGGGGCGATCTGACACAGATCACCACCGCCAATCTCGCTGCCAGCAACGGCACCTGGTCGACCGCGATCGGATCGGCCGCCGCTCTGATGTCGGTCTCCGCGCTGGCGCTGCTCGCGGGCCGCTTCATCGCCACGCGTGTCCCGCTCAGGACCGTCCAGCGCGTCGGCGGCGTGTGCATGCTGGGCCTCGCCGTCTGGTCCGTCGTGGAGATCTTCGTGGGCTGACGGCCCCCTGGTCCGACGGCCCGTACCGCCACGGCGGTACGGGCCGCGTCGGCACCCGCCCCGATCCGGGTGCCGGCCGGTCCGGGCACGGGCATGGCTCGCCGCGGGCGCCGGCGGTCCGGGTGGGCATCGCCGGCTCCCTTTCGGCGCGATGGGTCGATTTCTGGAGCATCAGCTCCAAATCGCTGGTTATCCTGACGCCATGTCCACGGAGGAAGCCACCGCCGATGCCCGTCGTCTGACCCGGAAGGGCGCGGCCACCCGCGACCGGATCGTCACGGCCGCGGCGGAACTGATGTTCGAGCGCGGAGTGGCGGGGACGAGTCTGGAGGACGTCCAGAAGGCCGCCGAGGTGAGTCCTTCGCAGATCTACCACTACTTCGGGGACAAGCGGGCCCTGGTCCGCGCGGTGATCGCGTTCTCGACCGACGCCGTACTGGAAGCACAGGAACCGCTGCTCGGCCGGCTCGACAGTCTGGAGGCGCTGCGGGCCTGGCGGGACCTCATGGTGGTGCGGCAGCGAGGGCGGGACCGCGCGGGCGGCTGTCCGATCGGCTCGCTGGGCAGTGAACTCGCCGGAACCGATCCCGTGGCACGCGGCGAGGTCGCGGCCGGGTTCGCCCGGTGGGAGACGTCGATCCGCGACGGGCTGCGGGCGATGTACGACCGGGGCGAGCTGCGCCGGGACACCGATCCGGACCAGTTGGCGCTCGCCACGCTCGTCGCGCTCCAGGGCGGTCTGCTGCTCACCCGGATCCGCCGGGACACCGTGGCGCTCGAAGCCGGGCTGGACACGGTGCTGGACCGGATCGCCGCGCTGTGTGTGAGCGGTCCGGATCACAACGGCGGGTGAAACGGCCGGAGCCGACGGGGCGGCCGGGCGGGCGATGGGCCGTCGGACGGCCGGTAGGGCTGACTGTGGGAGCGGTCGGTCCTTTGGACGAGCGGGACCCGCCCGCCGTGCGGCGACGGCGGGCGGGTCGGTGGGACGGTCTGCGGGAAGGGTGCGCAACCCGGGGCGGTGCCGTCCGGTTCGCGCCGACCCCTCGCCGGCTCTTCGTCGGCTCTTCGTCAGTCCTTGTCAGCTCTTCGGCGCCAGATGCTTCTTCAGCACGGCGAGCACGTCCCGGGCCGCCGTGGGGCCGGTGTTGAGATAGAAGGCGTCGTCGTCGACCGGGATCGCGGTCTTCCCGACGACGGCGGACAGCGTCGGCCACAGCGGTGCCCCGGTGAGCGCCGAGGTCTTGGACCCGGCGCCCTGGACTCCGTAGAACAGCCAGTCGGCGTCGGCCCGGTCGAGCTGCTCGTTGCTGATGTCCTCCGACGTCTCGTCGAAGCGCTGGCTCTCGGGCCGTCCGAGCGCCGCGTCCTCGGCGATGCTGCCGGTGAACGAGGGCACACCGAAGACCCGCAGACGGTCTCCGTTGAGCCGCAGGAAGGACACCGTGACCGGCTTGTCGACCGCTTTGCCCAGTGCGACGGCGTCGGCGTGGAACGCGTCCAGGAACGACTGCGCCCGCGCGGTCCTGCCCAGCCCGTCGGCGACCAGCAGGAAGTCCTGCTTCCAGTAGAGCCCGGTGCCCTGGGTGGCGATGGTGGGCGCCAGCTCGCTCAGCGCGGTGTAGAGACCCTTGGCATTCTTGCCCGCGATGTTCATCAGGATCAGATCGGGCTTGACGTTGGCGATGGTCTCCAGATCGGGATCCACCCGGGAGCCCACATCGACGACCTTCGCCAGCCGGGCCGCGTCCTGCGGGAAGTCCTCGAACAGATAGCCGGGTACGAGGTCCGCGCCGTCGCCCCGGGTAGAGCCGACCGGCACGGTGCCGAGGGTGAGCAGCGCGTCGGCCTGACCGGTGGAGATGACCACGACCCGCTCGGGCTCGGCCGCGATGGTGGTCCTGCCCTCGAAGTGGCCGACCGTACGCGGGAATTCACCGTCCGGTTTGCCGCTACCCATGCCCTTGGGCACGGTGCGGGGCGCGGTGTGGCCGGCGGAGGCCGAGGGCGCGGCGCTGCCCCTGCCTGCCGACGCGGCGGTGGCGGAGTCGCCCGAGTCGGCGGAGCAGCCACTGAGCAGCAGGGCGCCGGCCACGGCGAACCCGCTGACGACACGGGTGAGACGGAGACTGAGATGAAGATCACGGAAGCGGTACACGGTCACTTAGCTTAGGCTTCCCTAAGTGTCGATGAGTAGGTATGGCAGTCATGCGATAGATCACACATCCGGAGGTACGCGCTCCGCGGACCGGGGACCGTCGGACGGCGGGCCGAGGCCCGGCGGCGCGCGGGCCGCCGGACCGCGGCGACGCGCGCTCGGGCGCGGGCGGCTGTTCGTCGCGCTCCTGGTCTGTCTCGGTGTCGTCCTGCTGCTCGTCCTGGTCAGCCTGGGAGTTGGCGCGCGGAGCATCCCCCTGGAGACCGTGTGGCGCGTCCTGCTGCATGACGACGGAAGCCCGGAGGCCATCATCGTCCGGCGGCTGCGGATGCCCCGTACCGTTCTGGCGGTCGTCGTCGGCGCGGCGCTCGCCCTGGCCGGTGTCGTCATGCAGGCCATCACCCGTAACCCGCTGGCCGAGCCGGGCCTCGTGGGCGTCAACGCCGGCGCCTCCTTCGCGGTGGTGGTCGCGATCGCCGCGTTCCGGGTCACCGGCGTGTCCGGCTATGTCTGGTTCGCCCTCGCCGGCGCCGTACTGGCCGCCCTGCTCGTCCATACGCTCACCTCCGGCGCGTCGCGCGGCCATCAGCACACCCGGCTCGTGCTGGCGGGAGCGGCGCTTTCGGCGAGTCTGGGCGCCTGCACGGGCATCGTCACGATGTTCGACACGGAGGCGTTCGACTCGTACCGGTTCTGGGTGGTGGGCGCGCTGGAGAACCGCGGTTCGGAGGCGCTGACCGCCGCCGTCCCGTTCGTCGCCGTCGGAACACTGATCGCGCTCGCCCTCGGCCCGTCCCTGAACGCCCTCGCGCTGGGCGACGAGGCGGGTGCGGCACTCGGGCTCCGGGTCCCCCGGATCCGCGCGGCCGGATTCCTCTCGATCATGCTGCTGTGCGGTGCCTCGACGGCCGCCGCGGGACCGATCGCCTTCGTCGGACTGGTCGTTCCACATGTCCTGCGGCTGGTCCTGGGGCCCGACCTGCGCCGGCTGCTGGCCTTCTCCCTGCCGGGCGGTGCGATCCTGCTCCTGGTCGGCGACATCGCGGGACGGGTGATCGCTCCGCCGGGCGAGATCGAGGTGGGCATCGTCACCGCGTTCCTCGGAGCGCCCGCGCTGCTGTGGCTCGTCGTGCGCCGGGGGGCGGTCTCCTCGTGAACACCACGGCCAAGTACACGCTGAAGGCCCCGGACGGCCCGACTCCCCGTCGCCCGGCCGCTCGTCGCACCCGTACGCGGCGCACCGGCGCGCGGCGCGCCACCGCGAACCGGGTGCTGCGGCTCCCCGGCGGGCTCGCGTTCCGTTACCCGGGACGGACGGCGGCCGTCGTGACCGTGCTGCTGTCGGCCTGCGCGGTGGTGTGGGCGGTGACCATGTTCACCGGTACCTACCGCATCGGTACGGGCCAGATCCTCGACGTACTCCTGGGAGGCGGCTCCGGCACCGACCGGTTCATCGTCGTCGGCCAGCGGCTGCCGCGCGTCTGCGCCGCGTTGCTGGTGGGCGCCGCGCTCGGACTGTCCGGAGCCCTGTTCCAGAGTCTGTCGCGCAATCCGCTCGGCAGCCCCGACGTCATCGGGTTCACCACCGGCTCCACCAGCGGCGCGCTCGTGGTCCTTCTGGCGGGCGGCGCCGCCGCGGGGGTCGGGGTCGGCGCGGGTTCGGTGCTCGGTGGTCTGGTCACGGCGGCTGCCGTGTACGGATTCACCGCCACGCGCGGAGTCTCCGGCAACCGCCTGGTGCTCGCCGGTATCGCCGTCGGCGCCATGCTCGCCTCGGTCAACGACTACCTCATCACCCGGGCCGATCTGGAGTCGGCGGAGAGCGCCAAGGCCTGGACGTTCGGCAGTCTCAACGCCGTCTCCTGGCCGCAGGTCACCCCGCTGGCACTCGCCCTGCCGCTGCTCGCGGTGGCGGCCCTGGCCGTCGGCAGGCCGCTGCGTCTGATGGAGATGGGGGACGACACGGCGGGCGCGCTCGGGGTGAACATCGCGCGAGTCCGCGCGGCCGGCCTGCTGCTCGGTGTCGCCCTGGCCGGCACGGCCATCGCGGTCGCGGGCCCGATCGGCTTTCTCGCGCTGGCGGCCCCTCAACTCGCCCGCCGGGTCACGCGGTCGCCCGGTGCCCCGATCGGCGCCGCCCTGGTCACCGGAGCGCTCCTCCTCGCCACGGCCGATCTGCTGGCCCAGCGGCTGCTCTCCCCCTTCCAGATCCCGGTGGGCCTGGTCACCGGAGCCCTCGGCGGTGTCCATCTGCTGTGGCTGCTGTCGAGGGAGCGAAGCGGCACGCGCCCGCGGTGACATGCGTGCGCGGCGGGCGAGCCCGCACGGCGTACCACTCCGGACCCGCCCGGGTCATCCCAGATCACCAGGTCAGCCGTGCGGTGCTTACGATGAGCACATGAGTTGGGCAGCGCGCGGCGCGAACCGGCCCCGGCGGGTACGGGGCCTCTCGCTGCTGGTGCTGGCGGTGGTGGCCGGAGTGCTCGCGATGCACGGCCTGGCACCGGTCCCCATGACAGCGACCCCCGCGCACGGCGCGTCGCCGCCCGCCCATGTCATGCCGGCCGGAGCGCGGGACTGCGCACATCCGGATCATGAGGGCGGCGGCCATCTCGATCACGCGGACGGCACCTGCGCGGCGGCCGGTACGAGCACCGGGCCCGCGCTGTCCGCCCTGACCGGATCGGCCCCGCCCTCGGGCGCCGCCGAACCTGTCGCCCCGGCGCGGCGGCCGGTGGGGCCGGCGCCGGACGACCGGGCCCCGCCGTCCCTGAGCGAGCTGCAACTCCTGCGCATATAGGCCCGCCCCGCGGCCGAAGGCCCGGGGCGGGCCTATATGCGCA
>NZ_MAUD01000083.1 GCF_001700515.1 Streptomyces lushanensis
TCCGGCTCCCGGTCCCGGCTCAGCAGATAGGTGTCCATGATCCAGCCCTTGCGCTCCCGGGCCGCCGACCGCAGCTCCTCGATACGGTCGGCCACCTCCGAGAGCCGCCCGGAGACCAGGATCTCGTCCTTCGTTCCCACATAGGCGCCCCAGTGGATGACCGGGTCGGCCGCGAGATGGTGCCGGAAGGACTGGTGCGCGTCGAGCATCACGACGAGGTCGTCCACGCCCTCCGGCCATCCTTCGGCGAGCCGTCGGCCCGTGGTGATCTGCACGGGCCCGCCCACCCGGTTCAGCCCGACCCGGTGCCTGGCGGCGAGCGCGGAGACACTGCTGATGCCCGGGATCACCTCGTGCTCGAACCGGACCGTGCCACGTGCCAGGACCTCCGCCAGGATCCCGAGCGTGGAGTCGTACAGGGCGGGATCGCCCCAGACCAGGAACGCGCCGGTCCGGTCGTCGTCCGGCCCTTCGCCCAGCTCGTCGCTGATCATGCGCTCGTACAGATCGGCCCGCCGGCTCCGCCAGTCGTCGACGGTCCCCGGGTAGGCGGTGCCGTCGGCCGCGGTGTCCCGCAGCGGATCGCGGGTCTCCACCAGCCGGTAGCGGTCGCCCTCGACATGCCGGCGCAGGATCTCGTGCCGCAGACCGATCAGATCGGTCTTCTCCGCGCCCTTGTCGAGCAGGAAGAAGACATCGACCTCGTTGAGCGCTCTCACCGCCTGCACGGTGAGCTGGTCCGGGTCGCCCGCTCCGATACCGATGACATAGATCTTTCTCACCGCATCGAGTCTGCCGCACGCCGGGCCGGTACCCGTGCCCGCCCCGGCGCCGGAGAGTGACCCGCCGTGGCGCCGGAGCGGGACCCTCCCCGGCGCCACGGCAAGAGAGGTGTTCACTCATCCGATGTCTGATGCCTCTTCGTGCCCGTCGTCGCCCTCTGAGGGGCTTACGCGCATCGCCGCGCACCGCATATGCTCCGCCCATGCGTGCCGCCCTTTTCGTCACTTGTGTCAATGACGCGGTCTACCCGTCCACCGGGATCGCGACCGTACGGCTCCTCGAACGGCTGGGTGTCGAAGTCGACTTTCCCGAGGCGCAGAGCTGCTGCGGCCAGCCTCAGTTCAACACCGGCTACCGGCGCGAGACCGAGCCGCTGGTGCGGCGGACCGCGCGGGCCTTCGCGGGATACGACTATGTGGTGACGCCGTCCGGATCCTGCGCGGCCATGGTCCGTCAGCACTATCCGGCCTTCGGTGACGCGGCCGCGACGGCCGTCGCCGCACGGACCTATGAGCTGACGGAGTTCCTGGTCGACGTCGTCGGGGTGACGGATGTGGGCGCGTACTTCCCGCACACCGTCACCTACCATCCGTCCTGCCACGGACTGCGCATGCTCGGGCTCGGCGAGCGCCCGCGAAGACTGCTGGAGGCGGTGAGGGGACTGGAGCTGCGCGAGCTGCCCGGCGCGGACGAGTGCTGCGGATTCGGTGGTACGTTCGCTGTGAAGAACTCCGATGTTTCGGCCGCGATGGGCCAGGACAAGGTGCGTAACGCCGTGTCCACCGGGGCCGGTGTGCTCTGTGGTGCGGACAACTCCTGTCTGATGCATCTCGGCGGAATCGTGAGCCGTGAGGACGCCCCGCTGCGCCCTGTCCATCTCGCGGAGATCCTGGCGTCGACGGAAGAGGAGCCCTGGTCATGAGCGGTACGTATCTGGGGATGCCGGCGTTTCCGGCCGCGGCCAAGGAGGCAGTGGGCAACGAGACGCTGCGGGCCAATCTGCGGCACGCCACCCACACGATCCGGGACAAGCGCGCCAAGGCCGTCGCGGAGCTGGACGACTGGATGCTGCTGCGCGAGGCGGGCAAGCGGATCAAGGACCATACGCTGCGCCATCTCGACCGCTATCTCGTCCAGTTGGAGGAGTCGGTGACCGCGGCGGGCGGCGTCGTCCACTGGGCGGCCGACGCCGCCGAGGCCAACCGCATCGTGGCGGAGCTGGTGAAGGCCACCGGTGAGTCGGAGGTCGTCAAGGTCAAGTCGATGGCCACCCAGGAGATCGGGCTCAACGAGGCGCTGGAGGCCGAGGGCATCTCCGCGTACGAGACCGATCTGGCCGAGCTGATCGTGCAGCTCGGTGACGACCGCCCCTCCCACATCCTGGTCCCGGCGATCCACAAGAACCGTGGCGAGATCCGCGACATCTTCCGCGACCGGATGGGCGCCTGGGGCCGGGCGGCTCCCGAAGGACTCTCCGACACCCCGGGCGAACTCGCCGAGGCGGCGCGGCTCCATCTGCGGGAGAAGTTCCTGCGCGCCAAGGTCGGTGTCTCCGGGGCGAACTTCATGGTCGCCGAGACCGGGACGCTCGTCGTCTTCGAGTCGGAGGGCAACGGACGGATGTGCCTGACGCTCCCCGAGACCCTGATCTCCGTGGTCGGGATCGAGAAGGTGGTGCCGAGCTGGCGCGATCTGGAGGTCTTCCTCCAGACACTGCCGCGCTCCTCGACCGCCGAGCGGATGAACCCGTACACCACCATGTGGACCGGCACCCATGACACCGACGGACCGAGCACCTTCCATCTCGTGCTTCTGGACAACGGCCGTACCGCGACACTGGCCGACGAGGTCGGCCGGCAGGCGCTGCGCTGCATCCGCTGCTCGGCCTGTCTGAACGTCTGCCCGGTGTACGAGCGGGCCGGCGGGCACGCGTACGGCTCGGTCTACCCGGGGCCGATCGGCGCGATCCTCAGCCCCCAGCTCCGTGGCACCGGGAGCGAGATCGACGCCTCGCTGCCGTATGCCTCGTCGCTCTGCGGAGCGTGCTACGAGGTGTGTCCCGTCGCCATCGACATCCCCGAGGTCCTGGTCCATCTTCGCGAGCGGGTGGCGGACCAGGGCGGTAAGGGGCACCGGCTGGAGAAGGCCGCGATGAAGGCGGCGGGCTGGGTCTTCGACCATCCACGGGTGCTGGCCGCCGGGGAGAAGGCCGCCTCCAGGACGCGTCGGCTCCATCCGTCGAGACTGCCGGGCGCGGGGGCGTGGACGAACACGCGCGATCTGCCGAAGCTGCCGCCGGAGCCGTTCCGCGACTGGTGGAAGAAGAACCGTGCGCAGGACCGCGGCAAGGGCGCCCGCCCGGCGGGCAGTGGTACGCAGGGCCGCGACGCCCATGGCCCCGGCGTGGGCGGCCCCAACTCCGACGACCGTAAGGACAGTGGGACATGAACACCGGTTCCGGCTCGCGGGAGCGGATTCTCGCCCGTATCCGTACGGCGGTCGCCGACGCGCCCGACGCCCCGGAGGTCGTACGCGACTATCTGGACACGCACACGCCCGAGGACCGTGTCGTCGAGCTGCTCGCCGAGAACCTCGCGGACTACCGGGCGATCGTCCACCGGGCGGGCACCGAGGAGCTTCCCGGGCTCATCGGGCGCCTGCTGGCCGAGCGGGGCGCCCGTACGGTCCTGGTGCCTCCGCTGCTCCCGCCGTCCTGGCTCTCCGCGACGCCGGCGGAGATCACCCGGGTCGAGGACGACGTCGACGCGACGGCCCGGGAGCTCGACGCGGTCGACAGCGTGGTCACCGGCTGCGCCCTCGCCGTCGCGGAGACCGGCACGCTCGTCCTCGACGCGGCCCCGGACCAGGGACGGCGCCGTATCACGCTCGTACCCGACCATCACATCTGTGTGGTCAGGACCGCCGACCAGGTCGTGGGGTCTGTGCCGCAGGCCATGCCGCGTCTGGATCCCACCCGCCCGCTGACCTGGATCTCGGGTCCTTCCGCCACCAGTGACATCGAGCTCGACCGCGTGGAGGGCGTCCACGGCCCACGGACGCTGGAGGTCATCCTGCTCGCCGAGTGACCGAGGTCAGCCGTGGTGCCTCGGCGCCCGCGTCCACCGGACCGCTCCCGGCCACCCGTACGGCCAGCTCCCGTGCCCAGGAGGTCAGTTCCGCGACATCGATGCCGTAGGGGGACGCATACGCGGCGATCCCGTCCGCGCCGCGCAGCAGCAGCCGGGCACCGCCCGCCGTATTGCCGCGGGCCGAGTGCGTCAGCCCGACCGCCAACTGGGCCAGTCCGCGCCACAGCGCCCGTTCGTCCTCGGGGCCCGACTTCCAGGCGTCCTCGAAGACCTCGTGCGCGTGGAACGGTTTGCCCGCGTCCAGCAGGAGCTGGGCCTCCCTGACCGTCTCCTCGGGCGTACGGACCACACCCTCGGGCTGGCGTTCCACGCCCGGGGTCCCGTACGGCAGAGGCCGCCCCAAGCCGTCACGCGGTCGTGCGTTGCGCGCTCGTCCCTCGCTGTCACGGTCCCGACCGTTCTCCGTCATACGTCGATTGTCGCCCGTACAGAGTGCGTCTTCCGGTCGCGCGGAGTGGGGTAATGTTGTCCTGCGTGGTCGGCCGGAGGGATCTTCCCCGTCGGATCCGGGCATCGGGACGTGGCGCAGCTTGGTAGCGCACTTGACTGGGGGTCAAGGGGTCGCAGGTTCAAATCCTGTCGTCCCGACCAGCGTTTACGCAGGTCGCAGGCGGTATCGGAGAAATCCGGTACCGCCTTTCCGCGTTTCGTGGGGACCAGCCGGTCCAGGCCCTGTCCGGGGGCGGGGTGGACGGGATGTCGGCGACGCGAACGCCGGAGACGACGGCCTGCCCCATCGTCGCCGCCCACATGGCTGTCGTCTCCGTCGTCAACGGATCGTGATTCCGGGGTGGTGGGCGCGCACCGGAACTGCCCTCCGGAACGGCCGTCGACATGTTCCCGATGACACACCACGTCGAGTGCGTAGCGATCCTGGAGCCGGTGACCAAGGGCTCCTGACCTGCGGTTTCGCGCGTGCGCATTATGTGCGGTGTGGGCGTTACGGGCGGTATCTCGACGCTGAAACGACGCTCGTGACGCTCATTTGACGCTCGTTCCGGTGGGGTGTCAGGTAGCTGCGGGCAGGTCAGGCCCGGTGAAGGTGACGGGTGTCGACGGAAGACCGACGCCTGGTGACGCTGAGCGCGAAACTGCTGGTTTCCGCGTGGCCCGGGGTGCAACGACGGTACGAGTAGGCCGTGTATCGAAAGTGGATCTTGAGCGATGAATGATCACGCTTCATGGCGCGGGGAGATCTCACGGACGAGCAGTGGGCCCAGTGACCACGGACTCGTGCGGTGAGGGCCGACGTCATGCCCTGGGGAGACGGACCGTGACGGTCGTCCCGGTTCCCAGCTCCGAGCGCACCGCCACCTCCCCCCGGTGGGCGTGGACGATGGCCTCCACGATGGCCAGGCCGAGTCCCGAACCGCCGTACGCGCGGCTGCGGCTCGCCTCGGCCCGCCAGAAGCGCTCGAAGACACGGGGCAGATCCTCGGGGGCGATGCCGGGCCCGTCGTCGGTGACGGTCAGCCGTACGTCCTGGGCGCCGACGGTGATCCCGACGCGAACGGAGGTGTGTTCCGGGGTGTGCTGGAGGGCGTTGCCGACAAGGTTGCGCAGGACCTGCTGGAGGCGGAGCGCGTCCCCGACCACGGGCGCGGGCGGTGCGGGGATCATCGCGATGCTCCGCTGCGGGTAGATGATCTGGGCGTCGTCGATCACTCCGTCCGCCAGCGCCGCGAGGTCCACCGCTTCCTGTTCGACGGGCCTGCCGGCGTCCAGCCGGGCGAGCAGCGAGAGGTCCTCGACGAGCAGGCGCATGCGCCCCACCTCGGTCTCGATGTGCTCCAGCGCCGATTCCAGGCCGGGCCCCGAGAGGCCGCCCTGGCGGTGCAGGTCGAGCCAGCCGGAGATCGTGGACAGGGGGGTGCGCAGTTCGTGGGAGGTGTCCGCGGCAAGTGACCGGACGGTGGCTTCGGCGCGGGCCTGGGCGTCGAACGCCCGGTTGACCGCTCTGGCCAGCAGATCGGCCTCGCTGCCGTTGCGGTGGGTGGCGAGCCGTTGGGCCAGAGATCCCGCCGCGATGGCGTCGGCGGTGCGGGCCATCCTGGCCAGTGGGCGCATGCCGAGTCTCAGTACGGCTATGGACAGCGTCAGCAGCACGGCCAGCGCGAGTCCGATGAGGCTCAGCTGCCGGGCGATCAGTTCGTTGGTGGTGGCGTCGTCGACGGAGGTGTCGATGGTGAGGACGATGGCGGCCGGTCTCATGACGCCGGACGCCCCGTGGCGGACGGTCATCCCAGGGCTGGGGATACGGACGGCGCTGAGGTTCTCTCCGTCCAGCGTGGCCACGCTCCCCGTCGGCACGGTGGTGCTGAGCGCGGCCAGCGCGTCGGCGGCTCGTTTCGCGGAGCCGGTACTCAGCAGGACCCGGTTCTCGTTGTCGACGACGACCGTGCCCAGAGGCGAGCCGAGCAGGGCACCCAACTGCTCCGCGTCGACCGACTGCGGCGCCCGTTCGATTTCCTGGGCGACACGTTCGGCGTAGGACCGCAGGGTGTGGTGGTCACGCTCGTCCAGAAAGCTCTCCAGCAGGACGGCGCTGATGGCGGCACTGGCGGCCAGGCCCACGACCAGCAGCAGGGCCAGTCCGGCGAGCAGGCGCAGGCGGACGCTGGAGAGTGACCAGGGAAGCCGGGCCTTCATATGCCCGTCCGCTCTCGCAGCGTGTAGCCGACGCCCCGGACGGTGTGCAGCAGGGGCGTACGGCCGTGGTCGATCTTGCGTCGGAGGTTGGAGACGAAGCGCTCCACCACGACGGAGTTCCCGCCGAAGTCGTACTGCCAGACCGCCTCCAGGATCTGGGCCCGGGAGAGGACCTGTCCCTGGTGGCTCAGCAGGTGGCGCAGCAGGCGGTATTCCGTGGGGGAGAGTTCCACCAGCTCGCCCGCGCGGTGCACCTCGTGCCGCAGGTCGTCGAGGGTGAGGTCGCCGCAGCGCAGACGGGAGTCCTCGACGGCGGGCACCGCCCCGCCGCGTGCGCGGCGGAGCAGTGCCTGGAGCCGGGCGCCGACCTCGATCACGCTGAAGGGCTTGGTGACGTAGTCGTCGCCTCCCAGGCGCAGTCCCCGGACACGGTCCTCGACCGCGTCGCGAGCTGTGAGGAAGAGTACGGGCGCGTCCACGCCCCGGTCGCGCAGCAGTTGCAGGATCTCGAAGCCGTCGGCGCCGGGCAGCATCACGTCCAGCACGATGACGTCGGGGGGCCTGTGGCCGATCCGGTCGAGAGCCGTGCTCATGTCGCCCGCCGTGTCCACCTCGAAGCCGGCGAACTGAAGAGCCGAGATGAGCAGGCGGCGGATGCCCGGGTCGTCGTCGACCACGAGTACCCGGTCGGGGACGTCGGGCCGGTGGACGACGGCCTTCATACGTGCTCCTGGTGTCGGCGCCGGCGGTCCGGCGTGAGGTCCGGCCGTCGGGGTGGCGGACGCAGCGTAGCTTCCCGATCGGCCCCGCTGTTCATCGGCCGACGGCTCCGACAGAGCGGTTGTCCTCGGGAGACGGGCCGGGGCCGGCCGAGGTGCCGGTGCCGTACGGACCCCCGCCCTCGATATCGACATGGGGCAGGACGCGGTCAAGGCGCATGGGCAGCCGCCAGGCCCGGTCGCCGAGGAGACTCATGACCGCGGGTACGAGGGTCATCCGGACCAGGAAGGCGTCGACCAGGACCCCGAAGGCCAGGGCGAACGCGATCGGCATGATGTCGGGGTCGCGGGAGAACAGGAAGCCGACGAACACCGCGATCATGATGACGGCGGCGGACGTGACCACGCGGGCGGTCGCGCGGACTCCGCCGAGGACGGCCCTGCGGGCGTCGTGATGGCGCAGGTAGTCCTCGCGCATGGCGGAGACGAGGAAGACCTCGTAGTCCATGGCGAGCCCGAAGAGCACGGACATGACGATGATGGGTACGAAACTGGCCACCGGCCCCTCACTGGGCACACCCAGAGGGCCGGCGAGCCAGCCCCACTGGAAGACGGCGACCGTGGCGCCGAAGGCGGCACCGATGGACAGCAGGAAGCCGGCGGTGGCCTTGAGCGGGACGGCCACGGACCGGAACGCGATCATCAGAAGCAGCAGGGACAGTCCGACGACGACGATCAGGAACGGAGCGAGCGCGCCGCTGAGTTTGTCCGACAGGTCGATGCTGACGGCTGTCATGCCGGTGACGGCGACCGAGCCGCCGAGCGACTGAGCGAGCGGCGGCAGCTGTGTCCGCAGCCGCGAGACAAGATCGCTGGTCTCCTGGGACCTCGGCCCCGCCTCCGGCACGACCTGGAGCCGCGCCGCCGTCCGGTCCCCGGCCACCTCGACGGCGCTGACGTCCGCGACACCCGGCAGCCCGTTCAGCCGATCCTCGACGGCCGAGGCCGTCGAGGCGACGGTGGCCGGGTCGTCGTCCTCGATGAGCACGATCAGGGGGCCGTTGGCGCCCGGACCGAACGCGTCACTGATGATGTCGTACGCCTGTCGGCTCGAGTCTGTCGTGACGGCGGAGCCCTCGTCGGTGAGCGCCAGTCTCAGCTCCGTGGCCGGGAGGGACAGGGCGACGAGCGCGAGGGTGCCGAGCAGCAGATTGCGTACGGGATGGCGGAGCACGCCCTGTACCCAGCGCACGCCCCAGGTGGTGGGCGAACCGCCGTTCGCTTCCTCGGTGTGCGCTTGTCTCCCGCGCGCCTTGGGGACCAGCCCGCGACCGGCAGCCGCCAGCAGCGCGGGCAGCAGGGTGACAGCCGTGACAACCGAGACGGCGACGGACCCGGCGGACGCCAGTCCCATCGACGTCAGCATCGGCACCCCGGCGACGGACAGACCCGCGAGTGCGATCAGGACCGTCGCGCCGGCGAAGACCACGGCGCTGCCCGCCGTGGCGGTGGCTCTGGCGACGGACTCCCGGACCGGCATGCCGCCCGAGAGCTGGGAGCGGTGCCGGGAGACGATGAACAGGGCGTAGTCGATGCCGACCGCGAGCCCCAGCATGATCGCCAGAGTGGGCGCGTTGTCGGAGATGTCGAACATGCTCGCGAGACCGGCCATCGCGGCGATGGTGCCGCCGATTCCGAGGACCGCGGTGAGCAGCGGGAGTCCTGCCGCGAGCAGCGACCCGAACGTGAGCACCAGGACGACCAGGGTCACTCCCAGCCCGATCAGCTCGCTGGGTCCGACGGGCGGATGCGACGTCTCGAAGGGTTCGCCGCCGTACACGGTCTTGAGACCCGCTCGCTCGGCCGGCTCCCCCGCGGTCCGCACCGCGTCGAGGGTGCGGGCCGGCACCTCGTCCGCCTCCTTGGCCGTGAACGTGATCTCGGCCACGGCCGTGCGGCCGTCGTCCGAGACGGTTTGGCTCTCGACCGGGTCGCCGACCTCGCTCACGCCGGGCACCTGGCCCATGGCCTTCCGCGCCTCGGTCAGTGCGGCGCTCAGGTCCGGGTCGGTCACCTCGCGGCCGGGTCCCGCCTGGAACACCACCCGGGCGGACTGTGCGTCCGGCGCCGGGAAGTGATGGTCCATCCTGGTCAGCGCCGTCTGGGCGGGTGAGCCGGGGATGGAACTGCTGTCGGTGAAGGTGCCGGCGAACGACAGCCCCAGACCGACCACCGTGCCCAGGGCGAGCAGCCAGCCGATCACCATCGCCCGCCATCGGCGGGCGGCGAACGTGCCCAAACGGTACAGAGAACTAGCCATGACAGATGTCCCTCGCTGGTAGGAAGCCGACGTGTCACAGCCTGATCGGCGGACTTGACGGCCACCCCGCACCGAGCCTGAGTACTTCTTGACGGTTCGCTTCCGGCCGAGGACCGCTTCCGGACCGCCTTGTGGATCACACCGCAAACGGAGTCGGCGTCACCGATCGGAGACTGTTGCCCCGGCGTGGCCGACGGACCACCGTGCCGGGTGCGAACCCCTGGCCTCCGACCGGCGTCGCGAATCTTCCGGCAAGGGCTGCCGTGGCATGTCCGTTTGATCTCCGGCCGCCACCCCGTCGTAGTAGGCGGAGAGAAGGCTTCTTACGGCCACAGACGGAAGCGGAACGGAATGGGTCGGTCATGAACGATCGCGCGACACGCCCGGTTCGCCGGCTCCGCGTTGTCGTGGGCCCGTCACCCGCCCTGCCACCCCGTGCCCGCTCCGCCGGCCCGGCCGTTTCTCCCACGCTCGCACGAAAGGAGTGCGTCCATGGACAGCGCCGCAATCTCCCACCGCCGAGGACCGGAAGAGCGGATTGTCCCCCGAGTCGTCACCTACCTCCGTGATCACCTCCCTCCGGCTGCGCGGGACACCGCTCGACCCCCGCGAGCTGGACCGGCTCCACGTCGGCCGCATCCTGCTGGAGAGTCTCGCGGTGTCCGTGGCAGCCACCGGTTTCGCGCCTGGACAACGGGCCCGGGGACGGGAGTTTGACTCGCCGCGCCGGGCCGGAGCCACCGGCGACGTGGACGGGTGGTTCCACGCGCACGCCCGCTTCCATGCCCTGCTGACGCACGCCGGGGGCGAGGCCCCGCTGAGTCAGCCGCGTGAGCTGTCCGACCAGATCGGGAGTGTCATCCGGGTGCGCGGGATCGGCGACGTGAGCCGGCCGGGCTCCGCGGACTCCGAGCACGAGCAGATCCCTGGAGCGCTCGTCGAGGGGCGGGGGCACGACGTTCTCGTTGGGATCCCCGGCCATCTCGGCGGAGCCGCCCTGCGCGTCCTGCAGGTGTCTTCGGGCCTCGGCCCGTCCGCGACGCCGGACTCCCGGCGCCGGTCATCCCATGTGCTCCTGGAACCAGGCCAGCATCGGCTCCGGGCGGCGCTGGAACTCGAGATAGCCGTCCCAGCGCGCCGTGCTCCCTTCCACCCAGTGCAGCTTCTTGTCGTCGAGGGGGATGTTGTCGAACATCGTCTGCACATCCTCCGGAACGGTGAGGACGTCGTCACGCACCTGGTAGACAAATGTGGGCGTGGTGACGTTCTTGGCCCATTCGCGGGTGTCGCGCTCGGCGAGCGAGATCCCGGTGCGCAGGACGAGACGCTCGTCGAGGGCGCCTATGTGGGTACGGGAGACACCGGCGAGCTCCAGTTGGTACTGCAGGATGATGCCGGTGGTGACCGGCTGCGGGGCGACCAGGCAGCGCACACCGTCGAAGGCACGGGGCCGCTGAGTCATCGCCGCGAAGGTCGAGTTGGCACCGAGGCAGCGGCTGAAGAGCCCGATCGTCATCGCGCGGGTGTCCTCCCGCTCGACCACGTAACTCAGCGAACCCAGCACGTCGCGGGCCTCCAGCAGTCCGCTGCCGAGGATGCCGCCGTGCGCCGCCCCGGACAGGCCGTGGTTGCGCAGATCGTAGGCCAGGACGTTGTAGCCGGCGTCGTGGAGGATGCGGTAGTCCTGGACGAAGTCGACTTCCATGGTGTTGCCGCTCGAACCCCACATCGAGAGCCAGGGTTCACGGTGAGTGGGCTGACCGGACCGGCTGAAGGTCATCGGATGGTTGGCGATGACGAGTTTGTCGGACCCCTCAGCCGGAATGAACCAGCCTTCCAGGGGGACGCCGTCGGACGCGGGGAAGGTGACCGTCTCGGCCTCCATCCCGTACTCCGAGGGGTGGTGCAGGACCGGCGCACGCAGTGAGGCGACGAAGTGACCGGCGAACTCGTCGAGAACCGTCGCGACCCGATCGTCCACGTCGTGGGTCTCGGTGGTTCCGGTGTCTGTGGTCGCGGCGGGTGTGGTGGTGCTCGTGGCGGCAGAGATCATGAAGCCAGCATGGGGCGCCGTCGTGGCGCCAACCAGCGCTTCCCCGATCCGTAGGACGGTCGGTACCACCCTGGGCCGTGGCAGGATTCCCGTTGTGGAGGTACCCACGGAGAAACCCATGGAGAGCCTGGTCGGACTCGCGGCGCTGATCCGCGCCTGGCGTGATCGAGCGGCCCCCGCCGGCCCCACGGCCCGCGGCAGGCGGGCCCCCGGGCTGCGCCGCGAGGAACTGGCACAGCGCGCCGGCCTGTCCGTCGACTACATCATCCGGCTGGAGCAGGGCCGGATGAGGCATCCCTCGCCGCAGGTGCTGGGTGCGATCGCCCGCGCCCTCGGACTCTCCTCCGACGAGACCGAACTCCTGTACCGGGTCGTCGGCCTGGCCGCGCCCCGTGGCCCGATCCTGCGTCAGGTGCCGGACAGCGTCAGCCGGCTGACCGAACGGCTCGCTGCCTTCCCCGTCGCCGTTTACTCGGCCGACTGGTGGCTGCTGCGCTGGAACGCCCGATGGGCCGCCCTGCTGGGTGATCCGGCCGACCAGACCGGCCGGAACCGTAATCTCGTGTGGCAGGTCTTCACCGACGACCGTCGGCGCGTCCTGCCCGCCGACCGCCCGCTGGCCGAGTTCCAGCAGGCGCTCACGGCCGACCTCCGCATTGCCGTCGCCGAGCACCCCGAGGACACCCGGGTCACCGGCCTCGCCACGGCGCTGCGTGCCGCGAGCCCGCTTTTCGCACAGCAGTGGACGGCCGGACACACGGCCCGCCACCGCACGGAGCGCAAGCGCGTGCTCCACCCGGACCTCGGTGAGCTGCACCTCGATTGCGACGTCCTCCAGTCCCCCGATCCGGCCGTGAACATCCTTGTCTACTCCGCGCCCCCGGGCTCGGCCGACGCCGCGCTGCTCGAACGGGTCTTGGCCTGAACGAGAGGACCGGCGGAGTCCCGTCGGCGGTAATGCCGTCACCGCTCTGGCAACTCGCGTCGAGGACAGACGGGTTCAGAGCCCGACCGTCTCCGCCAACCCCGTCACGTGGGTACGGAGGAAGGCGGACGGGTCGGTCACCGTGTCGGAGGCGTAATGGCCGAACGTGTCGAACAGGATCGCGCCGATGACTGCCGACCACAGGCCGTAGACCCGGCAGACGTTGCCCACCGGCATCTGGAAGCCGAAGAGTTCGCGCAGCCGCTCCATGTCCGCGCGGACCACCGGGTCGGACGGGGGGTCGACCTCGCGCAGTTCTCCCGCGCGCCAGGCGTCGTCGACGAGGGTGGCGAAGATCCGGGCGAGGCGGATGCCCGGTCCGACGGTGCGGTCGCCGGGGGCCGTGTAACCCGGTACGGGGGTGCCGTACAGGATCGCGAAGCGGGACGGTTCACGGGCGGCCCAGGCGCGGGCGGCGAGGACGGCGGCGGTGAGGCGGTCGCGGTGCGGCAGGTGTGCGTCGGCGGTGAGGGCGGTGTCGACCTCGTCGGCGAGTTCGTCGTACGCGTCCACGATCAGGAGCGTGATCAGCGCCTCGCGGTCGCGCACGTAGCGGTAGAGGGCGGACGGTACGACGCCGACATCGCGTGCCACCGCCCGCAGGGACAGGTCGGCCGGCAGGACGGTCGCCAGGTGCTCGCGCCCGACGCGCACGATGTCCCGCATCATCTGTTCGCGCGCGACCTGTCGTGGAGTGGCCATGCGTACCACCTTATAAGTCAACGGTGTTCTCCTCCTGTGGGTCCCCGCGTGCTCGTGCCCGAGGGCCGGCCGGGAGTCCCGGTCGGCCCTGCGGAACGTGGTGGTTCAGGCGGCGAGGGCGGTCGCGGGCTTGCGGACCAGGCGCCAGGACTCCCAGCCGCGGCAGACGATGTACGCGAAGATCGTCAGTGTCGCGACCGTGGTGTCGGTGACCGAGGACTGGGCGCCCTCAGTGGTGTCGATGATCGTGAAGGCGAGGATCGTGGCCGCGACCTTGTGGAAGATCACCATCTCCCAGATCGCGGGGACCTGCCGGGGCCGCCAGGCGAGCATCGCCCACATCGCGGCGAAGACGAGGTAGCCGAAGGTGCGCCACCCCTCGATCATCAGGTGGTCGTCGGTGGAGTCGGCCATCAGGAAGAAGCCGTTGATGAAGACGACGAAGGTGACGGCGGCGTTCAGGGCCATCAGGCCCCGGCCTATGCGGTCCCAGAGCGGGCTGGGGGAGGAGGCGGTGGTGATCGCGCTCATGGCGGGCTTCCTTCGCGGTGAGGGGAGGAGAAGCGAGAACGGTGTTCTCTGTCGAGGGAGACTCTGCCGCACGGCGCCGGATGAAGTCAAGAACAGTGTTCTCGTTTCATGTGGAGCGACGCCGGCCGCGACTGATCCCGCCGTCCCGCTTGCCTGATTCCGTAGCCGCTGACACCCTCTGCACCTCGTTCGGAACCCGCCCTTCACACCCCTGACGGAGACCCCATGACGCTCGTCGCGACCACGTGCGAGCGCAGTGACAGCACCCTGACCCCCGACTCGCCCGCCACCCGCAACGCCCTGTCCGGGCGGCTCGTCGGGGAGTTGGCCGACGCGCTCGCGCGGTGTGCCGACGACGGGGACGTACGGGTCGTCGTGCTCAGCCACAGCGGGTCCACCTTCTGCGCGGGGGCCGACGTCGGTGAGGGTGAGGGAGCGGTCGTACGCGGCGACGGGCGGCGGCCTCCTGGCCCGGCGCGTCCAGCGCGCGGGCGGGCGGCCGCCAGTCGGCCCGGGAGTTCCTGCGCCCGGTCAGGACGGTGTCGGCGATCAGCAGGACCACCGCGTGCGCGTCACCGCCGGGACGAGGGCCTTCTCGCCGGTGGCGGCCGTCTGCCGTCCGTGAATTCCCGCTGCCGGAGCGGGAATCGGGGCTGTACGGCATCACCGCCGGCCCGGACAGGGGCACTGTGGCTGACGCTGTGCACGGCGCCGGGATCGCGCGGCCGTCCCCGGCGAGGGGGTGTGGGTGGCACTGGAGGCGGGGTCCGTGGCGCGGGTGGAGATCGGCTGAACACAGGGGTGTGCCCGCCTCCTGGGGGAAGGAGGCGGGCATCCGGCCGCGCAAGGGCCTGGACCTAGTTCGTGGCGTACTCCTTCTCTCGAACAGGGCCGGCCGCCGGTACGGGCCCCGGGCCCGACTCGCTCAGCCCGTACCGCGCGTGGAAGCGGCGCAGGAAACCGGGCGCGTACCAGGCCGAGCGGCCCAGCAGTCGCATCGCGGCGGGCACCAGCACCCCGCGTACGGCGACGGCGTCGATGAGGATCGCGAGCCCGCTGCCGAGGCCGAACATCTGCATGAAACTGAGCTGCGCGGTGCCGAAGGCGAAGAAGCTGACCGCGAGCAGACAGGCCGCCGCCGTGACGATGCCCCCGGTGTGGCCGAGGCCGTGGGTGACGGCGGTCTCGTTGTCCTCGCCGAGGTCGTGGAGCTCCTTGATGCGGCTGGTGACGAAGACCTCGTAGTCCATCGAGAGTCCGAAGGCGATGACGAACATCAGCACCGTCATCGAGGCGTCCATCGGCTGGGGTGTGACGCCGAGCAGTGAGGCCAGGTTGCCGTCCTGGTAGATCCAGGTCATCGCGCCGAGCGTGGCGCCGAGGCTGATGACGTTGAGGACCAGCGCGCGCACCGGCTGCACGACGCTGCCGGTGAAGAGGAACAGCAGCACGAAGGTGGTGACGGCCACCAGGCCCAGTGCGAGCGGGACCTGACCGCTGATGGCGGCCTTGGAGTCGACCAGTTCGGCGTCCGTACCGCCGACCAGGGCGTTCGCGCCGGCGGGTGCCGGGACCGCGCGCACCTCCTTCACCAGGGCCTGGGCGGCGTCCGACTTGGACGCGACGTCGAGCGCGACGGCGATCCGGTGCGCGTTCGGCCTGCTGAGGGCGGGATTGCCGGGGCCGGTGGGGGCGCCGCCGGCCACGTACGTCCCGGGAGCGGCGTCGACGCGCAGGACGCCCGGCAGCGCGGCGAGTTCCGAGGCGTACGTGTTCAGGTCGGCGTCCTCGACCGCGCGGTCGA
>NZ_MAUD01000084.1 GCF_001700515.1 Streptomyces lushanensis
CACGAGGATCTGCGCGCCCAGTCGCTGCGTCTGGGCGCCGGTGCGCGAGAGGTGCTGGAGCGGCAGGACGTGGCACTGGCCGATGTGCTGTCCGGCCGGGAGACGGGTGCGAACACGGACACGGCTACGGCTACGGCTACGGGTGCCCGTACGGGAACGGGCACGGGCACGGCTCCGTTCGACTTCCTCTTCGTCCTGGAGAACACCGACTTCGCCGCGCTCGCGCTGCCGGGCTGCGCCTCCCGACCACTGTGGTGGGCGCCCGCCGAGGCCAAGTGCCCGCTGACGCTCTCGGTGGTCGAGCACGCGGACGGCTTCGACTGTCTGTGGGAGTACGCCGACGACCACTTCGACGCCGCCGAGGCCGAGGCGATGTCCGCCCTGTTCCTGCGGGGCCTCGACCTGCTCGCCGACGGGGGTACGGCGACTCCCGCCGAGCTCGCGGCGTCCTACCGGAGCGCTCTGCCCGACCACGGCCGGGGCGCGGCGGCCGATCCGGCCTGGACGACGGTGGCCGAGGGCTTCGCACGGCAGGTCGCGCTGACTCCGGACGCACCGGCCCTGATGACCGGTGACGGCGCGCTCGGTTACGCCCGGCTCGACGCGTACGCGGCGGCCCTCGCCGCCGAACTGCGGGCGGCGCACCGGTTGCCGCAGGAGCACGACAGCCCGTGCGCCGTCGCGCTGTACTTCGAGCCGTCGGTCGAGCATGTCGTGGCGCTCCTGGCACTGGCGCGGCTCAATCTGACCGTCGTACCGCTGGACCCGTCCTATCCGCCCGGCCTGCTGCGCCAGATCCTGGCGCGGGTGGAGCCGCTCTGTGTGCTGCTCCCGCCCGGCGCCGGGACGGCGTTCGACACCGTCGATCCGGGCGGAGTCGTGCGCCACACCGTCACCCTGCCGGCCGCCGGGGACCCCGGGGCGGAACCCGCCGGTGGAGCGGCCGGTGGAGCGACCGTGGCACCGCACCACGGTGCCCGTCCGCTCTACACCCTGTTCACCTCGGGCTCCACCGGCACACCCAAGGGGGTGCGGGTGTCCGACCGTACGCTGGCCAATCTGCTCCAGTGGCAGACGGGGTCGGGCGGTCTGGCCGCGCCCGCCGCCACCCAGCAGTTCTCCATGCTCTCCTTCGACGTCTCCTTCCAGGAGATCTTCGGCACGCTGTGCGGCGGCGGGTGTCTGCATCTCGTACGGCCCGGCTGGCGCCAGGACGCCCCGGCGCTGCTGGAGCAGCTCGAATCGGCCGGCATCGAGCGCGTGTTCATGCCGTATGTGGCACTCCAGCTCCTTGCCGAGCACGCCGTCCATCTGGGCCGGTACCCCTCACGGCTGCGGGAGGTGGTGACCGCCGGCGAGCAGCTCGTCTGCACCGACGCCATCCGGCGCTGGTTCGCGGGCATGCCCGGAGCGCGGCTGTTCAACCACTACGGCCCGACCGAGACGCATGTGGTCAGCGCCCTGTGTCTGGAGGGGGACCCGGCGCGGTGGCCGGAGCGCCCGGCCATCGGCCGGCCCGTCGCGGGCGCGGTGCTACGGGTGGTGGACGAGGCGGACGAGGCCGTGCCGCCGGGGCGCACGGGTGAGCTGCTGATCGGCGGAACGATGGCCACCCGCTGCTATCTGGGCGATCCGGCGCTCAACGGGACGCGTTTCGTCGAGCTGCCCGGACTCGGGCTGTTCTACCGCAGCGGTGACCGGGCGCACTTCGACCGCGAGGGCCTTCTGCACTACTCGGGCCGTGACGACCAGCAGATCAAGCTGAGCGGGCACCGGCTGGAACTGGGCCAGGTCGAGGCGGCCCTGCTGCGGCATCCGGAGATCGTCAACGCCGTGGTCGTCCAGGACGGCGACGAACTGGTGGCCTGCCTCCAGTTCCGCGAGGAGACGGCGGCGGAGCCATCGACGGGAACGCGAAGCGTGCCGGGAACGCGGGCGCCGGCGGCCGAGACGCTTGTCGCCCATCTGGCCCCGCTGCTGCCTCCGTACGTACGGATCGGCCGCTTCCGGCGGCTGACGGCGCTGCCGCTGACGCCCAGCGGCAAGCTGGACCGCAAGGCCGCGCTGCGGGCACCGGGTGAGGAACTGCGCCGGGGCTCCGGCGCCCTGCCCGCGCTGTCGGAGCACGAGGCCCGGCTGTCCGAGGCGTTCGAGGCGGTGACCGGCTCGCCCATCGGCCCCGACCAGACCTTCTTCGAGGCCGGTGCGTCGAGTCTGGGGCTGATGCGTTTCCATCTGCGCTGCACCACCGGGCTGGGACTGCGTTTCACCGTCGCCGACCTGTTCGAGCATGTCACGGTACGAGCGCTGGCCCGCTTCCTGGACGGCGGGCGGACGGCGCAGGACGTCGGGCGGACGGCACGGGACGGCGGGCCCGGTCCCGCCGTCACCCGGCGCGGAGAGGACCGCGCCCCGGAGAGCGGGCGCGGGACGGGCCGCGCCTCCTCGGCCGACGAGCCGATCGCCGTCATCGGCATGGCCGTGCGGCTGCCGGGCGCCGCCGGTCTGTCCGCGTTCTGGGAGATGGTCGAGGCGGGCGGGCGCGGCATCGAGCACTTCGACGCCCCGGACGGCGTCGTCGGAGCGCGCAGCCAGATGGACGGTCTGCTGGCCTTCGATCCGGACCACTTCGGCATCAGCCGCCAGGAGGCCCGGCTGATGGACCCGCAGCAGCGGCATCTGCTGATGAGCTGCTCCGACGCGCTGGCGCACGCCGGGATCGGCGACGCGTCCCGACTGCGTGTCGGGCTCATCGCCGGAGCCGGTGAGAGCACCTACTTCCAGGCCATGCTGCGCGAGGCGGACCCGGCGCATCTGCCCGACGGCTTCCGGCTGGCCCTCCACCACGAGAAGGACTTCCTCGCGACCAAGGCGGCCTACCATCTCGGGCTGAGCGGCCCGGCCTTCACCGCGCAGGCGGCCTGTGCCAGTTCGCTGGTCGCGGTCCATCTCGCCGCCGCGCTGCTGCGGCAGGGCGACGCCGAGGTGATGCTGGCGGGCGGTGTGCTCGTCGACACGGAGCCGACCGACGGATACCGCTACCGCCCGCAGCACATCTTCTCCGAGGACGGGCACTGCCGGCCGTTCAGCGACGACGCGAGCGGCACGATCGGGGCCAGCGGTGTCGGTGTGGTGGTGCTCAAGCCGCTGGCGCGGGCCCGGCGCGACGGCGACACCGTCTACTCGGTGATCACCGGCTCGGCCGTGAACAACGACGGTTGCGACAAGCTCAGTTACAGCGCGCCCTCGCTCACCGGCCAGCGGGAGGTGATCCGCTCCGCCCTGCGGCGCGCCGGCCGGGTCGGTGCCGACCTCGGCTATGTCGAGGCGCACGGCACCGGCACCCGGCTGGGCGATCCGGTGGAGGTCGGCGCGCTGCGTCAGGCGTTCGACGTGGCGGAGTCCGGCCGTACCGCCCTGACCTCGGTCAAGAGCCAGATCGGTCATCTCGGCGCGGCGGCGGGCGTGGTCGGACTGGTGCGCGCCGTGCTCTCCGTCCATCACGGTCTCATCCCGCCCCATGCCGACTTCCATGCCTTCAATCCGCAGATCGGACCGGATCCGGCGCCGTTCTACATCCCGACGCGGGCGATGCCCTGGCCCGCCGGCCGGGACCGGGTGGCCGCCGTGAGCAGCTTCGGTATCGGCGGCACCAACGCGCATGTGGTTCTGGAGGCGGACGGGCCGGGCACCGAACCGGGCGGGTCCGCCGGGCCGCCCGCCGCCGCGGTGCCCTGTCTGGTGCTCTCCAACAGCGGCGAGGCCGGTCTGCGGGCGGACGCCGCGCGTGTGGCCGAGTATCTGACGGCCCGTCCCGAGGAGTACGGGAAGGTCCTGCGCCATCTCCAGGCGGGCCGTCCGGCACGCCGCCACCGGATCGCGGCGGTCTGCCCGGACGCGCGCGCCGCCGTGGAGTGGCTGCGGAGCGGGTGGACGTCGCGGGAGACGGCGCCGACGGTCGCCCTGCCCCTCCCGGCGACGGGCAGGTCGGCGGAGGAGCTGGCCGCCGCGTGGAGAACCGGCCGGAGGATCGACTGGCCGGCGGGACCCGCGCAGGCGCCCTGGGACTTCCCCGCGCCCGCCTTCGACCTGGCCGACTACGACTTCGTCCGCGCGGCGGGTGCGGCGGGTGCGGCGGGTGCGGCGGGTGCGGTGGGTACGGCGGAGAGTACCGGCCCGGCGGAGAGGGAGGCACCGCGGCGGCTTCCGGAGGCCGACTGGCTGCACCAGCCGCACTGGGTACGGCTGCGCCATGCCGCTCCGGGGGCCGCCGCCACACCGTCGCGTGCGCCGCGTGTGCTGGTCCTGATGACGGACCGTCCGGCCGACTCGGCCTCCGTCCATGCCTTCGAGGCGGTCTACGACCGGGTCGTCCGGGTCGGCGCGGCCGATGCCTTCGCCCGCCGGGACGAGGATGTCTTCGAGGTCGATCCGGCCGACTCCGCGTCGCTTCGTCTCCTGCTCGACGCGCTGGCGGAACCGGGCGCGGGGACACGGCCGGAGGCGGCGCGGTGGGACATCGACTGGCTGCACGCGCTGCCGCTGGCCGTCGACGGCCCGGTCGGTCCCGACTCGATCGCGCGCGCCCGCTGGGCGTGCCTGGACACGACGGCCGCGCTGGTGCGGGCGGTGGCGGACGCCCCGGGGAGAGCACGGCTGCGGCCCTGGTGGCTGTCGTACCGGGCCAGTCCGGTCGAGGGTTCCGTACAGCGCCCGGAACTGGGCCTGCTGGCCGGGATCAGCGAAGTGGCTCCACAGGAGGGCCCGGTGGACGGTCACTGGCTGGACCTTCCCGGCGCCGCTCTCGCCGACTGGGCGCCCGCGCTGGCGACACTGATGGCCGCCGGCGACGCGGACACCGCCGGCGGTCCCGCGGCGGGGCTGCCGAGACAGCTCGCGCTGCGGCAGGGGTTCTGGTGGGAGCGGATCACACTGCCGGTGTCCCCTGCCGCTGTTTCCCCCTCGCCGCTGCCCGTCGGGGGCGGTGTCCATCTGGTCCTGGGCGGTACGGGCGGTATCGGCTCCGGCGCCGCCGCCTGGCTGCTGGAGCGGACGGAGGGCCGGGTGGTTCTGCTGGCCAGACGGGCGCGGCTGCCGCGCGAGCTGGCGCCCTGGGCCGACCGGATCGAACTGGTCGAGGCGGACCTGGCCGAGTCACCGCCCGAGGAACTCATCTCCCGGATCGCCCGTCTGACGTCGCGGCTCGACAGTGTGATCCACGCGGCCGGTGTCGCGGCGGGCGGTCCGATAGTCCGGCGTGACGCCCTCAGGATGCGGGAGGCGACGGCCGCCAAGCTGGGCGGCGCGCTGCTGGTCGAGCGGCTGATCGAGCGGTACCGGCCGACGGTCGCAGTCTATTGTTCATCGATGTCGGCGCTGTTCGGCGGTGTCGGGCAGTTCGACTACGCGGCTGCCAACGGCCTTCTCGACGGCTTCGCCCACCACCGGTCCGACGACACCGGGACGACGGGCGCCGGGCCGGAGGACACGGGGAGGGCGGGCGCCGGGACGCCGGACGCCGGGACAGAGGGCGAGACCACCGTACGGATCGGCATCGACTGGGACATCTGGCGCGAGTCCGGTATGGCGGTGCGCGCGCTGCGCACGAACGCCCGTCACCAGGCGCATCTCGCGGTGGGTCTGACCGTGGACGAGGGCAAGCGGGTGTTCGGCAGAGCCCTGGGGCTCCGGTTGCCGCAGCTCCTCGTCTCGACCACCGCCCTGGACGAGTCCCGTGCCTTCTACGCCGGGTCCGTCACGGTGTCGGACGAGGCCACGACCGCCGCCGGGACCACGGCTCCCGGTGACACCACGGCCGAGGGCGGGGCCATGGTGTCACGGACCGCCACCGCCTCCTCCGGCACGGCGACCGAACGGCTCACCGACTGGCTCCGGGCCTGGCTCGGCGTGGACCGTCTGGACCCGGACGTGCCGCTGTACGACCTCGGCGCCGACTCGCTGACCATGCTGGATCTGATCAGCGAGGTCAAACGGCACTTCGACGTCGAACTCGAACTGTCCTGGCTCAGCCACCGCGTCTCTCTCACCGAGATCCTCACCCGGCTCGGTGCCGCGCCCCCCGTCTCCCCGGCGGCGTCCGGTCCGGCGACGGGACCGGCGACGGCGCCGTCGGAGGGCGACGTGCGGCTGGAGATCTGGCAGGAGGGCACCGGGCACGACGTGCTGTGTCTGGTGCATCCGGTGGGCGGCGACATCCAGTCGTACCGCTCGCTGGTGTCGGCGCTCGACCCGCGCCTGACCGTCTGCCTCATCGCAGATCCCGGACTGCGGACTCCCGTGCCGCCGCCCTGGACGCTGACCGAGCGGGCCCGTCGCTACCACACCGCGCTGCGCGCCCGCTTCCCCGACGGAACCTGGCACCGGCAACTGGCCGGATGGTCGTTCGGCGCCTGGGTGGCCCTGGAGATGGCCGTGGAGGCGGAGGCGGCGGGCCGGCCCGCGGACGCGCTCCATCTCCTCGACCCACCGCCGCCCGGTTCCGGAGCGCTCTTCGGAACCTACGACGAGGGTCAGTTCGAGGCGGTGTTCGCCCAAGAACTCGGCCACAGCGGTCAGGGGCCGGCCGGTGAGGCGGCGCGGGCCTACGCGGAGCGGCTCGCCCGGTGCTGCCGGGCCAATCTGCGCAGCATGGCCGCCCACCGGATACGGCCGCCGGCCGTCACACCCGGCCATCTCTGGCTGGCGGGACAGCCGGTGCCGGGCCTGCCGTCGCTGGGATCAGCGGATGAACAGCTCATGCTGTGGCGGCGGCATCTCCCGGAGCCGAGCACCTGGCACCGGCTGGACACCACTCACTACGGAATCGTCCGCCCGCCCCATGTGGAGGCGGTGGCCACGGCGATCAACGCGGTGTCGCACCGCCTCGCCGAGCCCCGCTGACCTGTGGCGCCACCGACACTCCGGCCCGACGACGGTCGCCCGCGGGCCGTGGAGCCGCGTACCCGCACCTGCCCCATTTCCCCTACAGGAGGAACCGCGTGGAGAGCTACGAACTGGAAGCCGTCGAGCGCGTCACGGCGCGGCCCCGGAGGGAGTACACCACCCTCGCGGTCGACTCCCTCACCCCCGTCATCGGCGCCGAGGTCTCCGGCCTCGATCTCTCGGAGGAGCTGTCGGACGAGCAACTGCGCGAACTGAAGACGGCGTTCCTCGACCATCATGTCCTGGTCTTCCGCGACCAGATCCTCACCCAGGAGCACCACAAGCGCCTCGCGGGCCACTTCGGCGAACTGCGCCCGGTGAACCCTCCGCCGCCGGAGGGCGATCCGTACATCCTGGAGATCAGCACCACGCCCGAGGCGGCGAACGTGGCCGGCAACGGCTGGCACGCGGACGGCACCGCCGACGCGGAGCCCTCACTCGGCTCGATGCTCTACATCACACGCGTGCCCGAGCCGGGCAGCGGCGGCGACACGCTGTTCGCCAACATGCATCTGGCCTACGAGATGCTCTCGCCCGCCCTGCGCGGCTTTCTGGACGGCCTGACCGCCGTGCACGACGGACTCGTGGCGTTCCAGGGCTACACCCCGCCGGCGGGATATGTCGCGCCGAAGAGCGAACACCCGCTGGTGGTACGTCATCCCGAGACCGACCGCAGGCTCCTCTACGTCAACAGGGCCTACACGGCACGCATCCCGCAACTCTCGCCGGACGAGAGCCGGGCGCTGCTCGACATGCTGTTCAATGTGGTGCCGAGCCGCCCCATGCTGACCTGCCGGGTCCGGTGGAGCCCCAACACACTGGTGTTCTGGGACAACCGCTGTGTGCAGCACCACGCGACGTACGACTACTACCCGTTCACCCGCTACGGCCAGCGGGTCGCGATCAACGGGGGTCCTCCCAAGGGCTGAGCGACCCCCTGCCCGCGCCTTCGCCGGGACCCGCCGGCACGGACCGGCGGGCCCGGCCCTGCGGTGACGAGAGGGGACCCGATGAACGACACCCCAGGACATCGCCCGACGCGCGCCGCGCTGGAGGCCGCGCGCGGGACCCGCCTGCCGGACCTGATCGCCGACGACCTGACGGTCCTGCTCGTGGGGATCAATCCGGGTCTCCCGTCCGCCGTGGCGGGCCATCACTTCGCCACCCCCGGAAACAGGCTGTGGCCCGCTCTGTACCGGGCGGGCTTCACACCCCGGCAGCTCAGCGCCACGGAGGAGGACCGGCTGCTGGGATTCGGGATCGGCATCACCAGCATCGTCCGCAGACCGACGGCGCGCGCCTCCGAGCTCACGGCGCCGGAGTACGCGGCAGGCGGCAGACACCTGCGCCGGCTGGTACGCGCCCGCCGCCCCGCCTGGCTCGCCCTCCTGGGCGTCACCGGCTACCGCGCCGCGTTCGACGCGCCGGACGCGACCGTGGGCCACCAGTCCCTGACCATCGGCACCACACAGGTCTGGGTGCTGCCCAATCCCAGCGCTCTCAATGCGGTTACAACTATCCCTCGACCATGATTCACTTCGCCGCCCGACATCCGGTCCGGGGACACCTCTAGTCGATCTTGCGGCAGGGCGGCGACAGATCCACCCTTCCCGCCCCCTGAGGCCCCGGGGACGATCTACGCGGAGCTAGTCTCACCCCTGGCTGACGGTTGGGCGTGTACTCGTCGCCCCCTTGACCACCCCTCGGGAAGGTCGACACGATGACACCGAGAAAGTTTCTCGTCCATTCGAGCAAGGAGAGCCATGCGCGCTCAGTTTCTCGGCAAGGACCCGGAATCGCAGGTGGGCCAGTCGCCGACGCTCTTCGCGACCGACCGCACCGACCGTAAGACCTACATCGCCCAAGGCTGGGTCGTGACCGACCCCCAGGTGCTTGCCGACGTCGGCCCAGTCCCCGAGGGTGAAGCGATCATCGAGATCCCTGAAGATGTCCTGAAGTTCTACGCCCGCCGGTACCAGGAGGAGGAAGGGCACTGAGCCGCATCATCGGCGACGATTTCGGCGAGCTGTTCCGCACCTTCAAGCACACGGCGTTTCGTTTGGAAGTGCGGGACCGCTACGACTCGTCGTACGAGAATGAATCGTTGGGCAAGTTCCTCCGAGAGGAACCCGACGATCTGCCATGGATGCAGGACTGGCTGACCATGATTCGCGAAGCAACGGATAACGGTCTGCGTTTCTCGCGAGTACGGGTCGTCAGCCTGCCTCTGACCGACTACAGCCGCTTTGGTATCTGGTGCGCTCAATTCACCAACGGCGCGGGCGAGGATATTCGGTATCTCACCCGCGATGAAGCCAAGGCCGAGGAACTGCCCAGTCACGACTACTGGTTGTTCGACAGCAGTAAGCTGGTGCGGATGCACTTCGATGATGCGGACCGCTTCCAAGGCGGCGAACTGGTCGAAGATCCGGCCGTGATCATAGAGCACAACTACTGGCGTGACGCCGCCTGGCACCACGCCAGACGACGGGATGACTTTGCCACCGAACAACAGCAGCAGCGCGACTAACGTCCAAGAGGCGCGTAGCGCGCTGGGCAAACGACTCCGTGAACTGCGGCAACAAGCCGGCCTGACCGGCAAGCAGCTCGCGGAGTCGCTGGCATGGCCGCCATCCAAGGTGTCGAAGCTGGAGAACGGTCGGCAGACACCGACCGATGACGACATCCACGGTTGGACGCGGGTCACGGGCACCACGGATGAAGCCGAAGCCCTGCTTGCATCCCTCCACACCCTTGAAGTCCAGCACGCCGAATGGCAACGGCAGTTCAAAACAGGTCTGAGCGCTCACCAAAACGAGATTGCCGACCTGGACGCGCGAACCAAGTTGTTCCGTGCCTTTGAAGCGACAGTCATTCCTGGACTGCTGCAAACGCCCGAGTACGCGCGGGCGCGCTTCGCTCAAGGGATCGCCATGTTCCAGGCACCCAACGACATCAACGAAGCCGTCCGAGCGCGGGCGCAGCGCCAAGAAATTTTGTACCGGGCGGACAAGCGATTCCACTTCGTTCTCACCGAAGCGGCGCTGCGCTTCCGCCTCGCTTCACCAGGAATCACGCTGGGGCAGTTGGATCGGCTGGTTTCCCTCTCCGCGCTGCCGAACGTAAAACTCGGCATCATCGGGTTCGAGACGCACTACGCGGTAGCCCCATGGCACGGCTTCTGGATTCTCGATCACGACCGCGTCATGGTCGAAACCTACTCGGCAGAGCTGAACCTTGCCCAGTCTGGGGAAGTCGATTTGTACGGCCAAGTCTTCGAGCAGCTTGCCGCCGTCGCCAGCTACGGCAGGGCGGCGCGGGCGATCATCACGCGCGTCATCGACGATCTTGCGCCAGAGTCCGCCGACGACAATGAACAGGGAAGGTGAAATCGAAAAATGAGGTGCACCGAGATCGCACCGGCGCCGCTATTGAGACTCTGGCAACGCCAGTTTGCCTAATTGGCGATGACGGCAATGGTGACCGTTTCGATCAGTACGTCATGAACAGCCTGGTGGCCGAGCGTGAACTTCTGGCAGACGTTCAGAAAAACGTAGAACGTCGTGACGGCGAGGTGTGGCCTATCGAGGAGCGCATGAAGCGCTCGATCGCGAAAACCGCGAAAGCTGCAGGCATTGAGGACGTCTCAAAACTTCCCGGGCGGGCCAGAATTGGGTATCCATCGACAGAGGCGCGCATCAAACTGCTCGGACCAAATGCTTACCTCGCCTATCGCATGGGTTCGGTGGAAGTGCACGGCGAATGGAACGGTCTTTATCGCAATCACTCGCCCCTCGAAGGTCTGCAATTTTCCCCCAATGTGAATGGCCTGCATGTCCGCCCTCAAATCCCACTCACGCTCGTCATGCTCTCACTTACTGTCATCCTCGAAAATATCGAAATGCCCCATTCCCGAAAAGGCAGTTATTCAGGCACTCCAATCACCAATAGAGGATCTGCTGCGGCGCGCAAGCAAGGTAGATGACTTGCACGAGCGCTTCCTTGGGGCGTAGCGGGCAGCGGAGGCCGTTCTCATGATTTCCGCACCCTTCACCCATTGGTGGAGTTTCGAGAAATACCAAGAAACTTTCTATACGTGCACCGCTGCGGCCCCTACGCTCCCCGAAGGACGGCGAACCGCGTCCATCCTTCTGGGACTTGGGGAGAGCCAGGTGACCATCACTGTTCCGCTATTGAGCCGGGAACAGATCAACCGACTGCCGGAGCGCGCCCGAGAAGTCGTCGAGTACCGCAAGAGCGGCCTCAGTCTGAACCACATCCAGGGGTGCCCGCTGGACTGCGCCTACTGCATCCGTCACACCTACGGGCTGTGGGACCAACGACAGCCGCGTGCCCTCATGAGCGACGCCCAGGCTGTCGAAGAACTGGTCAATCACCGGTACTTCCAGCCACACGTGACGCCGGTTCAGGTGTTCAACCGGGCCACTGACCCGTTCCTGCCCAACGTCCGGCCGCACACCTTCGCCGTACTGGAAGACCTCGACAAGCGTGAGCTGCGTAACCACGTGTTGGTCATCACCCGGCACGCAATGAGGGCCGACGACGTCGACCGGCTCAACCAACTCCGGCACGTCAAGGTGACGTTGCTGTTCACGTACTCAGGGATCGACAACAAAGACATCGAACCGTACCCGTCCAGCGTGGCCGCCGAGTCGCTCAAGCTCATGAGTGAACCGCCGGGCCGCAGCTATCGGACGGTTCTGTACTGGCGACCGCTGGTGCCAGGTCTCAACGACTCCCCCGCACACCTTGACCGGGTGTACGAGCTGAGTCATCACGCCGACGCCACGGTCTTCACCGGTCTGTTCTACCGGGGCCAGATCGCCGACTACTACAAGGCGAACAACCTCCCGGAGCCGTACGACGAAACCGCCCGCCGCAAGATCGTGCCGGAGACCCTGGAAAAGCGTGTCCTCTCAACGTTCGCCGGCTGCGAGTCGTTGTTCCGCAAAACCTCGTGCGCCGTGTCGTTCGCCCATGGGGAGGCCGACTACAACGGCCACTACGGCATCCGTGAACTGTGCGACATCTGCCCGCTCGCACAGCTCGACCTCTGCAAGAGCGCCCATCGAGTACCAACGGCACAGCAGATACAGGAAGTCGCCTCCGGCATGCCGGACGCCAGCGGCCTCGTGGTCGTCGACGTCACGGAGCGCGCGGCCGTCGTCGCCGGACTCGCCGAGGAACAGCCGCGCTACTACCTGCAACATGCGCTTGGGTTCCAGGTACACGACGTGCGCCACCCGCACCGTGACCGCCGCCATGGTCGGGCAGAAATCGGATGGAAGGAACCCGAGCAAGATGACTGACTGGACGAACCTGGACTACGTCGTCGTGGACGTGGAGGGCAACGGACAGCAGCCGCCCGACCTGGTGGAGTTGGCCGCCGTGCCGATCGTCGGAGGGGTCATCGGGGAACCCGTGAGCTGGTTGGTTCGACCGGATCGGCCGATCACCCCTATGGCCCGAAGGATTCACGGCATCACCAACGAAGCCGTTGCCGACGCGCCGACGTTCGAGGACATCAAGGTCGATGTACTGCTGGCTTTGTCCCACCCAGCGCTGGTGGCCCACAACGCTCACGTGGATGTTGGCGTTCTTCGGCGCAAGCTCACGGGCTGGGAGTGCCCCGAGGTCTTCGACACGCTCAAGCTGTCGCGCCGCTTCGTCCCGAACCAGATGAGTCACAAGCTGGGCTCGTTGGTCGAAGCATTCAAGCTCGCCGAGGGTCTGTCCTCGGAGCTCAGGCCCCACCGCGCCACGTACGACGCCGTTGTCACGGCGCGGCTGTTCCAACTGCTCGCCACGACGAACAGCGTTCTGCGGTCGCTGGATGAAATCCGCGACCAACCGTCAGGGGGTGGCGGGGATGAAGCTGCGACCCTTTTCTAGCCATGAGCGAGGCATGTTCGTCACGGTCGACGGCCCCAGCGGTGCCGGGAAGTCCACGATCGTTCACCACCTGGCGCAGACGCTCGTCGCCGAGGGCGAACACGTCCACGTCACAGCCGAACCGTCGAAGGGAGCGATAGGGGATCTCTGCCGCCAGTTGACCGAAACGGTCACCGGTCACGCCCTCGCGTGCTTGTACGCCGCCGACCGGTACCACCACGTCGAGACGGAAGTACGACCGCACCTCGAAGACGGCCGGACGGTCATCAGCGACCGGTACATCCCCTCCGGTCTGGTCATGCAGCGCTTCGACGGTGTTGATCCGTCGTTCCTCTGGCAGCTCAACGCCGAGGCTGATCGGCCCGACCTCGCGGTAATCCTCGAAGCTGACCCCGAGGTCATCTCCGAGCGGCTGACGGAGCGCGGACCGCATAACCGCTTCCAGCTCGCACCGGGCAGCTCTCATGCAGAAGTTCACTTCTACCAGCAGGCGACCGTGCGCCTGATCCAGGCCGGTTTCGATGTGCTGCGGGTGGACTGCAACCAGCAACCGCCCGAAAAGGTGGCAGACGTCATCCGCGATCAGCTGACGACCTTCTTCGCAGCACCTCGTCAGTAACGCGCCCGTGATGGGTGAGGCGTGCACTTCCCGCTGAAACACCATCGGGTGACTCAGCAACCCACGAAACAGCAGGGCTGGCGACGTTGGCTTCAGCGTCCGTCGCCAGCCCTGCACCCCGTTCCTGCGGAGCGCAGAGCGATGAAGCCTCCGATCTACGGCTACGTTCGGGTACTTCCTGACCTGGATGACCAAGCCGTCAGCTACCTACACGATGAACTGGCCCACTTCGCCTTTGCGGCGGGGTTCACGCTGGCCGGGGCCTTTGTCGAACGCCGATGGCTCCGCCTGGCTGCCTGGGATGCGTTAGTCGACCACTGCAATCAGCACGAGGTGCGAAACGTGGTCGTGCCAACTTCCGAGCACCTGCACACGTTGCCCGCCCTGTCCTTCGTGATGCAGAGCGTCATCAAGGAGGTCATAGGGGGCCGCGTCTGGTTCGTCCATCCCGGCACAGCCGAGGAGCTGTCGTGTCCGTCCAGGCCAAGGAGCACCGCCCCGTGAACGTACCCCGTCAACCGAACCAGCTCTTCACCACCAGTATCCGTCTGGCCGCCGTGTCCTCGGCCGTACCGTGCTCGCGGATGTTCGTGCGGGATGTCCTCGATCGTTGGAAGCTCGGCGATCACATCGAAGTTGCCGAACTGGTGGTGAGCGAGCTCCGTCGAACTGCTTTTCAACGCGAGGAAGCAGCAGGCCACAGCTGCACTGCGCATGCACTTGACCGAGACCGCCATGCACGACGTAACCGACATGGTGGGCCTGGCCCGACAGCTTGCGGGCGGTGATCCGCTCCTCGCTCAGGAGCTAGGCAAGCTGGTCGCCGAGTTCAACCGGCAGACGGCCCGCGACATCCGTAGCTTCGGTAACGGGCTCGGCCCCTGATGAACCTCGCCGACCTGGTGGAGCGGGTTGTCTTGCTTTTCCTTGGCTTCGGTCTACTCGTGGGCTACGTCCACGACAAGGCGACTGAGAAGAGGAACGCCCAGCGTCCCGACCCCTGGCGTGAGTCGATTGAAGTCCACACCAGGATGCGAGCCCGCAAGCGCGACGTCAGGCGTCAGATGCTCCAGGCAGCCGAGCGGTACCGCCCCTGATCTTCGCCGACCAGCCCCCTTTCGAAGGTCGTCACCTTTCACTCTGCGCTGGGGAAGACAGCCGAGAACATTCCTCGGCCATAGCAACCCCTGCACCCGGCGACCTTCGGCGACGGGACCGTGTCATTGATCCGCTCCACCAACCCTCCGCCGACCACGCCTTGTAGGCCGGCGGCACCAGCCCGAAAGGTCCGAGGTCCGACCGTGGCGAAGGCCCGGAATTTGTTGCTGCTCCTGCTGCTGGCCGCGCTGACGATCCGCGTCCTCTGGCTGGCCGTTGAACCGATCCTTCCTTACCTCGTGAGCGGCCTGGCGGTGCTGCTCGTGCTGGGGTTCATCTACCGCCGCATGACGAGGTGGTGAGGAAATGTCACGGATCTACCGACTGAACTTGCCGTGGGACCTGAGCGCCGACCAAGCGGTCACGTGGCTGTGTGCTTGCTCCGGCACGCTTACCACCGGGCCGCGGCGGCTCTTGGACGTCTCGTCCATGGTGTTCGAGGTCGAGGCCGGGGAGCCTGGTATCTCGCACCGGCTCGTCATGCCGGAGAAACGGCCGACTTCCTGACCGGCCAGCTGCGCGCATTGGTTCCCGGTTCCAACGCGACGCCAGCGGGCACGGATGATCCCCCGGTCCAATGGACGGCCGCGGTCGAGCTGGGGCAGACGAATCCACGGCGGAGCCTCGGCAGCGTGAACCCCGAGGCTCTCTCGGCAAGCCTGCTCGCCGGAATGCAGGGCCTCGGCCGGGGTGAAGCCCTCGTTCTTCAGTGGGTTGTGTCTCCGGCACTGCGACAGCGTCCGCCCAAGGCGGCGGGCGAGCTGGTGTTGCCCGGTTCTCGCTTCACGCCGAAGCCCGACCGCGACCGGATCAACGACGTGCGGGCCAAGCTGAGCGAGCCCAACTTTCTCGCCGTGCTGCGTGTCGCGGTGAAGGCCGCGAACAAGCAGCGCGGCGAACACCTGCTTGCCCGTGTCCGTGCCAGCCTCCGCACGGTCGGCACAAGCGACAACCGGCTCAAGCAACGGCTCGTGACCAGTAGCCGCGTCATTCAACGGGTGCAGTCCCGAGCCGTGCCGACACTCCTTCCAATGCAGCTCGCCGGCTCCGAGTTGGTCGCCCTGATCTGCTGGCCGGTCGGCGCTCCGCATGTTGCCGGGCTTCCTCGTTCCCGTACGCGGCAGCTTGCCGCCACGGGGGCGATTCCACGGACAGGGCGGGTAATCGCGCGGTCCAACTTTCCGGGAAACGAGCGGCCTCTGGGGCTGGGCGCGACCGAGTCGGCCCAACACGTACAGGTGGTCGGCCCGACCGGCAGCGGAAAGACGGCGCTTCTTACGAACCTCATCGCGCAGGATATGAACGCCGGGCGGGGCGTCATCCTGATCGAATCCAAAGGTGACCTGTTCCACGATGTTCTCGACCGCGTACCTGAGCGGCGGCTTTCTGACGTCGTCCTCCTGGACGTGAGCGACACGGCGTACCCGGTCGGGTTCAACATCTTGCAGGGCTCGCCGTACGTGGTGGCCGCCGACATCCAAAGACTGTTCGACCACCTGTACCCGCAGGACGCCCGAGGCGTGCGCGTGCGGGCTGGCTTTTACCACCTGATCCTGACGCTCATGCTCAGCACCGATGCGGGCGGGAAGATGACGTTCGCCGATCTCCAGTCGCTGGCCGTTCCTCGGCCCGACCAGGAGGAGTTCGCCGCCCGCGTGATCCGGGGTGTCTCTCATGTCGAAAAGCTGGCCGGATGGTGGTCGGAAATTACGGGCCTCGGCCGACCGCAGAGGAACGCGGACTTCAAGCCGCTCATTGACCGCACCTGGCAACTGACGTCCAGACGGTCACTGCGAAACATCCTGGGCCAGAGCGAAAGCACCCTGAACCTTACGGACGTCATCCGACGAGGAAAGATCCTGCTCGTCAACCTGAGCCGTGCCACCGAAGGCCGGGACACGGCCGGACTGCTGGGGTCGCTGTCTGGTCTGCCGTGCAGGCCGGGGCGGCTAATCCGCAGCGTCCAACCATGCTGTACCTCGATGAGTTCCAGGACTTCCTGAACCTCCCGATCTCCCCGGCCGACATGTTCGCCCAAGCGCGTTCGCTCGGGCTCGCTATGACCGTCGCGCACCAGCACCTTGGACAGCTCGGCCAAGAACTGAGGGACGCCACGGCGAGCAACGCGCGCTCTACCGTCGTGTTCCAAACTGCGGTGGATGACGCCAAGGACTTTGCCCGCCAGTTCGGCCGCAGCGTCACGGAAGACGACTTCATAAACCTCGACCGGTTCGAGGTCATCATGCGGCTGGCCACGACGGGCGGCGTGAGTTCCCCGCTGACCGGCGTCACCCTGCCTCCCGTTGACCCTGCTGGCTTTGCCGACGAGGGCCGCAGCCTTTCTCGACGGGCTTACGGGCGGCCGGTCACGGACGTGGAGGCAGAGATCCAGCGGCGCAGCGGACAGCAGCCGGCGCCGGGGCCTTCTACGAAGCGGCGTCGGTTCGGTGGACCGAGGGAACCAAGTAGCCTGTGACGTACCAGGGTTGTATCCTAATCCGTTCTGTTGTGATCAACTCACGGACAGGGACAGACCGTTGACGAGTATCGACAAGATGGCGAAGCAGTTGGACGGGCTGGTCGAGGAGTACGCCGCCCTCGTACAGAAGAGCAAGTACGACGACGCCTCCGATTTCCCCGCCGAAATTCGGGTTCTCATGAATCGTCTGGAGTCCGCGATCGAGCGCATCACGGTACCGGGCAGTGTTCACAGGCGGCAGCTTAAGGTTCACGGCGACCTCGACAACAGCTTCAAAATCGCGGAGTTCGTCGGTATAGCAGCTGCTCTGCGGGATGACCTCAAGGAGGGTTGGACTGAATCCGTCGTCGAGGTGGTACATGCTGACACCCATGGCGACTATTTGGAGATGGCCGAGGAGCTGCTGAGTAAGAGGTATAAGGACCCCGCAGCCGTCATCACGGGTACAACTCTCGAAGTCCATGTGCGCGCGCTTTGCGTGAAGCACTCGGTTGACATCGAAGTTTCAGGGGTGCCTAAGAAGGCCGACACCATGAACTCCGACCTCAAGAAGGCCGGTGTCTACGGCGGATTGCAGCAGAAGCAGATCACGGCCTGGATGGACCTGCGGAACAAGGCAGCTCACGGGAACTACACCGACTACGACGCCCCTCAGGTCCGACTCTTCATCGATGGGGTGCGGAACTTCATGTTGAAGTACCCGGCGTAGTAAATCAATCGACATCTGGCCTACGAAGGAGTGGCGTTGGCAATCCAGGACATGGTGAAGCAGCTCAACGCATTGTTCGACAAAACCTTGAAATTCCTCGATGCCAAGAGAACCATACCTGACGAAAGTGTGGATGCAGGAGTGTTGGCCAACCGCATAGAGGCTGCCGTCACACGTCTGTCCACGAGAGAATCCGTCTACCGCGAACAACTGAAAAGAGGCAGCAGCAAGCTTGACGGACCCAGGTTGCTTCACAACACCAAAGTCTTGCTTACCTTGAGAGAAGACCTCCTCGCCGGGTGGACGGAAACGGTGGTCGAACTTGTCCACGCCGACACCTACAGCGACTACTTGGAAATGGCGGACGGCCTTCTGACCAAGGGGTACAAGGATGCGGCAGCGGTCATCACTGGGACATCCCTCGAAGTCCACGTGCGCGCCCTCTGCGTGAAGAACGGCGTGACTACTGCGGTGGCGGGCAAGCCGAAGAAGGCAGACACCATGAACGCCGATCTCAAAAAGGTCGGCGTGTACGACGGGCTGCGACAGAAGCAGATCACGGCCTGGATGGACCTGCGGAACAAGGCGGCGCACGGCAACTACGGCGACTACGACAAGGACGAGGTGCGGCAGTTCATCAATGGCGTGCAGGCGTTCATCATGAAGTACCCGGCGTAGGCGAACCCAGGCCAAGGGTAGGTCTACCCCTGCACCGAAAGCCGCTCTCACCTGGCAGAACACTGGAGCCTATCCGGACGGAGGACGTAGGTGGAACTCACCCAGCGCGACTACGACATACTCACGCTCACCCACACCTTCTCCCAGCTCGCTTCAACCCACCTGACAGAGCTGCTGTTCGCGGATCGGTCACACTCGGTGCCGGACAAGGTCTTGGGACGGTTGGTGCGGCTCGGGTATCTGTCGCGGGTGGGGCGGCGAGTTGCTGGCGACAAGGGCGGAGCGGGTGCGTACGTCTACCAGCTCGGCCGTGCCGGGCGGCTCCTCCTGGACGTCGACGGCCGTCTGATGCCCAGCGTCAACAACCACGCCCTCATGATCGCGGACACCTACCTCGAACTTCGGCGGGCGGAGCAGGCGGGCGTACCGGCACTCAAAGAGTGGGCTGTTGAGCTCCCTGTTCCTCCTGCTGTCCGGGCGGACCTATTCGCAGTGGTCGACTTCCCCCAGCAGGGGCGCAGCAGTAGCTACTACCTTGAAATTGATCTGGGGACGGAACAGCCCGCCCGTATCCGCGAGAAGGTAGCGGGGTATTGGCGGGCAGCTGAGGCGAATACGGATGAGTTCTTTCCATACATGGTTTTTGTGGTCAAACAGCAGGTTCGCAGGAACGAGCCGGCACGCATCTTCCGACGCTTGCCCGAAGAGCAACAGGACATGATGCGGGTGGTCATGCTCGGAGAGCTGCTCCCCCGACTATTGAAGCTGTAATGCCTGTTGTCTTTAATGCGGCGACAACAGAGGTGGAAAACGCAGGAGAACAGAGGTGGATGTTTATAATAGAAGCAGAAATAAACAGGGAAACGACAATGGCTCGACGAGCACAAAAACCACTCCTCCCACAACTGCTGCGGGGTCCGCAGAAGCGGACCCGAAGGCAAGTTGGTGAAGTCACAGTACAGCGACCATACGCGCAATGGTCTGACCATCTGGATCAGCAAGATCCAGGGTCATTGAAGGTAGCCACAACACCGGCTTTGGACGCTTCTGTTTGAAGTGTGCATCGCAGTACGCCTTGATGACCCGTTCAAGGTCCATGTTCTGGCGAAAGACGCGGTCGAGATCCCACGCGGCTATGCCGTCGTTCTCTTCGTCGATAAAGCCCTGAAGCCATGCCTCGAAATCGTCGCGAAAGACTTCCGGCTTATAGGCCGACTTATCATTGCCGGCGCAATCGCGTGTTTGGACAGCATCCCGCGACGCAATAAGCGGGTGCACTGTCCGCAACTGTCGATCGAGGCCAGGTGCCCGCCCTTCATCCGTATCAGAGATGCGAGCATAAGGGCCGACCATCAAATGCGAATTTGGTATTGAATTGATCTCACTCACAAGATCAATTTTAAAACAAGTGGGCAGTTATTGGAATATTCTGAGGTCTCAACGCCCATTACCCGCCGGCGGCCCTGGCGGTCGAGTTCGCGAGGCTGCGCATCGCCGCCGGTCTGCCCGACCGCTCGGCCGTCCTGGGTGACGGCCCGTTCCCCGGCCGGTCCTGAGTTCCCCCGCCGCACTCCCCCGCCGGTCCCGGTCGGCGGGAGGCGTCAGGTGGCGTGCCAGCCGGACCAGTGGGTGACCGTGATCGCCACCACCGGGCCCTGCGGCGGGCGGGCGGCGTACTGGCGGCGGTACTTCTCCGTCAGCAGGAGCACGTAGCGCGTGGCCTCCGCCGACGCGGCGGCCGGTGGCAGTACGGCGGCGGTGCCGTCCGCGCGGGCCCACCACAGACGGTCCCAGTCCTCGTCGTAGCCATCGACGAGGAGGCAGACCTCCGGGTGGGCACGGATGTTGGCCAGCCGCTTCAGCCGGGCCGACCGCTTCGGCTTGTGGTCCACGGCGAAGGCCACGGTGTCACCGGTCAGGGCGAACACCACGGGAACCAGATGCGGCCGGCCTGAGGTGTCGACGGTCGCGAGGCGGGCGATCCGTGAACGGACGAAGCGCTCCCGGGCCTGCCCGCCCGTCATCCCCGGCACGGCGGAGCCGGGCGGCTCACCGGAAACGTTCCACGGCACCGGCGAGCTGGTCGAGACAGGCCAGCGTCCCGGCCTCCGGCCTCGTCGGCAGATAGAGCAGCACCCGCTCCACGTCGAGATGCGCGTACCGCTCGACGATCTCCGGATTCCCCGGCACCGCGTAGACGGTCACCGGCACGTCCCGGCCCGCGACGCTCCGCATCCGGGCGATCTTCGCCGCGAGCTCCTCGGGCGGCAGGCTGTTGGCCAGCCAGGCGTCGCCGAAGGCGGCCACCCGCGCGAACGCCGCCTCGCCACCGCCCACATAGAGGGGCGGATGAGGGCGCTGGACCGGCTTCGGCCAGGAGTACACCGGGTCGAAGTCGACGAACTGCCCGTGGAACTCGGCCTTGTCCTCCGTCCACAGCTCCCGCATGGCCCGCAGCCGTTCGTCCACGAGACGGCCCCTGGTGCGCGGGTCCGTGCCGTGGTTCTCCATCTCCTCCTTGTTCCAGCCGACGCCGACCCCGAAGATCACCCGTCCGCCGGAGACCAGGTCCAGGGACGCCACCTCCTTGGCCGTGATGATCGGGTCCCGCTGCACCACCAGGGCGATACCGGTGCCCAGCAGGATCCGCTCGGTCACCGCGGCGGCGGCGCTGAGCGCGACGAACGGGTCGAGCGTGCGGTAGTACATCTCCGGCAGCTCGCCGCCGCCCGGATAGGGTGAGCGTCGCTCCGCCGGGATATGGGTGTGCTCGGCGATGAACAGGGAGTCGAACCCTCGCTCCTCGACGGCGCGTCCCAGCGCGGCCGGCGCGATGCCCTGATCGGTGATGAACGTCGATACACCGAACTTCACTGCGGCTCCTTCGGTTCGGTTCCGGGTGGTGCGTGGCGAGTGCCAGGTACCCGGATCGGTCTCGGCACAACAGTCCCTGCGGCCGACCGGGCTATCGCCCGGACGCGGCGTACGGAACGGACGGCCCCTCCGGCCGAGCTGTTCACCGTGGATTGGTCCTCCGTTCACCCGACTCTGCGTCAGGCCGCGAAATGCTGTCCATGACTGTGGCAGGGGACAGCGGGGGAGGGTGTCCGTGGTCATCAGGGACAGACCTGTCGTCGGCGAGCCGCGGCTGGAGATACGGCGGCCGTCGTCCTGGTGGACGCGGCGCGGCTTCCTCGTCGTGTTCCTGCCCCTGCTGGCCGCCGTGCTGAGCGGGGTGACCGCGCTGGCCGCCGACGGGAAGGTCCTGCTGCCCTTCGAACGGATCGTCACGCTGAACGGCAAGATGGCCTCCAAACGGGACTACTTCGAGGACCCTGAGGTCCAGCGCCTGCTTCTGAAACACCGCATCCGGGTGCACATCACCAGTTCGGGCTCGCGCGAGGTGGCCATCCAGGACCTCTCCTCGTACGACTTCGTGTTCCCGTCCGGGCAGCCCGCCGGCGATCTGATCACCACTCGGCGCGCGGATGCGAACGAATACGCGAAGGTGCACCGGCCGTTCGTCAGCCCCATCGTGCTCCCCACCTACCGCGAGTACGCCGAGTCCCTGGAGGACGCCGGGATCGCCACCGCGCAGCGCGGCTCGGGGCCGGGCCGGCCGCTCTACTACGTGCTGGACATGCGGAAGTTCCTGACGAGCATCGACCAGGGGCGGCGGTGGAACGAACTCGGTGTCCAGAGCCACGGGATCAGCAACGCGAACCGGATCGTCGTCCAGAGTTCCGACGTCTGCGACTCCAACTCGGCGGGGACCTATCTGGGACTGGTCTCCTTCACCTGGCACGGCCGAGCGGACGAGGTGCCCGGCAGCGACGAGGAGGCGGACGAGCGCGGGCGGGCCATCAAGCCTCTGATGGACCAGGGCCTGCCGGGCGCGGATGTGTTCCGGACATACATCTCGCCCGAGGGCAAGGGCATAGCGCCGGTCGTGGTGGCGTACGAGCACCAGTACCTCACGTATCAGGCGCAGTACCAGGCCGAATCGGGAAAGCTGGACTCGGACCGGGTGCTGCTCTATCCGTCCACGCAGTTCGTGACACAGCCGCAGTTCATCGCGCTCAACGAGGAGGGCGACCGGCTCGGCGATCTCATCACGCAGGACCCGGAGCTGCGCCGACGGGCGATGGAGCTGGGCTTCCGGATCCTCGATCCCACCGGGGAGGTCGCGAGCGACCAGCTCACCACGTTCCTGGAGGACCGGAACATCCCGGTCCCGTCGATGGGGGGCGACGACACCCGCTCGGCGATGCCCAGACTCCAGTACCTGGAACGGATGATCTCGATCGTGGGAGGCTGCCCGGCGGCCACGCCCTCACCCGGGGCGCCCGGGTGAAGGCGGGTGCCCGGGTGAGGGCCGCCGCCGCCGCTGCCGCTGTCCGCGCGAGAGCGGGTGCCCGCACAAGGGCCATGCGCGCGGTGCGGTCGGCGCGGTCGCCACGAGGCCTTGTCTCCCTCTGCCTGGTCTGGCTGCTGCTGGGCACCGCCGTCACCGCGTGCTCGGCCGGCGACCCCGAGCCGGTGACCCTGCGGGTGCTCGCCAGCTCGGAGCTGGCCGACATGGAGCCGCTGCTCGACGATCTGCGCCGGGAGACCGGGATCAGGCTGGAGATGGAGTACCGGGGCACCGTGGACGCGAGCGAGGCACTGACCTCGGGCGGGTACCGGCACGATCTCGCCTGGCTCTCCTCCGACCGCTACTTCCAGCTCGAGCGGAAGGCGGCCGGGGAGCAGGGCGAACAGCCCCTGGCCACCGCGACGATGCGCTCGCCCGTCGTCATCGGGATGAAGCCCGCCACGGCCGAGCGGCTGCGCCGTACCGCGTCCGGCGGCCAGATCTCCTGGGCCGATGTGGCGGACGCCGCCGCCGAGGGCACCCTGCGGTTCGGCATGGCCGACCCCCGTCATGCCAACAGCGGTCTCGCCGCGCTCGTCGGAGTGGCGACCGCCGCGGCGGACACGGGCGGCGTACTGCGCCCGCAGGACGTCTCCTGCGACCGGCTGCGCGGTTTCTTCGCCGGACACCGGCTCGCCGAGGACTCCTCCGCCCGGCTCGCCGACGGTTATGTACGCGACCAGGACCATCTGGAGGCCCTCATCACCTACGAGTCCGAGCTGCTCGCGCTCAACGGCGGCGGAAAGCTCCGCGAGCCGCTGGAGATCGTCCATCCGAAGGACGGCATGGTGCTGTCCGACTACCCGCTGCTGCTGCTCGACCCCGCCGAGCGCGCCGCGTACGACCGGCTGGTGGAGTGGCTGAAGAGCGGACCGGTCCAGAAGAAGATCATGGAACGTACGCTGCGCCGGCCGATCGATCCCGCGGTGGCACGCATTCCGGCGCTGCGCCGGCCCATCGGCAACGCGCTGTACTTCCCGGACGACCAGCGGGTGGTCGACCGGCTTCTCGCCGACTACGGCGATCCCCGGCGCGACGGGCGCGCCCGGGTGATCTTCCTGCTCGACTTCTCCGGATCGATGCGCGGCGAGCGCATCGCGCGGCTGCGTGCCGCCTTCGACGGTCTCAGTGGCGGCGACGACTCGCGCTCGGGGAAGTTCGTCAGGTTCTACCGCGGCGAATCGCTGACCGTCATGAGGTTCGCCGGGCGGGTGCTGGACGAGCGGAGTGTGACGTACGGGAGTCCACGGGACCTGGACCGGCTGCGCGGTTTCGTGTCCGACGACGGCTTCGGCACGACCACGGCCGTCTGGTCCGCGCTCGACCACGCGTACGAGAAGGTCTCCGACGAGATCCGCGAGCAGCCGGGCCGGGCCGTCTCGATCGTGGTGATGTCGGACGGTGAGAACAACGCCGGGATCGATCTCGACACCTTCATCCGCCGCTACGAGGCACGGCCGGCCGCGGTCCGCGCCGTACGCACGTACACCGTGCGCTACGGCGAGGCCGGCGCGGCGGCACTGGACCGGGCGGCACGGACGACCGGCGGCCGGATGGCCGACGCCACCGTCCAGTCGCTCCTGAGCGCTTTCAAGGAGATACGTGGGTGTGACCAGTGAGGCGTGGTGGAGCATCTGGTGGCCCTGGATGCTCGTCTGGCTGCTGACCGCGGCCGGCCTCGTCGCGCTCCTCGTGCTGACGCTCACCCTGCTCCTCGGCGGGCGGCGGTCGGGCGGGCAGAAGATCATCCCGGGCATCTGCTTCTATCTGCACGACAGGTCCGTCATGGACCACTACCAGATGCGCGGTTACACGGCGGCCCTCCGCAAGGAGGTGGAGCAGCGGACCAGCGACAGCAAGGACGGGAGCGTCCACGCCAAGGTCTTCGGGCTGACCGCGGGCGGCGGCAAGCGCGACAACAGCGAGATCGTCAGCAAGTACCTCGAAGTGGCCGAGCCCATCTCGGTGATCGGCATCATCATGGACGTCCTGGAGGAGAAGGGTGTCATCGTCCATGTCGATCTCGTCAACCGGGCGGTCGGACGCAACGGCGCGCTGGACAGCGCGCTGGCCGCGCTGCCCGGCGGCGGGTCCGGGGCGGACTCCGGACCCGTGGCCTCCCGCCGGACCGTGAGGCTTCGCGACATCGAGGACTTCGTACTGATCCGGGGACGGTTCAGGAAGATCTCCGAATCACCCGAGACGACAGTCTTCCTGGCGCCCTACGGCGACCCGGAGAATCCCGCGGAAGGGCCGCACGTACGGGTCACCTGTGCGACGGAGGGGCTGCGCACCGAGGTCGGTCGGGGCACCTTCTCGGCCCGCTGCCTCGGCAAGGTCCAGGACTGGAACGCCGAGGACGCGGTCCTCGAGGTGCAGGCCATGGCGATCTTCCGGTAGCCGGCGGGCCGGAGGACACCGTGTCCGTCCTCCGGCCCTGCCCGCCGTTCGCCGGGACCGGTCAGGCGTTCGGGTCGAACGGGATGTTCGCCGGCTTGGCCCCCGCCAGATGGGAGTTGAAGTTGCCGTCCTTGAGGCCGAAGACGGCGCTGCCGAAGTTGGCCTGGCTCAGCTTGTCGCGCAGACCGGCCGGGTAGCCGTTCCAGCCGACCAGGCGCGGGAACTGCCAGCCGCGGTAGTGGTTCTCCGGCGGCTCGTCGTTGTTGTTCGCGGGACGGAAGCAGTGGGTGCTCGCGCCGTCCTTGTGGTAAACGACCTTGGGGTGCGTGCCGTCCCAGCGGATCTGGTCGCGGTTGTAGATGTTGAACTTGCCGTGGGCGGAGGTGGAGACGTACTTGGCCTCGTTGTTCTGCACCCACACCACGACATGCTCCCAGTCGTGGCGGTGGCCGCCGAGCCCGCTGCCGGCCACGGCCTGGTCCTTCTCGAAGTAGAGGCCGTAGATGATCGCGCACCAGCCGTTGTTGCACTTGTAGCGCGCGTATCCGTTGGTGTTGTCGAGGTCCCAGGAGTCGCGGCACGAGCCGTTGACGGCCCCGCTGGTGTTGAGGCCCGGGGCGATGGTCCCGTCGGGGCCGATGGCCGGGGTGGGGTAGCAGCCGTCCGTGTCGTAGTCGTACGCCGGCTGGAACGTCTGCTCCAGGCCGTCCGCGTTGGCGGGCAGCGCCCTGGGGGGATCGGCCAGTGCGGTGCCCGGCAGGGCGACGACCAGCGCGATGGCACTGGCGAAGGTGAGTGAGGCCTTGCGGATGCGCGAGCTCTTCTTCACTGCGTCCTCCTGATCGACCGCGGCGTGGGGCACGCGGCCACATTGACATGCTCGGCTCAGATTCTCCGGCCCTCGTTGACGCGTCGAGCGCCCACAGGTGTCAGATCAATGAAAGATCAACCAATACAGGGGTGCCGAACCGGGCTGCACAGGGATGCCGCACTGGGCCGGAGAAATTTCTCGGCCGGTGTCATCCGGCCCCGTGCCGACCGGAGTTTGAAGGGATGGAGAGGCGCACTTCGTACCGTTCCGACTCAACGACGCACAAGGAGCTGTCCGTTCATGACACGGATCAAGAAGTATGTGGCCGCCGCGACGGTCACGGCGGCGGTGCTGGCCGTGCCGACGGGAGCGTACGCGCTGACCTCGGGCGGAACATCCTCCACGCCTTCGGCCTCCGTGCCGTCCGTCAAGTCCCCCGGCGCGCCTGCCGCGTCCGGCGCGGGTGCGCGGACCACCGACCGCACGTCGTCCATACGTGTCGTCGCTCCCGGCGAGCGGGTCAAGGCCGGGCCCGGCATCCGGGTGTGGCTGACCAGGGAGGGCAAGTACTGGTCCACTCCGGACATGGACGAGCAGTTCCGCAGTGTCGTCGACGGAAACCTCGACCTGAGCACGCCCGGTGTCTCCCGTCAGTCGGAATCGGTGGGCGACCGCTACTTCCACTCCGGCGTCTACTACGGCAGCCGTGCCGCGGCCCGCGTCGAGCTCACCACCGCCACGGGCAGGACCGTACGCGCCTCAATGGTGGAGCTGGCGGGCAAGCCCGGCTGGGGCGCCTGGTACGCCACGACGGAACTGCCCTCCCCCGCCGAGGTCCTCGGGCCCGAAGGCGCGGGTACCGGCGCCGGCGCAGGTACGGACACAGGCCGGCCGGCCGACTTCATCCGCAGCGTCACGCTGTACGACACGGCGGGCAGGGTGCTGGCCACCCTGGAGTCCCCGGGCAACTGAGAGCCGGGTGGGGCCCGGGCTCACCGGGGGAGCCCGGGCCCCACCCGTACCGCCGCTGCCCCGCCGCTCCCCCAGCGCCGCGCCCCGTCTCCGCTCTTCACCCGAATCCGCTCGAACCGAGGGACCGCCGGTTGTGCCGTACACGAACGACGACTTCGCCGAGTACGCCGCCGCGGCCTGGCCCCGCCTCGTACGCGCCGCGCATCTGCTCACCGGTGACTTCCACGAAGCGGAGGATCTGGTGCAGACCACCCTCGTCAAGGTCTGTGCCCGCTGGCGGCGCATCCCCCGCGAGGAAGTCGACTTCTATGTACGCCGGTCACTGATCAACAACAACCTCAGCCGGGTGCGGAAGCGGCGTGTCATCCATCTGCTGACGCCGTTGATGCCGGAGCGGGTGCACGGCCGGCACGCCGGGCACGCCGAACACATCGAGGAGCGTGCCGCCCTCATGCAGGCCCTGGAGACGCTGTCGGCCCGGCAGCGTGCGGTCGTGGTGCTGCGCTACTGGGAGGACCTGAGCGAACAGGAGATGGCCGAGGTGCTCAACTGCTCGATCGGAACGGTCAAGACCCATGCCCGGCGCGCGCTGGAGACACTGCGCGCCCATCCCGTCATCGCCCATCGACTTCCCGTGCCGGCGACCGGGGGCGCAGCCGCCCCCGGCACCAGAGCTGTCCCTGGCACCGAGGCCGTCCCAGGCACCGGCGCCGGAACCGGAGCCCGTCCATGAATCCCGCCTCCGAGGCAGAACGAGCGCCGGACGACGCGTACCCCGGCGCGAGCCTCCCCACGGACCCGCGCGTGTGCCGCCGTGCCTACGACGACGTGCTGCGCGACACCTTCAGCGAGGCCGCGCACGCCGTCACGCCCTCCCCCGCGCCGCTGGCCGCGATCGCGCGGGCCGGCCGCACCCGGCGCCGGCGCGGCAACGCGGCCCTGGTGACGGCCGGTTGCGTCCTGCTGCTGGGACCGCTGGGTGTCGTCCTCGTACGCGGCACCACGTCGCCCGCTCCCCTCCCGGCACCGGTCCTCACAGCGGCGCCGCCGAGGCCCTCGCCCGCCCCGAGACCGGTGATGAGGCCGGCCCGTGTGGTGCAGCCGAACCAGCGGGTGAAGGCCGCGCCCGGCGCGGAGGTGTGGCTGACCGAGGACGGCAAGCACTGGTCCATCCCCGGACAGCCCGGGCAGTTCCGCAGTGTCAGTGACGGCAACCTCGACACGAGCGTGCCGGGAATCACCTACCAGGCGGAACCGGTGGGCGACCGGTACTTCTACTCCGGTATCTACTACGGGACGCGCGAGGCGGCACGTGTCGAGATCATGACACCGACCGGCGAGGTGGTGCGCGCCGAACTGCTGCAACTGGCTGGCGCGCCCGGCTGGGGTGTCTGGTACGCCACGGTCGAACCCTCCCTGTCAGGGCCGGAGATCGTCCGCGGCATCGTCCTCTACAGTGCCACGGGCAAGGTCCTCGCGACGCTCTGAGCCGGGTCGGCGGGTCCGGCGGCGGGCGATCACGCCGTCGTCGGCGTGGTCGTCGCCGTGGCGGGGGTTCCGGCGGCCACCCGCGGCGAGATCACCGGGCGGGTCCGTCCGCCACGGCGCCCGTCGTGGCCGGGACGATCCGGTAGTCGCGCTGGAAGACCAGATTGTGCAGATCGGCGGTGACGATGGCGCGCATCACCGGGACTTCGGCGGCGGCCTGGGCGCGGCTGAACACGTTGAGGGGCCATTCGCCCACCGTGCCGCCGCGCAGATGCGGGTGGTGGAACCGCGCGCCGTAGAAGGCGAGAAGCGTGATGGGCCTGATACCGGCCCTCCGCTGTTCCGGCCAGGACAGCGTCCAGAGGGAGTCCACTCCGCCGTCGCCCGAACGCCGGACTCCGGTGGCGGCCACCTCTCCCGTCCCCAGCAGCAGATGGGTGTCGACCTCTTCGAGCACCTGTCGCGCGTAAGGATCGAGCAGTTCCGCCGCCGCGGCGAAGAGCTTCTCCTTGCCCTGCCGGGTGGCCGCGTCACCGTGAACGCCGTCGCGCAGATCGGCGAAGTGCCGAAGCAGCGCTCCGGCGTGGTCGGGCACCGTTCCCCTGCCGCTCATGTCGTCCTCCTCGCGTAGGTCGTTCCGAGCCGGCGGCGAAATCCGGCGCGGGAGAGAAAGGCACCGTGCGGTACGTTCTCGAATTCGGTCAGTTCGACGCGGTTTCCGGCGTCCCGCAGCCGCTGGGCGTAGCCCCGTACATCGTCGACGACCGGGTCGAGCGCGCCCACGGCCAGGATCGCGGGGGCCAGTCCGGTCAGATCGTCGGCCTCGGCCGGAGTGCTGTACAGCGGCGCCGGGCCCGTCGCGGCCGGATGCCGAGCGGCGCTGCCGCGGTACTCCCGCCAGGCGGCCATCAGCTCGGCCCGGTGGGGGAAGGCCCGGGGATCGCGGTGGTACGACGGCTCCTCGCAGCCCGGGTCGATGGGCGCGTAGGCGAGGATCTGCGCGGCGAGCCGGCGCCGCTCGTCGCGCCACACCAGGGCGGCACAGGCGGCGACGGTGCCGCCCGCGCTGTCCCCGCCGACCGCGATCGGCAGGCGGGAGCGCCGCTGGGCCCAGTCCATGACGGCCAGTACGTCGAGCAGCGCGGCGGGATGCGGATGCCGGGGAGCGAGCCGGTAGCCGACGCTGATGACGGTGGCCGAGGCCGCGACCGCCAGTTCGGCGCAGGCCGGATGCCAGTCCTCGACGGATCCCGCCCGCCAGCCGCCGCCGTGCGCCCAGACCAGCGGGCCGGGCCCGGTGGCCGGGGCCCGGTGGATCCGTACCGGTATCCCGTCACGTCCCGTACCACCGGGGCCGGGAACGAGGGTCGACTCCCAGCGTGGTGCCTGGGCGTCGCGGCCGTCGGTCAGCGGCATGGCGGCCTTCCTCCCTGTGGGATCCGCCCGGGAACCGGGACGGGTCCAGTCTCGCGCGGGCCGGACGGATTGGGCAGCGAGGAGCCTCACCCTGCGAGTGGCAGCCTGTCCTTGGGCAGGGGAGCCCGTGCGAAGTCGGGTCCGGAGGCGGCGGGCGCGGGGAGGCCCGTCAGCGGTCGCCCGGGACTCCCGCTCCAGCGGCGCATCGCGGGACGCTCCACACAGACGTACAGCAGCCGGCCGAACACCAGGGTCGAGGCCAGGAGCCCGGCGATCAGCAGGAAGCCGGCCGGCGTACCGAACCGCACGTCGTCGAAGAGCGACCGTACCCAGAAGACACCGATCCCCTGGCAGAGATAGAAGCCGAAGGACATCTCACCGAGCCGGACCATCGCACGGTGACGGAACGGGGTGCGCGCCCCTCGGACATCCGCGACGGCCACCGAGCCGATCACCAGCCCGATCGGGACGATCGTGGCGACGACGAAGCCGTACGGGAACGGTACGGCCCAGGCGAGGCCGTAACCGAGGGCCATCAGCAGCGCGGCGGGCACCATGCCGAGCGCCCGGGGCCAGCGTCCCGCGATGACGATACGGGCGACCAGGATGCCCAGGACGAATTCGAAGAGGCGGCAGGGCGGGAAGAGATACCCGAACCAGAACTGCGTGTCGGACACGGGGGTGAGCGCCGACCGGGGCGAGGCGGGAATGAGATACGTGGAGACGAGCGGGACGGCGACCGTCCCGGCCACCATCGCGCCGGCCCAGATCCACAGCCGGTTCCCGGCGATCCGCCGCAACGGACCGATCAGCAGCGGAAAGGAGAGATAGAAGAGCAGTTCGCTGGCGAGCGACCAGGCGGGCGGATTGACACTGAGATTGATGCCGGGCTGAGGGAACCAGGTGTGCAGCAGAAGGAGGTTGGACAGCCAGCCGGTGGGCGTGGCCGTCGTACCGGCGAAGAGGATCATCGCCAGTGCCCAGATCACCAGATGACTGGGGAATATCTTCACGATCCGGCGGCGGAGAAAGGCGGTGACCCGCTCGTCGGGCCGGGCCGCCCAGGCGAGTACGAAGCCGCTGAGGACGAAGAAGAAGGAGACGCCCACGTATCCGGCCTTGACGAAGATCCACTCATAGGCCCCGGCCACGCCCGGGTCCGCGAAGGGATTGATGGGCCGGTTCGGTGGGATCGGCGAATCGCTGAGGCCCGTATGGAAGAAGAAGACCAGGAGCGCGGCCGGAAAGCGCAGACCGGTGAGGGAGGGAAGGGTGGGACGCCGGAGAGGCTTCGTCTCGGACATGGCGGACCTGCTGCTCCTTCGTGCCGTGGGATGAACGGGCGGGATCGGGGCGGTGCCCCCGGGGA
>NZ_MAUD01000085.1 GCF_001700515.1 Streptomyces lushanensis
CCCTCCCAGCCTGCCGGGACCCCGCCCGCCGGAACGAGCGGGGTGTGCTGCGGCTGCTCGCCGACCACCGCGAGGACCGCCCCAACCGGCAAGAGGCCCCGCCACCGCCCGTACGAAGGCCCCCGTTCCAAAACGTGCACGACGCCCGCCGCGCCCCGTCCAATCCGTACCTCGGCCCGGTCTCGGACACCACCGTCGCCTACCGCGCCGCCCCTCGGCCATCCTCTGGGCGACCGCACCTTCAAGCCCGAGTTCTCCGCCGGACCCGTCGGCCTCAGAGCAAGTTCAACGCCCGCCGCGCCGCGTTGACGAGGTTGTGCGCGTCAACGCCGTACACGGCGGACTCCCGAAGCGTGTTCCAGACCCGCAGGTAGGTGGCAACGCTGTCGGCGTCGTCCAGCCACAATTCCGCGTGCCAGTCCTCGGCGATCACGAGCCTGTCATCCAGGATCCAGAAGCCGTTGGCCGGTGGGATCTTGAGCGAGGCACCGAGCGGAATGATCCCCAGTTCCACGGTGTCCATGCCGATGACGCCTGCGAGTCGGTCCAGCTGGCCGGCGAGAACAGACGGAGGACAGATCAGGGCGTGAAGGGCCGGCTCCCACACCAGGGCGTGGAACTTCCGGTCCGCCTCGTACAACCACTCCTGGCGCCGCATGCGGGCGCGGACCGCAGCTTCTGTGTCGCGGACCGAACCCTGAAGGTCTGCGTACCGCAGAAAGATGTGCCGTGCGTAGTCGGCCGTCTGCACCATGCCAGGAACGACGGACTCCTCCCAGGCGTAGATGGCCTGGGCCCGTCCGACCTCAAGGTTCCAGCTGTCCTGCACGGGCCGGTGCCCGGCGGCCAGCTGTCGGCGCCAAGAACGGGTGCGGGACTCGAAACCCTTCAGCCGGGCGTCCAGTTCCTCGAAGACGTCCGGCCGACCGACACCTCCGGCCCAGGCCCGCAGGTCTTCGCTGGTGGCGGTCTGCCGGCCGTTCTCCAGCTTGTAGATCTTGGAGTGTGTCCAGCCGAGCCGCTGGGCGAGTTGCGTACCGGTGAGCCGTCCTCCCCGGGCAGACAGCCGGAGTTCCCTCAAACGCAGTCCGAGGGCCTCCCTGGCCTGCTGGAAGTCGGTGCTCACTGCTTGCGCTCGCTACGGGTCTCTCGTTCGGAACTTGCTGGGCTCACGTGCCCTGGCACCGCGCCTCGCCGCGTTGTCGTCGGTCGCCCACGCTCCGCGTGGGCTCCCTTCTCCGCCTGCGATCCACGGCACCAACGCCGACATGAGCCGCTGCCGCGGCGGGCGCTCCCTGATCCGGCCAGATCCAAACGAAAGACCCTAGTCGTTGGCGCCGAGCCGAGCCGCGAACCGGTCGTACGGCAGAGACCCGTGCACCGCGGCGTCGCGGACCTGGCAATACCGCAAGACCTCCGCAGGTTCCGTGAGGACCTCGACGTCGTGGAAGGCGTCCTCGCCATCGAAGCGGAGCACGGCCACCAGCCGGCTGTCGAAGATCCAGAAGTCTTCGGCGGGCAGCCGGAGCCGCTCCGCGTCCTCGCGCCACAGGTTCCGCACGTCCTCGCCCGTTGCCGCGTTGCACTTCGCATAGTCGAGCAGGAACAACTGTCCCTCGGTCGGAGGGGTGTCGACGACGCGCACCCGCCCCACGTACTTGCCGCCGGCCGTCTGCCGACGGATGTTCGAGCACCACTCGCTGTCGAGGTCGTGCGGGGCCGTGCCGGTCGCCAGGAACTCCGCGTACCCGGGATCCTCCCGATCCGATGCGTAGCCCCGCCTGGTCTCCAGGTGCCAGGCCGAATGCTCGAAGGTCTCGAAGAGCAGGCCGAACTCCTCCTGATCGATCAGCTTGGGCACGCGGGTCACCTCCTTGGGCGCGTGATTGACGAGGAGTTCACGCGGCACGACCACCGCGGCATCTCCAGGGCCGAAGTGCTGGAGCTGGGCGATGTCCTCGGGGTCGGTGAGCGGTGTTCCCTGGACGATGATCTCACCGGAGTCGAGATCCTCGTGAACGGCGGGGCAGCCACCGTTCTTGCTGTCGGTGCCGTTGAAGCGCAGTCGTCGTGCCACGGTCGCCTCCCATGGTCTGTGCCCTGTCGCCATCAGCATCGCCAGCCCTGGTGCGCCCGCACTACAGCGTGCGCCCCCTCGCCTGAGATCATGCGAGAACATTTGACCAGATGGGGAGAACATTCGAGATCATTGCATCGCGGTCGGTAACTCCCGCTCCCTACCGTCCTGTCCATGGTCACAGCACGCGACGATGTTGATCCCTTGACAGCCGTGGAGTCCCTGCGGACGGCCCTCGATCAGGCACGCATCGTGCTGCCGTCGCTCGGAGTCGACGTCGGCTCGCCCACTCTTGGACTCGTGGAGCTGGGCCGCGTGCGCCCTGGTGTGGCCATGAGACTGGCGGAGGCGCTCCGACAAGGCGGCGGGAAATGAGTGGCGGGGAAATGCCTCATGAGGATGGCGGCCTGCTGCCTCGGATGACGCTGAGGGTCTACACCTTGGACCGCGAGGGTCGCGTCACGAGCGATTCCGGCACGCACGGCTTCGAGGGCGCCGAAGCCGAGACTGCGACAAGTCTTGGGCAGGAGTTTCCTCCTTGTGCCTGCCCACACCACCGGGTTGCGAGGGCTGTGTGATGAGCGCTCCCGCTACCGACACCGCCGCGTTGTCCGCCGACTCGGAATGGGCCGGCGGACGGGACGGGTTCGAATCGGTACGGGGCGATCGGCCTCCGGAGGAGAATGCCCATGACGTTGCTCTCGGCCGGCCCGCGAGCACCCGTACGCGGGACTGGGCCCGAAGGAACCGCTCGGCGCCGGTCGGCCACGCGTCGAGCACCTGACGATCAATGTGCCGGAGGAACCGACTTGCCCGCACTCCACGACATCGCCGCCGAGACCGAACTGTGGGACGCCTATGCCGCCTCCGCCTTCAAGGACGACGTCGAGCCCGGCTTCAGCTGGACCCAGTACGCCGGGCACGGGCCCGGAGCCGAATTGCTCGGTGAACCGCGCTCCGTGCTGGAGATCGGCTGCGGGACCGGTCGCGCCCTCGCCCATCTCGCCCAGCGCGGCATCGTCGCCCATGGCGTCGACCTGTCCCCCGTCATGGTCGGGAAATCCGCCGCGAGGTGGAACGGCACCGGTGCGGTGTTCCGGTGCGCCGAGGTCCTGGAGTACCTGAGCGGACACGCGGAACCGTACGACGCCGTCTACTCCGTCTTCGGGGCCGCCTGGTTCACCGACCCGGGCCGTCTCTTCCCGCTCGTCCGGCGGCGGCTGACGCCCGGCGGCGTCTTCGTCTTCTCACAGCCGCCGGCCATCCCCGGCGCGTACGGGCCGCAGGGCATGTACAAGGGAGGCTTCGCGGGCAGGGCGTTGTTCACCTACCGCTACAGCTACCGCCCGGCCGTGTGGGAGCGCCTGCTCACGCGGGCCGGGTTCGCCACGGCCGACGCCCGGGTCCTCGACGCGCCTCGGCCCGGCCACATCGGGACGCTCCTCGTCCGCGCGGTCGCTCCGTGACCGCTGCTCGTCCCCGCCCTCCCATCGGGCCCGGTGTAGGCGGAACCGGCCGCCCGGGGGCCGCCGGTGTAACGCGGCATCGGCCGCCCGGGGCCGCCGGTGTACGCGGCACCGGCAGCCCAGGGGCTCACTTGTCGCCCGTCTGGTCCATGGGTGGGGCTCCGTCCGGTTCCGCGAAGAACTGCCAGATCGTGATCATGGCGAGGATCTGGGCGAAGAGATACGCCAGCTGAAGTGAGTAGTAGCGCATCTGGTAGACGGACAGGAGCAGGCCCAGCCGGCTCTGCCAGTAGCGGCGCTCGTCCTGGAAGGTGTGGATGTCCAGGGCGATGCCGGTGACCGTGAGGACGAAGAGCATCGCCAGGACGTAGAGCGCGAGGTTGGCGTTGCTCTCGTGGGTGAACCAGTTGTTGAGCGACGCGTCGACAGCGATGGGCAGGGCGAAGGCGAGGGCGACCGGGAGGGCCTTGGCCGTGCCCCGGCGCCCCGGCAGCCGGCGCCAGAGCGCGCCGAGGACGAAACCCGCGCCGGCCCAGGTGGTCGCCCAGTACACGAAGGTGAGAGCCAGGTCGGGCAGGCCGAAGTAGTAGGACAGGGTGCTCTGCCACGCCTCTCCGCGCACGCCCCAGGCCCAGGTGGCCAAGGCGCTCGCGGGCAGCCCCAGCGTCATGGCGAAGCGCGCTCCCCTGCTGCCGTTGGCCCACCAGGTGTCGCCGGGACCGAGGGCCAGGGCCGCGTCCACGACCGACACCCGCGCCGGGAGCCGGTCGGCACCGGTCACGGCACCCGTACCGGCGCCGGCCGGCCAGTCGTGCAGCCGGCTCAGCTCGCGCTCCAGGTCCTTTCTCCTGGGCGGCAGGTCGCCGAAGAGGCCCTGGTCGAGACGGCGCAGCTCGGCGTGGATCTCACGGTAGGCGCGGGCCTTGCTCAGCAGTGTTCCGCGTGCGGCGGGGCCCATGGCGGTGGCGAGGGAGGCCCCGGAGTGCTCGAAGGTCTGTGCGAGAACGGCTCGGCGGGCGAAGAGTTCCGCGGCTCCGTACAGGGTCACCATGGAGATCGGTATCAACAGCGGACTGAGGATTCCGACGCCCACGTAGTAGCCGGAGGCCACACCGACGGCGACCGGGAAGAACGAGAGGAACAGCAGACGGTCCGCCCTGTCGGCGAGCGGGGACAGCGAGGACCGCACACCGCACACCCGCAGTACGGCGAGCACGGCGGCGCTCGTCATCAACCATCCGTAGACGATGAGCCAGTCCTGTCCGTTGGGGAAGGACCACGCCAGCTCACTCAGGAAATCGCCCCGGTGGTCCGCCCCGTACACCGGATCCGCGCGATCGCTCAGCCAGGAGACCCGCCGCCAGTTCCGCTCCTCCATCAGCGCGAAGCACAGTGCGACGACCACCGTCGCCACGCCGACCGCCGGTCCCGCGACACGGAGCCGCAGCACCCTGCGGGTGCCGGGAAAGCGCCGGCTGAGCGGGAGCAGACCCCCGTCGTCGGCGAGCCGCCAGAGGGCCGCGACCGAGCCGAGCAGCGTCAGCGCCGTGCCGCAGCAGCCGAGAAGGGCGAACGCCGCGAGTACGGGGTACGAGGGGCTGAGGTCCCGGGCCGGCCACCACAGGTCCATCCCTTCGAACCACAGCACCGTCGCCGTGGAAGGGAGGGCCAGAGCGGCGGCGGCGATCCGGACGGAGACCGGTGGTCTGGCGAAGCCGAACAGCAGCGCGGCCACGATCAGGGCCAGACCGTGTCCGACGATGATCTGGCCCGCGAACGGCATTCCGTCGCCGGCGCGCTGCGTGTATCTGACGACGACGTCGTCCACACCGATCAGCGCCTCCAGGGCGACGGCCACCGGTGCCCAGACGACGAGGTTGCGCAGGGTACGGCTCTGCTCGGCGGTGCGGTTGCCCGGGCGCCGCAGACAGCGGCGGGCGGCGACCAGCAGGAGAGCCGACAGGGTGGACACCCAGAGCAGGCCGCCGAGGCGGTTCAGCCCGATGGCGATCAGACGGTCGTTCTGAGCGGCCCACGAGCGTTGCCAGGGCGGTTCGAGGGAGACCCTCACGTCGGGCACCGCGGGTAAGGCCGCCGCGCCCTGCCGCGAGGTCTTCGCCGCCTTCGTCTCTTGCGCCGCGTCCTTCGGCTTCTTCTGTGCGGCCGATTTCCTCGCCGCGGCGGATTCCCTCTCGGCGGCGGGTCTCCACACCAGCGCCGTGGCGCCCTGCCCGGTCGTCGGCCGCGGTGACGCCGAATCGGCCCCGGGCGAGCCGGGATCCACCGTGATCGTCTCCCACCGGGCGTCCGCCAGGGCGGCCGGCGGGCTCAGCCGTACCGTCCAGCGGTCGGCTCCCGCCCGTATCCGCCAGGTGCCGACGTCGATGTGCGACCGGTAGGTGGAGACCCAGGAGTGCGCCTTGTCCACGACCTTCACCCGGCCGCTCCTGGCGGTCACGGCCGGAGGGCCGGTACGCCACTCCTGCCAGCGGCGCTGCTGGCCCGGCCCGCTTCTGGTGAGGCAGGCCATCGCCCGGACGTAGCGGCTGCTCCTCTCACCGAGCAGCAGGTCCTGTGCCCACGGCCACGCGCGGGGAACGTCCACGCTCAGCTCGGTGGTGATCCTGGTGTACGTCCGGTCCTCGTGGTGCAGGGTCACCGACGTCCTGACCCGCGCCCCCGTGAGCCGGGACGCCTCGCAGAGATCCGTCCGCTCCGGCGCCGCCGCCTCCGCGGGCGACGGCCGGGCGAGAACGCCGAGAACCGCCGCCAGTGCCAGCACGGCGACCGCCAAGGCGCGGCTGCTCCTCAACAGATGTGCCCCCGGTTGTGCCCCTGGTCCGAAATCCGTGAGCACAGCATGCCGGACACCCGTTCGGGGAGCGCCCGGTTCGGCGATATCCGGACTACGCCGGCGCCGCGGGCGACGCCGTCTTCGGCAGCCGGTGGACGTCCCGCGCCGTCGTCGTCACTCCCGACAGGAAGCCCTGGGCGCGGGGCGAGGCCGAGGACTTGAGCCACTCCGGGGCGATGTCGCAGACGGCCACGCGGACGCCGGTGCCGGCGAGGGCCAGCGGGAGGGTGTGGACGACCGTGGAGGGGAAGCTCAGGATCGTGCTGCCGATCGGGCCGCGCCGGGCGATCAGTTCCAGGGGAAGGTCCGGGCGGACGATCTCCAGGCCGGTGGCCGTGTGGAGGCGGTGGAGTTTGTCCGCGCTCTCACGCCGGTGCGCGAAGTAGCGCGTGGCGTTGTGGGTACGGGCCAGGGAGGCGACCGCCTCCAGATACTGGTCCGCGTCGACCACGCCCGTCTCCACGAGCGAGGTGCCGACCATGTCCGCGCCCTGGTGGACCCTGGGCGGACCGAAGGTGGCCCTGGTCCACTCGAAGGAGTTGGCGCTCACCGTGATCCCGTCCGGTACGTCCTGGACGGGCATCGAGGTGAAGACCTCGACCGGACGCTCACCGGACGGGGTCAGCCGCCGCCGCGCGGCGGCCGTGACGGGCGCGAGCACCAGTTCCCTCGGCCCGCGGGAGCCACCGCGCCGGTGCCAGCGCACCAGCCGCTCGCCGCGGGCGATCTGGCCTATGAACTCCACGGTCGCGGTGCCGTCGTCCACGACCGTCAGCTCCTTGGTGCCGACCAGGGTCAGCAGGAGCTGGACATACCGGGAGAACGGATCGCCTATCACGATCCTGCCGGCCTTCCGCAGCAGCGGTGCCAGCTCCCGTACGGTCCGCAGGGGCGCCCCCGCACCACCGCGCGCGTCCTGCCAGCGCACGGTGAAGCCCTCGTCGCGGGCCAGCTCCGCCATCCGCCGGAGCTGGCCGCGTGACATGGGATCGGTGGGCGAGAGCACGACGACGGTGAGCGCGTCGGCCGCGTCACCCGTCGCGCTCGCGCGCGCCCACTCCAGCACGTTGAGCAGCTGGACCGGGCTCTCCACAAAAGCGATCACACGAGGGTGCGGGGGACGGCCCCCGCTGGGACCGGTCATGGCCGTCAGACCGCCGAGGACTCGGCAGCGGCAGTCTCGGCGACGACGCCCGCGACACGGCGGAGCTTCTTCATCGGGCCGAGCTCCGACTCGTAGACCTTCTTGACACCGTCACCGAGGGAGGCCTCGATGGTGCGGATGTCACGCACGAGGCGCTGGAGACCCTGCGGCTCGACCGAGGCGGCCTGGTCCGAGCCCCACATGGCGCGGTCGAGGGTGATGTGGCGCTCGACGAAGGCGGCACCGAGGGCGACGGCGGCGAGGGTGGTCTGCAGACCGGTCTCGTGGCCGCTGTAGCCGATCGGCACGTTCGGGTACTCCGCCTGGAGCGTGTTGATCACGCGCAGGTTGAGCTCCTCGGCCTTGGCCGGGTACGTCGACGTGGCGTGGCAGAGCAGGATGTTGTCGCTGCCCAGGACCTCGACCGCGTGACGGATCTGCTTCGGCGTCGACATGCCGGTGGAGAGGATGACCGTACGGCCGGTGGCGCGCAGGGCGCGCAGCAGCTCGTCGTCGGTCAGCGACGCGGAGGCCACCTTGTGGGCCGGCAGGTCGAACTTCTCCAGGAAGGCGACGGCCTCGGTGTCCCACGGGGAGGCGAACCAGTCGATCCCGCGCTCCTTGCAGTGCTCGTCGATGGCGCGGTACTCGTCCTCGCCGAACTCGACGCGGTGACGGTAGTCGATGTACGTCATCCGGCCCCAGGGGGTGTCGCGCTCGATGTCCCACTGGTCGCGCGGCGTGCAGATCTCCGGGGTGCGCTTCTGGAACTTGACCGCGTCACAGCCCGCCTCGGCGGCCACATCGATCAGGGCGATGGCGTTGTCCAGCTCGCCGTTGTGGTTGATGCCGATCTCACCCGTGACATAGACGGGCTGGCCGGGGCCGGCGGTCCGCGTGCCGAAGGTCCGCAAGCGGGAGGTGGCGTCGGTGCTCATGGGTGGGTCCTTACTTGTTGAGGGTGTTCGTGTGGGGGGTCTGGAGACCCGGACCGAGAAGCCAGGCGGCGATCTCGCGGATCGCCCCTTCGCCGCCGGGGGTCGTGGTGACGGCACGCGCGGCGGCGCGTACGGCGTCATGGGCGCTCGCGACGGCCACCGGCCAGCCGACGAGGCCGAAGCACGGGAGGTCGTTGACGTCGTTGCCGACGTACAGCACGCGCTCGGGCGTGATCCCGTGCTCGTCGCACCACTGCTTGAGTGCGAGGTCCTTGCGGTCGATGCCATGGAGCACCGGCACCTGAAGCTTGCGGGCGCGCGCGGCGACGACCGGGTTCTGCTCGGTGGAGAGGATGAGCAGTTCCAGGCCGGAGCGGCGCATCGCGGCGATCCCGAGTCCGTCGCCGCGGTGGACGGCGACCGTCTCGCGGCCGTCCGAGTCGACCAGCACCTTGTCGTCGGTCTGGGTCCCGTCGAAGTCCAGGACGACGGCGTCGACATCGTCGAACGTGGGCAGGACGGCCGGGTCGAGCAGCGGCGCGAGGGCGCGGGCGCGGGCCAGGTCGTGCGGATCGTCGATCTCCAGCACCCGGGCCGGGTCGGTCCTGACGAGCGCGGTACGGCCGAAGAAGCGGTGGTTGGCGGCGCGGAAGCCGTCGGCGCGCATCGCGTAGGCGGCGCCGGTCTCCAGATACTCCTGGGGACGGTCCTGGCGGCGCGGCCGGTTCGCCTTGTCGTGGTTGACGCCGTAGCCGCCCGAGGCGCCGGCGTCGGCGCTGCCGGCGCTGTCCTGGCGCCAGATGAAGCCGTGGGTGGGCGCGACGGTCAGGGCGCTGTCGGCGCCGTCCTCGGTGACGGCGCCCGCGACGCCGTCGAGGTCCTCGGCCGTGATGAAGGGGCTGGTGCACTGCACCAGCAGCACCACGTCGGCGGCCACACCGCGCATCGCCTCGTACGCGTCCATCGCGTGCAGGACGGCGGCCTCGCTGGTCGCCGTGTCGCCCGCGATCGCCGCGGGACGCAGGACGACCTCGGCGCCGGCGGACCGTGCCGCCTCGGCTATGGCCGCGTCGTCGGTCGAGACGACGACATCGGTGACGCGCCGGGCCGCGAGGCTCGCGCGGACGGCGCGGACGACGAGCGGGACACCGCCGACCGCTGCGAGGTTCTTCGCGGGTACGCCTTTGGATCCGCCGCGTGCGGGAATCACCGCGAGGACGGTCATCTGTACTCCTTGGTCCGCGGATGCTGCCTCCGCGGCGGGTCGCTGTGCGGCTCGTGCTTCTTGCTCTGCTGCGGCTCGGTGCTGTTCTTCCGTTGGTGCCTGTGCTCGTGCCGGTGGCGCCGTGTACGGGAGGTACGGGGTGTCGCGGCGCGTCACAGGTCGCCCATACGCCGGATGACGGGAGCCACGCGCTGTACGCCGTGCCGGTACGCGCCGCGCGCCGCTCCCCGTACCGCCTCGCGCACCACCCGGCGGACCCCGCCGTTGCCGCCCGCCGCGGCCTTGGCCGCCGACGGCAGCGGTGTGCCGTCCGCCGAGAGGTGGTAGCGGGCGAGGAGCCCCGGCAGATAGCCGGGCGCGGTGGTGGCCGTGTAGTACGGGCTCAGCGGCGGCAGCACGGGTCCGTCGAGCAGCTTCGCGACCTGCTTGCGCGCCGTGTCGAAGGCCGAGGAGTACGAGCCGTCGGCCGCGACGCCCTGGCGGTCCGCCCAGACGGCGTCGGCGCGCGGGCGTCCGCCGCCGTCGAGCTGGTCCCAGGAGGCCAGACAGCCGGAGCCGATGAAGTGGTGGTTGCCGAGGGGCTCGCGCACTCCGAGATCGGTGAGGATCGCGGTGGGAATGCGCCGGTGGAGGGCTTCCAGGGCCGCGGTCGAGGAGACGGTGACCAGCAGATCGGTCCGGTCGAGAAGCTCGCCCATGTTCCCGTACACCAGCTTGAAATTGGGCGGCAGACCGCCCGGCACCTTCTCGGCGAGCCGCTGGTACGGGAACTCCTCCACATGTGTGGTGTGCTCGCCGATCTTGCTGCGCAGCTTCAGCAGGACCTCGCGGCGCGGATGCAGCCGGGCGTGCTCGACCAGGCGCTTGAGCAGATAGGCGCGGTCGGCGCGGTTGACCGGTACGGACGGCTGCGCGGCGAAGACGACCGTGTCACGGCCCTCCTCGGGGACGTAGCGCTCACCGCCGAGGAAGGGCAGCGCGGCCTCGGTGACCGAGGAGGCGTCGGCCCCCACGCCTTCGTAGACGGCGCGGAAGCGCTGGCCGTCGAAGCGGGAGTTCGCGAGGACGACGTCCGCGCCGTGCCGCAGCAGCAGACCGTCCGAGAGCTTCTCGTAGACAACGCCCACATAGCCGGTGACGATCACCGGCCGGTCTTCCAGCTCCAGTGCGGATATCCCGTGGAGCATGGCCTGTACGGCGCCCCCGACCAGGGCGAGCACGACGAGGTCGTACTCCTTCTCGCGCAGCGTCTGGAGGAACGCGGTGCCGGTCACCTCACGCAGCGCGTCCGCCTCCGCGCCGACCTCGGCGAGCTGGCGGGCGGTGGGCGTGGCTCTGCCGCGCAGCAGATAGCCGCTCAGCTCGGTGGAGCGGCCTTCCGGGGCGATGCGGCGCGCGGTGAGCGCACCCCACTTCCACCGGGTGTCGGAGTCGGCGAGCACTGCGACCCGGACCGCTTCATTGGTACGTGATGGCACGACGAGGACGTTAGAAAGAGTTTCCGTTTGTCGGCCGAACTCAATGGCAATAAAGGGTTAACAACACATCTACGGATGGCGAAGTCGGCCCAGGAGGGCCGCGCTTCATGGTTCCGCCATTCTTCGTTCACCTTCCATACGCCCAGATGTCAGAACGAATGGTCTTGTGCCGCCTAGCGTCTCCGGTCGTGGTCAAGCTCTCCGTCGTCGTGCCGTTCTACAACGTGCAGACATACGCCCTCGAAACCCTGAGAAGCCTTCGCGCGAACAGCCGCGACGACTTCGAGTTCCTGCTGGTCGACGACTGTTCGACCGATGGAACCCCCGAGATTCTCGAACAGGCCGCCCGTGATCTTCCAGGGGCGGTCCTGCTCAGACATGAACAGAACGGCGGACTGGCTACGGCACGCAATACCGGGCTCGACGCCTCGCGCGGTGAGTACGTGACGTTCCTCGACGGCGACGACTGGGCGGCGCCCGGCCACTTCGAGCGGCTCGTGGCCGCCATCGAGGGGCTGGGCGTCGACTTCATCCGTACCGACCACGTCCAGTTCACGGCCAGGGAGCGGACCATCCACCGGGTCCCGGTCGGCCGCCGCGACGAGGTGCTGAGGCCGCGCGACGCGATCCTGCCGGTGAACCGCACGAACTCCGTCGACTACGCGTACGCCTGGGCCGGCGCCTACCACCGGCGGCTGGTCGACCGCGGTGTGGTGCATTTCACGGACGGGCTGCGGACCGCCGAGGACCGGCCGTGGATCTGGCGGCTGCACCGCGAGGCGGAGTCCTTCGCCGTCGTCGGGCTGCTCGGTGTCTTCTACCGGCGCGGAGTCGCCTCGTCCCTCACCCAGATCGGTGATGTACGGCAGCTCGACTTCATCCGGGCCTTCGACCAGGTCGTCGAGGAGACCGCGAAGGACGCGGAGGCCGACCGCTTCCTGCCCAAGGCCGTGCGCACGTACTGCGCGATCATCGCCCACCATCTCGCGGCGAAGGACCGCTTCGAGCCGGCCGTGGCGCGCCAGTTGCGTACGATGAGCGCCGCCGCCCTGAAGCGACTGCCGCAGGATCTCCTGAAGGAAGCACTCGACTCGATGGATCTGGACCGCTCGGCCCAGTTGCGCCGCCTGCGTCGGCGGATGGTCCCCTCCACCGGAAAGGCGGCGGCCTGATGGACCGGTCCGACCGCAGGACGACGCAGATCTTCTGCGCCTCCACCCTCTACGGAGCCGCCACCCTCGCCGCCGCGATCGACGCCGGTCTCTTCCGGCCGGCCGCCCGGCGGGTGCTGCTCGTCAGCAACAACGCGGGTACGCCCGAGCTGACGCCCTCGGTGAACGAGATGCCGGGATTCGAGCAGCTCCGCGACCGCTTCGACGACCTCATGTCGTGGAACGAGACCATCGCGCCCTCGCATCCCGGAGTCTGGGAGCCGCGGCCCGAGGACATCCCCATGTGGGAGCGCCATCTGCGGCTGGCCTGGCGTCTGGGCGACGACCGGGTCGAGCTGATCGTGGAGTCGATCCAGGTCAACCCCGCCCTCGCGATCGCCCAGATCCTCACCGACGCGAGCATCGAAGTGTACGCGGACGGGCTGATGAGCTACGGGCCCACCCGTAACAAGATCGATCCGCTGGTCGGCGAGCGGGTGCGCAGACTGCTCCACCTCGACCTCGTGGCGGGACTCGAACCGCTGCTCCTGACGGAGTTCGGCGTCCGGCCCGAGCTGGTGCCGACGGACGCGTTCATCCGGGTCCTGGACCAGCTCTCCGACGCCGTGACCGGGATCAGGGCGCCGTCGGCGCCGCCCGCGCTGCTCCTCGGCCAGTACCTCTCCGCGCTCGGCATCATCAGCGAGCGCGAGGAGGAGGAACTGCATATCCGGATGGTGCGCGGAGCGGTCGCGCTCGGGCACACCGAGGTGGTGTTCAAGCCGCACCCCACCGCGCCGGCGGTCTGGTCGCAGCGGCTGGAGCGGGAGGCGGAGAAGCTCGGCGCCGAGCTGACCATCCTGGACTCGCCGGTCCTCGCCGAGGTGCTCTACCGGCGGCTGAAGCCCGCGCTGGTCGTCGGATGCTTCTCCACGGCGCTGCTCACCGCCTCCGCCTTCTACGGCATCCCGGTGGCGCGCACGGGCACGGAACTGCTGCTGGAGCGGCTCTCCCCGTACCAGAACAGCAACCGCGTACCGCTGACGATCGTGGACGCGCTGCTGCCGCCGCTGGACGGCGAGGAGAAGCACGAGCCGGAGACACGGCTCGCGGACCTGGTCGCGGCCGTCGGCTACGCGATGCAGCACCGGATGTATCCGGAGCTGCGGCCCACGGCCGAGAGCTATCTCTCGGAACGGCTGAACGACCGGACCTGGCGGTACTTCAAGCGGCGCCGGCTCACCTCGCTCGGGCTGCCCGGCGGTATCCCGGAGCAGCTCAACCGTCTGCCGCGCAACCCGACCGCCCAGCGCATGGTGCGCCGGGCCCGGAGGCTGCGCCGAGCGGTGCTCAAGGGCGCGCGCTGAGACACGCCCCCGGGCGTGTCCGGCCGGCTCCTGTCCGGCCGGACGGGTGTCCGGCCGGACGGGACGCGGGGTTCCGGAGCCGCGGGTTCCGGAGCCGGTCTCGTTCTCACACGAACGCCGGGCGGGCTGAATCACAGCCCGCCCGGCGTTCTCGAGTGCGGGGATCAGCGGACCGGCGTGCCCAGGATCGCCCGCAGGTCCGCGGCGTTCGCCTGGGTGATCTTCCACAGCTCCTGCTGCCGGCCGTGCACATCGGCGACCGACGCGGCGTGGTCGTCCAGCAGTCCCACCGCGCGCTCGGTGAGCACCGCGCCCAGGTTCTTGTCGTGGACGGAGACACCCCACTCCGGGCGCTCGATGTCGGCCAGGAAGTACGCCATCTTCGGGTGCGAGATCAGGCTGATGATCGGCGTCCCGCAGCCGAACGGGATCATTCCCGCGTGCCCGCGCATACCGATGACCAGCTTCGTCCGGGCGTAGGTGTCCCGGATCTCGTCGTTCTCGAAGTCGTACATCGGGATGACCGGCATCGAGATGCCGTGCTCACGGCGCAGGTCGAAGGCGATCTTCTCGTCGTCCAGCGAGTGCGCCACACACTTCACCTCGGCGTGCTCGCCGAGCGCGCGCACCGCCTTGGCCATCTCCGCCAGGAAGTGCGCGTAGTCGTGGCCGAAGCGCAGCCCGGCCCGGTCGTACGCGGCGTTGATCATGACCGTGTTCTCGCGGAACGCGGGATCGGTCCAGCCGTCGACGAGCTGCCGGGTGACCGTGGTCGGGCAGGGCTGGAAGCGCACCTTGTCCTGGAGCTCGGCCGGCAGCAGCGCGCGGACCTTCTCGATCGAGCCGTGGTTGCGGAGCCCGAAGAAGGCGGCCTGCTCGACCAGCAGACGCAGGCTGGTGTTGAAGCGCTCGGCCCGGTACGACTGGCCGTCGAAGGCGTTGAAGCCGACCGCGTACACCACGATCGGTACGTCGATCCGCCTGAGGTGCTCGTCCGGGACGTTCCACTGCCAGGCGCTGTTCCCGTTGGGCGCGGTGTCCGGGATGAACAGTCCGCCGCCGCCGATGACCAGTCCGCGCCGGGAGTTGACCCGCTCCAGCGCCGCCTCGTCGAAGTAGCGGTGGGCGTGGATCGAGTGCCAGCGGCGGGGCCCGGTGTCGGCGTCGAAGGTCAGCCGTACGGACTCCGGCAGCAGCTTGTCGCCCGCGTTGCCCTGCTGGGGCATGTAGAAGGCGACATGGGCGAGCTGGTCCTCGGGCGCGCCCTCCCTGGGGCCCGGCACATTCTGCGTACGGAGCCTCATCAGCCGGTTGGCCCGGTGCGTGGGGTCGACGGAGAGCCCGTCCAGCGCGTAGCTGCGCGCCGTCTCGTCGTCGCCGTGGATCCAGGCGATCTGGGCCAGCCGGGAGTAGGCGGTCGCCGCGCGGTTGGGGGCCGAGGTGGCCAGCAGGAGCTGGGCCTCCGCCTCCTCGTAGCGGGACACGCTCATCAGGGCGTTTCCGTACACCTCGTGCGGCCAGGCGGAGTCCACCGGGATACGCACGGAGGCGAGGATGTCCACGGCCTCCTGGAACTCGCCCGCGCCGATGTGCGCCAGCGCCACCCGGCGCGCGCTCTCCACGTCGCCGGTACGGGCGACGTACGGAGTGCCGAAGTGGACGAGCAGATCGTGGTGGGTGGACCCGGATCCCGCCATGTACGCGGCGTGGAACTCGGCGTCGGAGAGCTCGAACTCGCGCCAGCGGTCCTCGGCCTTGCCGTAGCCGTGCTCGCCGCCCTGCCAGGGCTTGTGACGCCCGGTGAAGTGCAGGATCGCGGTCTCGTCCGGTACGGCCAGGTCGCCGGAGAGCCGCCGCTTGACGAAGTTGTAGCGGCTGTCGAGCTGGACGAAGTCACCGTCCAGGACGGCGTTGAGGATGCCCTGGTCGTGCTTGTCCAGCTCGTAGTCGCCGCTGCGGCCCACGGCGTCGATCCGCGCGCAGAACTCGTCGCTCAGATACTCGCGCTGGATGACCAGGAGCCCGCTGTTGAGCTTGTGCTGGCCGTAGAAGAACTGCGGCACCGCCGCCAGTCCCTCGCGCATCTTCAGCAGCTCGCCCAGATCGCCCAGCACCACCATGTCGGTGTCCAGGGTGATCACGGTGTCGTAGTCCCGGATGCGGAACACGTCGAGGATGAAGTACGCCTTGCGCACCAGGTAGTTCTCCTGGTCGCCCTTGGCGTACGAGTCGTAACGGGCCGCGTCGACCCGGCGCAGCTCGATCCGCGGGTGCAGGGCGCGGATCTTGGCGATGGAGGACGGCCGCAGATCGTCGTGCAGGACGATGAAGTCCTCGCACACCCCGGGGTTGGACAGGGCGAGGCTGCGCAGCAGCACCAGGAAGCCCGGGAGGTAGTTCTCGTCGACGAAGCTCGCGAACGCGACGCGGCGCTTGCCCGTCAGCGCGCTGGCGGACGCGGCGGCGGAGGGACGGCCGACGGCGGAGAAGGTGGTGGCGGTCATCGCAGGGAGATCCTCGCATCGGTCACGCTCTGGGCGCGTTCCATGACCCACGCCTTCTCGCTGGTGTACTCGTGCACGGAGGTGATGGGCATCTTCATCGCCTCCTTGAGGCGGTAGGCGCCGCTCTCGTAGAAGTCGAAGCCGATCAGGTCGAGCTTCGGGCTGACGTCCAGGAAGTCCAGCAGCCAGAGCATGTTGAAACCGCTGGTCGGGATGGAGCTCCAGACGTCGGCGCCCAGCTTGCCGATGTTGCGCACCGGCCACCGCAGGGACTCGTCGCCGAGGTACTGCTGCGCCCCGGGCACCAGACGGTTGCGCAGGGAGTACTTCCAGTCGCCCGAGATCCCGCCGAAGATCAGCCGCGTGGTGACCTTCTGGTCCCAGTTGAAGCCGTGCTTGTGGATGGAGACATGGATGTCGGTGCGCTTGCCGGTGGCCGGCGCGTCGATCTTGTACGAGTTGAAGCGGACGACGAGGTCGTACGCGTCGATCTCGCGGCCCATCGATCCGTTACCCACACGCTGGGAGTTGGCGATCAGGCAGATCGACTTGCCCGCGATCTGGTTGCGGAACTCACCGAGGGTGAGCCACTCGACATCGCCGAAGGTCGGGTCCGCGACCGGGCCGCGCAGCCGGTTCCTGCGCTGCTCGGCGTAGAGGCCGACCAGATCGCGCAGCTCGGAGGCGTCGCCCCCGTTCACCCCGATCCGCAGATCGAGGTAGTGCGCGATGGCCTCCTGGAGGTCCGGCAGCGGATACGCCGTGTCCCGGGCCATGGTGAGGAGCGCGCCGACCAGCCGGGGCTCGGCCTGGGCCCAGTCGCCGAGGTCGCTCAGGGCGAGGCCCTCGGCCCAGACGTCGGTGGCCGGTCCGCCGTGGAGCGCGGCCCTCGGGGACTCGCTCTCCAGCAGCCGCAGCAGCTCCTCCTGGCGCTGCCGGCCGATGCGCAGGCCGGCGTTCTTGGACACGACGCCGAATCCATCGTCGTCGGTGAGCGCGAGATAGCGGTCGTACGCCTCGATGGTCCCGGCCTCGTCGCCCAGGGCCTCCAGCGTCCTCGCGCGCAGCCGCCAGCCGGCCCGCGATCCCTTGCGGGCGGTGAGCACGGTGTCGCTGATGAGCGCGGCGAGCTTCAGCTCGTCGTCGTAACGGCACTCCAGGGCCTTGTTGCCGACGGCCAGCAGGGCGTCGAGCAGCTCGCTGCTGAGGTTGCTGCCGCCGCTGCCCGTGGCGGCCTTGGCGCTGCGCCGCAGCAGCGCGGTGGCGCCGCCGCCGGACGGGGCCGAGGCGCGGGAGGCCGAGGACTGCGTCAGGGCGTAGGTGGCGAGCAGACCGCGCAGCTTCTCCGCGAGCTCCACGCGTCTGCGGTCCAGGCTGGCGACCAGCTTGCCGCTGTGGACCGCGCAGGCCTGGATGCAGTCCTCCAGCTCGACCGGATTGATCCGCGCCTGTGGTGCTCCACTGTCGGGCGTAACGGCCGGACTCCCCCCGTTACGCGGCCTCGGCCATCGGTTACGGCCCATTGTCATGCTTCTCCAAGCGTTTGCTGCCCCGCTGACGAATGGCGGGTCGGCAACAAGCTAGGAAACGCACACGACCCGAAGGTGAACTCAATACATCCGTCCGGGAAACGTCGCTCCTCGGACCGGGCAGGGGCCCGTCCGGCCGGGCCGGCGGACGTCACCGTACGCCCGGGATCACGTACGCATCGTGGCGAAACCGGAGACACCAGGAGACATCCGGGGAACAGGGTAAATCCGGTGAACAGGGCGAACGCGGCAGAACTGGATTCTGTCGCCGAAACCGTCGAACCGGCCAACCGGCCAACCGGCCAACCGTCGAAGCTGCCGAACTTGCCGAACTGCCGAATCGCCGCAGCCGCTGGATCAGGCGCTGCTGAGGGAGAGCTTCACCGCGAAACCGAGGAACAGCGCTCCCGCCACCGAGGTCATGCCCGCCGAGAGCCGCTTGCGGCGGCGGAAGGCGGCGGCCAGATGGGTGCCGCCGAAGATGAGGGCGGAGAGATAGAGGGCGCTGGCCAGATTGGCGAGTACCCCGAGCAGGACGAACGACAGCACGGGATGCGCGTATCCCGGGTCGACGAACTGCACGAAGAAGGAGATGAAGAACAGGATCGCCTTCGGGTTGAACAGGCTGATCACCAGGGCCCTGCGGTACGGCCGCTCCACCGCGGCGGGCGAGGCGGCGGGTCCGTCCGCCGGCGCGCCGGCGCGCCGGACGCTTCGCCGGACGCGACGGTCCCCTCGCCCTCGTGCCGGCTGCGCCACAGCGACCGGGCCGTGCGCAGCATCGCGATCGCGAGCCAGGTCAGATATCCGGCGCCCGCGTATTTGACGATCCCGAAGAGCAGTTCGTTGGCCTGGAGGAGCGAGGCGACCCCGGCCGCCGAGAGCACCATCAGCACCGTGTCGCCGCACCAGACACCGGCCGCCGCGGTGTAGCCCGCGCGTATCCCGCGGCGGGCCGCGACCGAGAGCACGTAGAGCGAGTTCGGCCCCGGCAGCAGAACGATCAGAACGAGGCCGACCAGATAGGTCGGCAGATCAGTGACACCCAGCATGGTGCGGAGTGTCGCACACACGGACGAACCGACGGAGGTGACTTCCGCGGATCGGGTCCGGCCCGCCGCACCGCCGCGCGCACGGCGGTGCGCACGGCCGTGCGGCGGGCGGTACAGCGGTACGGCGGTGCGGCCCGGTCCGGCCCTCGGGTCGCGCTTCGGCTCCGGGCTGCGCCTCAGCCCCGGGCTGCGCCTCAGCCCCGGAAGGCGTCCGTCGTCACATACGTCCCCCACACCTCGCGCAGCGCGTCGCACACCTCTCCCACCGTCGCCCGCGCCCGCAGCGCCGCCTTCATCGGCGGGAGCACGTTGTCCGTGCCCTCCGCCGCCTTCCTCAGCGCGGTGAGCGCCCCGTCCACCGCGCGCCGGTCACGCTCCGCCCTCAACCGGGCCAGCCGGGCCGCCTGCCGCGCCTCGATCGCGGGATCGACGCGCAGCGGCTCGTACGGTTCCTCCTCGGCCGCGTCGATGGTGAAGCGGTTGACACCGACGACCACGCGCTCACCGCTCTCGGTCTCCCGGGTGACGGTGTACGCGCTGCGCTCGATCTCGCCCTTCTGGAAGCCCCGTTCGATCGCCTCGACCGCGCCGCCGAGCTCCTCGACCCGGCCCATCAGCTCGACCGCCGCGGCCTCCAGCTCGTCCGTCATCCGCTCGACGGCGTACGAACCGGCGAACGGGTCGACGGTGGCGGTGACATCGGTCTCGTACGCGAGCACCTGCTGCGTACGGAGCGCGAGCCGGGCCGCCTTGTCCGTCGGCAGGGCGATGGCCTCGTCGTAGGAGTTGGTGTGCAGCGACTGCGTACCGCCGAGGACCGCCGCGAGTCCCTGCACCGCCACCCGCACGAGATTGACCTCGGGCTGCTGCGCGGTGAGCTGCACGCCCGCCGTCTGTGTGTGGAAGCGGAGCATCTGCGACCTGGGATCGCGCGCGCCGAACTCGTCACGCATGATCCTGGCCCAGATCCGGCGCGCGGCACGGAACTTGGCGATCTCTTCGAGGATCGTCGTGCGGGAGACGAAGAAGAAGGAGAGCCGGGGCCCGAAGTCGTCGACCTCCATGCCCGCGGCGACGGCGGTCCGCACGTACTCGATACCGTCGGCCAGCGTGAACGCGATCTCCTGCGCGGGCGTGGCTCCCGCTTCCGCCATGTGGTAGCCGGAGATGGAGATGGTGTTCCAACGGGGCAGTTCGGCGCGGCAGTACCGGAAGATGTCCGCGGTCAGCCGCAGCGAGGGCCTGGGCGGGAAGATGTACGTACCGCGCGCGATGTACTCCTTCAGCACGTCGTTCTGGACGGTGCCGGTCAGCGCGGCGGCGGGCACACCCTGTTCCTCTGCGACGAGCTGGTAGAGGAGCAGCAGAAGGGCGGCGGGCGCGTTGATGGTCATCGAGGTGGAGACCTGGCCGAGCGGAATCCCGTCGAAGAGCGTCCGCATGTCGTCGGCCGAGTCGATCGCGACACCGACCTTGCCGACCTCGCCGCTCGCGATCGGCGCGTCGCTGTCGTACCCCATCTGGGTCGGCAGATCGAAGGCGACGGAGAGGCCGGTCGTACCGTGGGCGATCAACTGCCGGTAGCGGGCGTTGGATTCGGCGGCGGTGCCGAATCCGGCGTACTGGCGCATGGTCCACGGCCGGCCCGTGTACATGGACGGATGGATCCCACGGGTGAACGGATACGAGCCGGGCTCGCCGAGCTTCTCCACCGGGTCCCAGCCGGCCAGTGCGCCGGGGCCGTAGACCGGCTCGACGGGCAGTCCGCTCCCGGTGGTCCGGGCGCCGCTCCCGCTGGTCCCGCCCCTGCCCGGCTCGCTCGCCATCGTTGCGCCTCCCGCTGGTCGATCCGTCGCCGCCGCCCGCTTCCTGACGGACTGTAGCGGCGCGCGCACGCCGGGCGACGGGCCACACGCGGGACGGCGAGGATGGTTACCCGCGCGCGTGCACAACCCTTACGGGCGGGAAGCTGTCTGACGAGAGGACCGAAGGAAAGCACGTCGTGGGACGCGGGACAGCCGTGGGACGCGGGACACAGGACACGGGAGAGACAGGGGGACGACAGTGCTCAGGACATCAGCCCTGCGCGCGGGCCTCGCCACGGCCGCCGTGCTGGCCGTGAGTGTCGGCTGTACGGTGCGGCCCGCGGACGGCGGGCCGTCGGCGGACGCCAAGCCGGGCGGCGCTCCGGTGGGGGCGCGCGTCACACCGGGCGGCGAGTCGGCCGAGCCGTCGCCGACGGAGTCCGAAGAGCCGTCGGCGCGCCCGGCGGCGGACCGTACGACCCTTCCGCCGCCCGCGCCCACCCCGAGCGAGAGCACCCCGGCCGCCGAGCCGGAACCCGAGCCCGAGCCGAAGCCGCTGATGGCGAGCGGCGACGAGAGCGAGCGGGTACGGGAACTCCAGGCCAGGCTACGCCAGACGGGCCACTTCGACCGCGCTCCCACCGGCTACTACGGCTCGGTCACCACCGCCGCCGTCGCCTCCTTCCAGACCGGACACGGACTGGAGCCCACCGGCGGGACGGACGCCGTCACGTGGGAGCGGCTGCTCGCCCTGACGGACCGGCCGACCCGCGACGAACTGCGCCCGCCCACCACCAGGCCGGTCGCCGAGCCCGATCCGCGCTGCCTGAAGGGACGGGTGATGTGCATCAGCAAGAACAGCCGCACGCTCTCCTGGATGGTCGACGGCACGGTGAGGGCCTCGATGGACGTCCGCTTCGGCTCGCAGTACACCCCGACCCGCGAAGGCACGTTCACGGTGGGCTGGAAGTCCCGTCACCATGTCTCGACGCTCTACGACACGCCCATGCCGTACGCGATGTTCTTCAGCGGCGGCCAAGCGGTCCACTACTCCGCGGACTTCGCGGCCCGCGGCTACACCGGTGCCTCGCACGGCTGCGTCAACGTCCGTGACGAGCCGAAGATCGCCCGGCTCTTCGACGAGGTCCGCACGGGCGACAAGGTCGTCATCTACTGGTAGGCCGGTCGCCCGTCGGCGGCACCGCCGCCGACGGGCCGGCGACCGGCGCCGGCCGTGGTGCAAAGGGGGGTGGCGCGGGCGGGACCGGGGGAACGTGACCCGCCCGCGCCGAGTGCGCTGAGCCGAAGGTACGGGGGGAACCCCGGCTCGATGCGCGGCCGATGACCAGTCGGCTCACTCTTAACTGCGTCACGGTCAGAAAAAACGTCACACTTGACGGCCGCCCTCGGGAAACCGGCAGGTCAGCGTGGCGGGAGCGACGAGCCGACCGGGCCTGTGCCGGAGTCCGGAGCCGGGTCGGGGTGCGAGGTGGCCGGTACGGGTGTCAGAAGTGGCGTCGGGGCGGCGGACGAAGGAGTCGGCGCCCAGAGCACGGGACCGCCGTCGCCACCGCCCTCGCCGTCACCGCCCGGCCCGTTGCCATGGCCGTTCCCCGGACCGTGCCCGTGGTCGTCGCCGTGGCCGCTGCGGCCGGAGCCGTCCCCTCTGCCGCCGTGGCCCCCGCCGCCCTTGTCGTCGGGACCGCCCGTACCGTCCTTGCCGCCGAGCAGCCGGTCGCAGAAACGCTTCGCTCCCCCGGCACCGTCGGCCGCCGACTCCAGAGCCGCCCCGCGCTCCGCGTCGATCGTGCCGTCGCGATAGGCGCGGCAGGTGTCGAGTGTCTCGCGGTACAGCGTGCCCACCCGGTCCCCCTGCGCCGAGGCCGACAGACCGCTCCCGGCGAGCGCGCCCTCCCCCTGCCCGGATTCGCCGTGCGCGTTCACACCGCCGATGCCGTCCGGGCCCTCCTCGGACGAGGGGTGCGGCGTGAACGGTTCCTCGCGGTCCGGTCCCGGAGTCCGCGAGGGACCGGTGGTGTCCCGGCCGCCGTCGGACGGCCCGGAGAGGCGCGGGCCCGGAGTCGTCACCGAGGAAACGGAGTTGGCCGGTACGGGATCGTGCTCGCCCGCGAACAGCGGCGGCATGACGCCTGCGCTCGCCACGACGGCGATACCGCCGAGCGCGCAGCCGGCCACCACCACGGCGAGTCCTCTGCGTACGGGCCGGCCGAGGCGCGGTGCGCCGGCGTCCCCGGGTGCGGCGGCGAGCCGTACCGCACCGAGCAGACTCCCGCCGACGCCGACGCCGACGCCGACGCCGACGCCGGCACCGATCCCGTCGCCCGCCCCGGCATCGGAGCCGACGCCCGCGCCGGAGCCGGCGCCCACGGCGCCCACCGTGCCCGTCGTTTTCCCGCTCGCCCTCGCCGCCCGGCGGAAGGCGGCCAGGGCGGCGGCCTCGCCGGGGAGTTCGGTGTCGTTTGCGTACGTGACGGCGGCCAGGTCCCGCAAGGTCTCGGCGAGCCGTTCCGTTCCGGCCAGGACACGCTCGTCCACGGCCTCCACGGGCTCACCTCGCAGCAAACTCTCCGCCGCGTCCTTGTCGAGCCACGCGTCACGCTCGTCGGCCATCACATGTCCTTCTGCGTCCGCAGGCGCGAATGCGTCACACCCGCGGACGCCGCGACCTCCGGTCGAGCGATGCGCTGCGGCGGTACGACACCGAGTCCGCCGCCGTGACCTGCGGAGGCGCGGCGCGCGCCGCGGTGACCGCCGTCGTCGGCCGCGTCGCCGGAGCCGCCGGCCGCCGTCGCGGGCGTACCGGCCGTACCGCCGCCGGGCCGGCCGTCCGCGGAGTAAGCGTTTTCCCGGGGGCCGTCAACGTCTTCGGCGCCATCGGGATAACCAGGACATTCCTCATCGGAGTCCAGGAGTTCCGCCAGCCGCTTGAGTCCGCGGTGCGCGGCCGTCCGTACCGCACCGGGCCGCTTGCCCAGCGTCCTCGCCGCGCTCTTCGCGTCGAGTCCGACCACCACCCGCAGCACGACGGCCTCGGCCTGGTCCTGCGGCAGCCGCGCTATCAGCGCCATCGTCCGGTCGGTGGCCAGCGCCTCCATGGCCTCGTCCGCCGTGTCGGACTCGGCGGGCTGACCGGTCAGTTCGGTGTCGTCGGCGCCGATGGCCGGGCGCCTGCCGCGCATCCGGATGTGATCGAGCGCGCGGTTACGGGCGATACGGGCGGCCCAGCCTCGGAAGCGGTCGGCGTCCCCGGTGAACCGGCCGAGGTCACGCGCGATCTGGAGCCATGCCTCGGAGGCCACGTCCTCGGCGTCCGGTTCGCCGACGAGTGTCCGTAGATAGCCCAACAGCCGCGGGTGCACCGCGCGGTACACAGTACGGAAGGCGTCCTCGTCCCCGTCCTGTGCCGCGAGCACCGCGGCGGTCAGCTCCGCGTCGTCCCCCAGCACTCCCACAACCTGTCCTGAAATCGCGGCTGGTCACTGCCGCGCCGCCCCACGCGTTCCTGAACGCTACGGCCTTCCCGCGCTCTCGTCCATGACTTGTACAACCAGCAACAACTTGCTGACGTTGTGCGGTGTGACAGAAAACGCATCCACGGCGCTGAGATGAGTACGGGGCCGCACTGCGGCCCCGGCGGACGGCGACCGGGGCCTCTCCTGTGGGGGGTGGCGGCCCCGGTCGTCCTCCTGGAGCGGTCGGCGCGGCGTCCGGTGCGCGGTCGGCCGGGGGGCGGTTTCGGGCTTCCGGTCCTCGACATCGCCCTCGTATGAGCCTCGCAGTCCGTATGCCTCACAGCCTGAACGGCTCACGGCCCGTACGGCTCACGGCCCGTACAGCTCACGGCCCGTGAGCCTCATGGGTTTTGCGTGACCCCGCGGGTCAGCTCTGTGCCCTGGCCCTTCGTGAGACCACCGCGCGCAGCACCCGCTGGCCCTCGGTCGACTGGTCCATGGCCTGGCGCACGCCCGCGGGTCCGTCCGTCTCGGCCAGGATCTCCAGGATCCTGATCTGGCGCCGGAGTTCACCGGCGACCAGCGGGCCGACGCCGTCCGTACTCTCCGCGCCGTCCACCGCGTCCGAGACCGCCACCGTGTCCTCGCGGGCGCGTGCCAGCCGCTCCGCGGCGGCGGCGCTCCCGCCCTCGCCCACCGCGTCGAACTTCTGGTGGATCTCCAGCGCGGCGAGGGAGCAGCTCTCCGCCCAGTCGCGCAGCGGCCCGGCCGCCCACTCCGAGGGCGCGGAGGCGAGCATGGTCCGTACGAGCGCGACGCTTTCCTCGGCCGGCACCGCGTCAGGCTCCGGCTCCGGCGCCGGCTCCGCCTCGGACGCGGCGGTCTCCACGGCCCGCCGTGACGCGGCCAGCCGCTCCGGCCAGTCCTGTTCCCGGACGGCCTGTTCCCGGACGGCCACACCCGCCCACAGCGGTCGCAGCACATCGGCGTCGTCCGCGAGCAGCGGCAGACAACGGTCGAGGCAGGCGAGTCCGCTCGCGGCCAGGCCACGAGCATCCGCCTGTGCGATCAGCTTCACCAGGCTCATTCAAGTCTCCCGTCGCGGGGGCGGTACTGGGCGTACTGGCGGTACTGACCCCTACTGCGCCGGACGGCTGGAATACGTCACTCGGTCACCGCGCGTAGATGACCCGCGACCCCCTTCCGGGCCGCGTACGCGCCGCTCCACCCCGCCCGGAAGGCCGCGAAGATCCGGTACGCCCGGAATTCCGAGCCCGTCGAGCAGCCGGAAGAACGGCACTGCCGCGAATGATTCCGGCCGCCGTGAGGGAGCGTCAGCCCGGCACCTACGTCCTAGGGCCGGGCACCCCGTCCTCAGCCCGGCCGCCCCCGTCCTCAGGCCGGGCCGCCCACCTTCCTCGCGAGCGCCGTGAACTCGCTCCAGTTCAGCGACGGCTTCGCCGGGTTCCACAGCTTCTGCGTCAGCGCGGCCAGCGGCAGCCGGATCCCGCGCGCCACCTGGTCCTCGGTCTGCGCGTTCGGGAAGTCGCCCCAGACCGCGAGCCGTCCGCCGAGGATCTGCTTCGAGTACCTGGCGTCGACCGGTCGCGTGCCGCGCAGCACCAGCGGAGTCCACTGCTCGTAGATCCGCTGACCGGTCGGATACATGAAGTTGTTCGGCTGGCCGAGCACGTAGTAGAGGTACTCGTCGTTGAGGTTGACCACCGGGCGGCCCTCGTCCAGATACTCCACCGGCTGCCGCGCCCCCATCTCCCGGCCCGTCCAGTACTCGATCTCCAGGTCCTTGTCGGCCTGGACGGCACCGTCCCGGAAGACACCGTCGTTCCACACCTTGTTCGTCCGCTTGAACTGGCGCATCGTCGCGGCGCGGTCGTTCGTCCAGCCCGTCGTCAGATCCTGGATCCGGCCCCCGCTGCCGTACTTCCGCACGGCCAGCGCGGCCAGCTTCGGATACGACGCCTCGGGATCGGCGACCACCAGCGCCTGGTACTCGTCCCCGCCGAGATGCCAGAACCGGCCCTTGAAGAGCCCGGCGAACTCACGCAGCAGATCGTCGACGAGCCGCGCCGAGGCGGGCTGGGAGATGTCGATCGCGCCCTTGGTGGCCACACCGGAGGCATTGCGGAGCTGGAGCGAGGGATACGCGGCCAGCACCGCGCCGAGATGTCCCGGGGAGTCGATCTCCGGGACGACCGTGATGTGCAGCCGGTCGGCGAGATCCAGGATCTTCCTGACCTCGGCCTTGGAGAGATGCTGCTTGGAGACGATCTCGGGATGGGTGGTGGACTCGATACGGAAGCCCTGGTCGTCGGAGAAGTGCAGCCCGAGCATGTTGAGCTTGAGGTCGGCCATCTCGCGCAGCCGGTTCTCGATCCAGCCCGGCGTGTAGTACTTGCGCGCGATGTCCAGGTTCAGCCCGCGCTGCGGGCGGCCGGGACTGTCCCGCACCGCGCCTTCGGGCATCACCCCGTCCGCGCGCAGCGACTGCTTGAGCGTGCGGGTGCCGTAGAAGACCCCGGCCTGATCGGGTCCGGTGATCCGCACGCGACCGCCACCGGTGGTGAGGGTGTACGACTCGGCTGCGCCGCTTCCGCTCGTGAGGGCCAGCTCGACATCGCCGGCACCTGCGGCGGCCGTGCCCCGGTAGGCGATCTTCAGCTCGTCGGCGAGCAGCTTCCCCTCGTCGGCCAGGCCCTCACTGCCACCGGCTATGACGACACCGCTGCCGGCGGACGGCTTCCAGCCGGGACCGCGGGCGGCCTTGAACGTGCGGACGGAGGGTATGGCGCGCGGCGCCGAGGAGAGCGGGAACGTGCCCGAGGGCGAGGGCGCGACGGCCGGTGCGGAGCGTGCGGAGGAGGCGCGGTCCGAGGAGGAGTCGGCGGCGTCCGAGGAGGCGGCGAGCCGCGACGACTCCGCCCCGTCCCCCGTACCCGCGCCGCCGCTGCCGGAGTCACAGGCCGCCGCCATGGTGGCGGTGGCGGCCATCGCGACCACCGCCGCGACCGTCCGGGAAGTCCGGGTACGCCGGGCACTCCCAGAGCGAGCGCGCTGACCGCTCCAGGCGCTCCAGGCGCTCCGAGCACTCTCGGTGCTCCGAACGCTCCGGGCACCGGGAACACACCGAGCACGCACAGAACGCGGCGACCGCCGGGGTATTCGCATCACTCCGCAACCTCCCAAAGAGGGCCAGGTGCACCCCCCACACCACGAAAGCGCGGCGCACTTACGGCGAAGGTCCCACGGCCACGTCCATCCCGCGCGGGGAAACTCTCCCATCCGGGTGAAAATGGCGCATCCGTCGGACGTACCCCGCGGCGCGTCGATAGCGTTACGGCGCATCAGCCTCTTCCGGCGCAACCGTCACACGGGCCGGTCCGACAACCCACCGGTCGGCCCGACAGGCCCACCCGGCCGGCTCAACCGGCACACCGGCGGAGTCAACCGGCCCGCCCCTTCCCACGTCTGTCCATACGTCCCGCTTCCGCCCTTACGTTCGTACCTCCGGCCGCGCCCCGCCGGCCGTCGCGCCGACCACCGCCCACGACCTCCGCCGCCCGCCGCGTTCGAGGAGCCCCCGCTGTCCAGCGCACCCCACGCCGGCCACCCGAACGGCCTCCACCGTTTCAACACCGCCGCGCCACTCGCCGCCGAAACCGCGCTGCTCACCTGCTGCGGCAGCCGACGCTGGGCCCAGCGGCTCGCC
>NZ_MAUD01000086.1 GCF_001700515.1 Streptomyces lushanensis
CCACCGTGTCGAGCCCCGGCAGCTGCCGGTGGATCTCCTCGAAGAGCGTGCCCGCTCCGGCGGCGATCAGCGGATGGTCGTACGCGTGGGAGGCGAGCGCGCCGCTGCGGGCGGCGAACTCCTCGCAGGCGGCCAGCGCCTCGGCGTACCGCGAGCCGGTGAGCCGTACGTCCGCGCCGTACGAGCGGAGCCTGGCCACCTTCACCGGCGGTGCGGTCTCGGGCAGGAACACCGTGGCGGTCACATCCAGCTGCCGGGCGGACCAGGCGCAGGCGAGCCCGGCGTTGCCGCCCGAGGCGATGGTCACCCCGGCGTCCGGGAGGGTGCCGGCCGCTCGGTGGGCCTGGAGGAAGTTCTGGGCGCCACGGGCCTTGAAGCTGCCGGTGTGCTGCATGAACTCCAGCGCCAGCCACATCCGGGAGGCACCGGCGGCACCGGCCGCGTCCATGGCGCCGGCGGTATCGGCCGCGCCGCTCGCGCCCAGCTCCGTGGGTGCCAGGACCACCGGGCGCACACGTCCCGCGACGCGGTCGCCCGCCTGCTTGACATCGTCGTAGGTGAGTCGGTTCACGGGGGCTCCTGTGCTGACGGGGTCGCAGGCCGATACGGCGTACCGTACGCCCCCCGCCGGGCCCGGGTTCAGCCGGCTGCACGGGCCGCCGGCCGACGGCGGGATCCGCCCGGCGGGGACAGAACCGCCCGGGGTGCCGGTGAGGACACCCCGGGCGGTTCCCGGATCAGCTCCGATCAGCTCCGATCAGCCCGGCCGGAGCGGGCCGTCCTGCCGCTCGGTCCTAGAAGGTGAGCTTCCAGCTGTTGATACGGCCGACGTCCGCCGACGCGACGTCCTGCACCCGGAGCTTCCAGGCGCCGTTCGCGACCTCGGACGAGGCGCCCGCGTAGAACGTCTCGATGACGTTGTCCGCCGAGTCGCTGCCGCTGGCGGGCTTCAGGGGGTACACCGAGCCGTCCGGGGCGACCAGGTCGATGACCAGGTCACCGCGCCAGGTGTGCGTGATGTTCACGTCGACCTGGAGGCTGGCCGGGGCGTTGCCCGCGACACCCGTGACGTTGATCGTCGAGGTCACCGCAGCGCCGTTGTCCGGAATGGCGACCTGCGTGGTGCTCTCGAACGACTGGCCCGTGCCGCCGCCACCGGGACGGGGACCGACCGCGATGCCGGCCCAGGCGTTCTGGACGGCCGTGTACTCGGCGCTCGTGGTGCCGTACAGCTCGGCGGTGGCCGCGAGGGTACCCGTACGGGCCGCCGAGTAGTTGGTGGTGGACGTGAACTTCGTCGCCAGCGCCCGGTACCAGATCAGCTCGGCCTTCGCCCGGCCGATGCCGGTCACCGGCAGACCGTCCGAGGTCGGGGAGTTGTACGAGACACCGTTGACGACCTTGGCGCCGCTGCCCTCGGAGAGCAGGTAGAACCAGTGGTTCGCCGGGCCCGAGGAGTAGTGGACGTCGATGTTGCCGATGCCGGAGTACCAGTAGTCCTTGGACGCGCCGTCCTTGCTCGGCTGGTCCATGTACCGCAGCGGGGTGCCGTTGCCGTTGATGTTGATCTTCTCGCCGACCAGGTAGTCACCCGGGTCCTGCGGGCTGTTGGCGTAGAACTCGACCGCCGCGGCGAAGATGTCGGAGGTGGCCTCGTTCAGACCGCCGGACTCCTGGCTGTAGACCAGACGGGCCGTGGCGGCGGTGACGCCGTGGGACATCTCGTGGGCGGCCACGTCGATGGACGTCAGCGGCCGCTGGTCGCTCTGGCCGTCGCCGTACGTCATGCAGAAGCAGCTGTCCTGCCAGAAGGCGTTGATGTAGCCGGTGCCGTAGTGCACGTTGGAGGTCGCGCCCACACCGTCATTGCGGATACCGGTGCGGTTGTGCACGTTCTTGTAGTAGTCCCACGTCTGCGCGGCACCGTAGTGGGCGTCCGCGGCGGCGGTCTCCGTGTTGGACGGCAGGCCGTTGCCCCAGACGTCGTCGGGACCCGAGTAGAGCGCCCCGGTGTCCGAGTTGTACGTCCTGTGGTTGCCGCGGCCGGTGTCGGTCAGGGTGTACGCCGGCGCGGTGCCGAGCGTGACCTGGCCGCTGTACTGGGTGTTGCCCACACCGTTGTTGACGGCCTGCCACTCGAAGAGCTTCTTGCCGGTGGCGGCGTCCGTCACGACGTGCAGCTCGTTCGGGGTGCCGTCGTGCTGGAGCCCGCCGACGACCGTCTCGTACGCGAGGGTCGGCTTGCCCTGTGCCGCCCACACCACCTTGCGCGGCGCGCGGTCGGCCTCGGTCTTCTTCGAGCCCTCCGCGGCGGCGGCGCTCAGCGCCTGCTTCTCGGCGACGGCGGGCGCGATGTCGGCCGTGGTGGCGATGTTCTTGAGCTCGGCCTTGGACGCCTTGCTGACGGACGTGGTCGCGCCCGCCTTCGTCGCCGCCACGACGAGGTCGCCACCGAGGACCGGGAGGCCCTGGTAGGTGCGCTCGTACCGGGTGTGCGTGGTGCCGTCCACATCCTGGAGGACATCACGGACGACGAGCTTCTCCTGCGCGCCGAGACCGAGGTCCTCGGCGGTGGCCGCCTTGTCGGCGTCGGCCGCCTTGATCAGCGCGGTGCGCTGCGCGGGAGAGAGAGTGCGCTCCTGCGCACCGGGGTTGGCCTTGCCGGCCACCGGTGCGGCGGGAGCGCTCTCGGGCTGGGCGGAAGCGGTACCGGCCTGCACACCGACGGTGAGCAGAGCGGCTGCCGCTATCAGAGCACCGGTCGCGGTGGCGCGACGGCTGGGCGTGGATCTCACGCGAACTCCTTCTGCGAGGGGGGTACCGGGCCGCTCGGTGGGCAGCCCGGACAGAGCAAGCGGAGCAAAATGGTGCGGAGAACGGGGGAAGAGTGACAGTCGTGGCGGCTCACTGTCAGGAGCGCGTCAAGAAGTTGGCCGGAAATCGTCCGCTGCTCGAAAGGGCTTGTTCGTTAAGCGGACGTTTCGTCGATCATCGCGTTGATGCCGCCGAGTATTCGCACACCGTCAACAACGGTTCGTGACACCACCATGCGAGGACCGCGCGGAGTTCGGACGCGAAGTTGCCGAATGTGAACGTGATGTTGAGCGGATGTCGCGCGGGCGCTGACGGGATCATTTCGTAACGTGACTGATTTCCTACCGTCCACTCTGTGGTGGTACGGACGTCAACTCCGCGACGGCGGGGGTGTCAACTCGCGGTCCGGCGCCGGAACACGCGGCGCGGGCGCGGGAGCGGCCACCGCCGCCTGACGCGACCACCGGCCCGCGATGACCGCGCACACCATCAGCTGGAGCTGATGGAAGAGCATCAGCGGAAGGATCACCAGCCCGGCCGAGGAGCCGAAGAGCACGGCGGCCATGGGCAGGCCCGTCGCGAGGCTCTTGTTGGAGCCGCAGAAGACGATGGTGATGCGGTCCTCGCGGCTGAACCCGAGCCGCCGCGCGGCGAACGAGGTCGTGCCGAGCGCCACCGCCAGCAGGGCCGCGGCCAGTCCCAGCAGGACCAGCAGCCGCACCGGTGTCATCTGCCGCCAGATGCCCTCGGCCATGCCCCTGCTGAAGGCCGTGTAGACCACGAGCAGGATGGAGAACCGGTCCAGGAGCCCGATGTGCTTCTTGTGCCGGCCGATGAACGCGCCGATCCAGCGGCGGCAGAACTGCCCGGCGAGGAAGGGCAGCAGCAGTTCGGTGACGATGGTGAGCAGCCCGTGGAGCGAGAAGCTCACCGTGGAACCGATCAGCCAGGCCGCGAGCAGCGGGGTGGCCACCATCCCGGCCAGGCTGGAGTACGTACCGGCGCAGATGGCGGCCGGGACATTGCCGCGGGCGGTGGAGGTGAGCGCGATCGACGACTGGACCGTCGAGGGGACGACGCAGAGGAAGAGCAGCCCCATGTAGAGCCGTTCGCTGAGCACGTACGGCACGAGACCGCCGAGGGCCAGACCCAGCAGCGGGAAGAGCGCGAAGGTGCTCGCCCCCACCACGAGATGGAGCTTCCACTGCCGCAGGCCGTCCAGCGCCTCCCGGGTGGAGAGCCGCGCGCCGTAGAGGAAGAAGAGCAGACCGATGGCGATGTCGGCGGCATGGCCGACGGCCGTCGCCGCACGGCCGGTCGCGGGCAGCAGCGCCGCGAACACGACCGTGCCGAGGAGGGCGACGACGTAGAGGTCGACCGCCCTCCTCAAACGGCCTGGCCAGGAACTCAGCCAGGTCATTGACGTCACGTCACTCACCGCTTTCGCCTTGCCACGGGGGATGGCCGACCTCGGAGGTCCAGTTGCCGGAGGAAGTATGCCGATCCGGTTCCGGTTCTGGTTCCGGTTCCGTGCCGGACGCGGGTCCCGGCTCCGGTTTCGGCTGCGGCGCGGGTGCGGGCGCGGGGGCCGCTCCCGAGCCCGCGCCCGAGCCGTCTCCGGTCTGTACGTCGATGGCCCCGCCGCCTCCGTCGTGATCGCTGCCGGCGGTGCCCTTGCTGAGAAGCAGCGTATTGAGCGTCCGGTCGATCTCCAGCCATGAATCCGCGAAGGAGTTGTCGATCACGATGAGGCCGACGCTCCGGTTGCCCGTGGGCTCCGGCCGCGATTTGTCCTCGTCGTCCCGCGCCTCCACGGGGGTGACCGCGGGGCCGGCCGTCGCGACACCGCCGGCGCACAGCACACCCGCCGCCGCGGCGACGACGACTCCCGCGGTGGACGCGCCTCGTACGAGAGGCCCTGCTTTCTGCTGCCGGTGCCGGCCGGTGCCGGGCCGGAAGAGTTTCACGGACATAGGACGGTTCGGTTCGATTCGGCTCGCGGTCAGACCGATACGGACGGACGGAACTTGTGGTGCCTGCTGATGTTCTTCTCCAGCAGTTCCGTGGATCCCTTGACGCCGACGGCTCCGGTCTCCGAGGTTTCCGGGAGCCGCCCGTCGGCCATTTTGAGATCGGCCAGCGCGCCGTCGATCGCGCCGTGCGCGGCGAAAAGACACGGCGTGCTGTAGATGGCGACATCGACGCCCAGCTCCGACAGCTCGGAAAGCGAGAGCCTCGGCGACTTTCCGCCCGCGATCTGATTGAACAGCAGCGGCTTGTCGCCGACGATCGAACGGATCTTACGGATCCACTCCACGCTCCGTACGCCGTCGACCAGGACGACATCCGCGTCGGTCTGCGCGAGGGCCTCCGCCCGGCGGATGATCTCCCCCTCCTCCGTGGCGTCCGTGCGGGCCACCACGAGCAGTTCCTCCCTGCTGCGCAGCACCATGTCGAGCTTCTCCAGGTACTCCTCCAGCGGCAGGATCAGCTTGCCGTCCGCGTGGCCGCACCTGCGAGGACGCTTCTGGTCCTCCAGGATCACCCCGGACGCCCCGGCGCGCTCCAGCCGCTGCACCACATGGCAGGCGACCTCCGGATCCACGTAGCCGTCGTCGATGTCCACGAGCAGATGGTGCTGCGGGAAGGCCAGCCGCAGCCGCTCCACGAAGGCCACCATGTCGGGCCAGGCGATGAAGCCGATGTCGGGCAGCCCGTAATGCGACGCCGCGAATCCGAAGCCGGAGACGAAGAAACCGTTGTAGTGCTGGGCCGCGATGGAGGCCGAGTACATGTCATAGATACCGATGAGAGGCGTCGTGCGCGGTGATGCGACGGCCTGCCGCAGGCTATTGCCGTAGTCCATGGTTCTCCCTCAACTCAGAACCCGCCCGAGCACGGGTTCAGGCCCTGTCGTGACGGGCAAACATTTACAGAAAACCAAGACTCCGTAAAACGACACACCGGGTCGTACCCTGAAGAGGTAAAAACTTCAGAGCAATCATTATGTGATGAGTTGCCGGGGAGGGCCGGTCGGCGCGTGCTGAATTGCGCTGAATTCCGTTGTCAGGCAAGGCTTTCGCGCCAGGCGCGGTGGAGGCCGGCGAAGCGGCCCGTGCCGGCGATGAGGTCGGCCGGTGCCCCGTCCTCGACGACGCGGCCGTGTTCCATCACCAGCACCCGGTCCGCGATCTCGACGGTGGAGAGCCGATGGGCGATCACCACCGCGGTCCGGCCGTGCAGGACGGTGTCCATGGCGCGCTGCACCGCGCGCTCGCCCGGGATGTCCAGCGAGCTGGTCGCCTCGTCCAGGATCAGCACCGCCGGATCGGCGAGCAACGCGCGCGCGAAGGCGACCAGCTGACGCTGGCCCGCGGAGATCCGGCCGCCGCGCTTGCGTACGTCCGTGTCGTAGCCGTCCGGCAGACCACTGATGAAGTCGTGCGCGCCGATCTCCTTCGCCGCCCGTACGATCTCCTCGCGGGAGGCGTCGGGACGGCCGATGGCGATGTTCTCGGCGACCGTGCCGGAGAACAGGAACGCCTCCTGGGTCACCATCACGACTCCGCGCCGCAGCTCCGGCGTGTCCAGCTCGCGCAGATCGACCCCGTCGAGCAGCACCCGGCCGTCCGTCGGGTCGTAGAACCGCGCCAGCAGCTTGGCCAGCGTGGACTTGCCCGCGCCCGTGGAGCCGACGACCGCGACCGTCTGGCCGGCCGGGACGGTCAGGTCGAAGCGCGGAAGCACCTCGCCGCCCGTGCGGTACGCGAAGCTCACCCCGTCGAACACGACCTCGCGGCCGGGGAAGCCCCCGGTGAGTCCGGGCAGCGGGCGGGGGTGCTCCGCCTCGGGCACCGAGGGCGCCTGGGCCAGCAGGCCCGCGATCTTCTCCAGGGAGGCGGCGGCGGACTGGTAGGAGTTGAGGAACATCCCGAGCCGGTCGATCGGGTCGTACAGCCGCCGCAGATAGAGCACGGCGGCGGCCAGCACGCCGAGGGCCAGGGTGCCCCCGGCCACCCGGTAGGCGCCCCAGAGCACGATCCCGGCGACGGCGGTGTTCGCCACGAGCCGGGAGCCGACGACATAGCGGGCCATCTCCAGCAGGGCGTCGCCGTTGCTGCGTTCGTGGTCGTGGTTGAGCTCGTGGAAGCGCGCGTCGTTGGCCCGCTCGCGCCGGAAGGCCTGCACCGGCCTGATGCCGTTCATCGTCTCCGCGAACTTCACGATGACGGCGGCGATCGCGGTGGAGCGCCGGCCGAAGACCTTGGCCGCGCGGCGCTGGTAGAGCCGTACGAGCAGATACAGCGGTACGAACGAGAGCACGGCCAGCGCGCCGAGCCCGAGGTCCAGATAGAGCAGCATCGCGCAGATGTACGCGAAGGCCAGCACCACGCCCACGAGTTCCTGGAGGCCCTCGCTGAGCAGTTCGCGCAGGGACTCCACATCGGTGGTGGACCGGGAGATGAGCCGTCCGGAGGTGTACCGCTCGTGGAAGTCCACACTGAGCGCCTGCGCGTGGCGGAAGATACGGCCGCGCAGATCGAGCAGTACGTCCTGGTTGACCCGGGCGGCGGCGCGGATGAAGGCGTACTGGAAGGCTCCGGAACCGGCGGCGCAGATCAGATATCCGGCGCCGACGGCGATCAGCGGACCGCGGTCGTCGTTCCGGAAGGCGGGCACCCCGCGGTCGATGGCGTACGCGACGAGCAGCGGGCCCGCCTGGGCGGCGGCCTGCTGGAGCAGCAGGAGCAGCGCGGTCACCGCGACTCTGGTGCGCCGGGCGCTCAGCAGGGAGCGCAGCAGGGCGCCGGTGGCACCGGGAGGCGCGGGCAGCGCGTCCCGGCCGAAGGGATCGTCGGCGGGGACGGCGGGAGAGTCCTGGGCGCCGGGGGCGGGCGCGGAGGCGCCGCCGCGCGGGGCCTCCGGCGACCGGTCCGTCCGTGTGCCCGCGCCCTTCCGCGTGTCCGTGCCCGGCTCCTCGTCGGGAGCCGGGCCTGTGCCCGTGGTGCTGGTCGACGTGGTCATCGGACGGTCTCCTCAACGGCCTCGGACTCCACGCCCGGCTCGGCTCCGGACATCAGCCACGCGTACTCCTCGCTGGCGCGCAGCAGTTCCTGATGGGTGCCCACGGCGGCGATGCGCCCCCGCGAGATCAGCGCGACCCGGTCGGCGAGCATCACGGTGGACGGACGGTGGGCCACGACCAGCGCGGTCGTCTCCCGCAGCACCTGCCGCAGCGCCGCCTCCACCAGTGCTTCCGTATGGACGTCCAGCGCGGAGAGCGGATCGTCGAGCACCAGGAAGCGCGGGCGGCCGACCACCGCCCTGGCGAGCGCGAGCCGCTGCCGCTGGCCGCCGGAGAGGCTGAGTCCCTGCTCGCCCACCTCCGTGCGCACGCCCCGCGGCAGCTCGGCGGCAAAGCCCGCCTGGGCCACCTCCAGCGCCCGGGACAGCGCCTCCTCGTCGGCGTCCGCCGCGCCCATCAGCACGTTCTCCGCGACGCTCGCGGAGAAGAGCGTCGGCTCCTCGAACGCCACCGACACCAGCTCACGCAGCCGTGAACGGGGTATCAGGGCGATGTCCTCGCCGTCCAGCGTGATCCGCCCCGAGGTCACCTCGTGCAGTCGCGGTACGAGCGCGGTGAGCGTCGTCTTGCCCGATCCGGTGGCCCCGACCAGGGCCATGGTCTCGCCCGGTTCGATGTGCAGATCGATGCCGGAGAGCACGGGCGGCGAGTCCGCGTCGGCGTCCGGATAGCGGAACGTGACGCCCTCGAAGCGCAGTCCGCCTCCGCCGTCCGGTCCGCCGCCGGCCGCCTTCGTGAGGGCAACCGTTTCTCCCGTCCGCGCGGCGGACGCGGCCGACGGCTGCGCCTCCTTCTCCTCCGCCTCCTCCGGTACGTCCATCACCTCGAAGAACCGCTCGGTCGCCGTCGCCGACTCCTGACTCATCGCCAGCAGGAAGCCCATCGACTCCACCGGCCACCGCAGCGCCAGCGCCGTCGACAGGAACGCCACCAGCGTGCCCGCCGAGAGTCCGCCGTCCGCCACCTGGACCGTGCCCAGCACCAGTGCCGCGCCGATCGCCAGCTCCGGAATGATCATGATCAGGGCCCAGATGCCCGCCAGCAGCCGTGCCTTGGCCAGCTCCGTGGTGCGCAGCCGCCCCGCCAGCTCCCGGAAGGCGAGCGCCTGGCTGCGATGGCGGCCGAATCCCTTGATGATCCGGATACCGAGCACGCCCTCCTCGACCACCGTGGTCAGATCGCCGACCTGGTCCTGGGCCCGCCGCGCGATCAGTGAGTACCGCGTCTCGAAGAGCGAACAGAGAACGACCAGCGGCACCACCGGCGCCATCAGCACCAGGCCGAGCGACCAGTCCTGGAGCAGCAGAATGACGAAGCCCGCCAGGATCGTCGTCACGTTCACCAGGAGGAACGTGAGCGGGAAGGCGAGGAACATCCGCAGCAGCATCAGATCGGTCGTCGCGCGGGAGAGAAGCTGACCGGAGGGCCAGCGGTCGTGGAAGGCCACGGGCAGCCGTTGCAGATGGCGGTAGAGATCGGCCCGCATCGCCGCCTCGACGCCGGACAGCGGCCGGGCCACCAGCCAGCGGCGGAAACCGAACAGCACCGCCTCGGCGATCCCGAGGAGCAGCAGGAGCAGGGCCCCCAGCCAGACACCTCCGGGATCCCGGTCGGTGACCGGTCCGTCGACCATCCACTTCAGTACGAGTGGGAACACCAGACCGAGGCAGGATGCGACAATCGCGACAAAAGCCGCACTGAAGAGACGTGTTCGTACCGGTCGTACGTAGGGCCACAGCCGCAGCAGTGAGCGTACGGAGGACCGGTCCTTGGCGGTGGCTGCGTGTTTCTCGGACATCATGAGCGAGCCTACGGTTCACCACTGACATCGCTCATGTGCTTTTCCGCCAGTCGGGGCGGGGACCGGGGCCGCGCGGACGGTCACCGGCCGGTCCGCGGGCCGGCCCACCGGCCGGATCACCTCACTCGCGCACCCGGAACACCAGGACGCACCGCGCAGGGACAGCCACCGCCGTCCCTGCGTCGTGCACCGTGCCCGGCTCCCGCGTCTGGTCCTCGCGCGCGGTGTCGACGAGCAGTTCGTACGTCCGTGCCCAGGGCGGTCCCGGCAGAGTGACCTCGACCGGCTCGGCCGCCGCGTGCAGGACCGTCAGAAAACTGTCGTCCGTGATCTTCTCGCCCTGCGCGTCCCGGCCCGGGATGTCCCGCCCGGACAGGAAGAGCCCGAGCGTGGACGCCGGCGCGTACCAGTCCTCCTCGGTCATCTCCTCGCCGCCCGGAGTGAACCACGCGAGGTCCGGCAGCCCGTCCGGTGCCTGGGACAGTCCGGAGAAGAAGGCGCGGCGGCGCAGGACGGGATGGGCCCGGCGCAGGGCGAGCAGCCGGGTGGTCAGCGCGTACAGCCCGCGCGCGCCCGCCGGATCGCCGTGGCCGCCGTCCGCCCGGTCGCCGCGCGGTTCGAGCGGGGACCAGTCGAGCCAGCTCACCTCGTTGTCCTGGCAGTACGCGTTGTTGTTGCCGCGCTGCGTACGGCCCATCTCGTCGCCCGCGACCAGCATCGGCACCCCGGTCGACACCAGCAGTGTGGTGAGCAGATTCCGCTGCTGGCGCCGGCGCAGGGCGTTGACCGCGGGATCGTCGGTCTCGCCCTCCACCCCGCAGTTCCAGGCGCGATTGTCGTCCGTACCGTCCCGGTTGCCCTCGCCGTTGGCCTCGTTGTGCTTGCGTCCGTAGGAGACCAGGTCGCGCAGGGTGAAGCCGTCGTGCGCGGTGACGAAGTTGACGGAGGCGTACGGCCGCCGGCCGCCCCACGCGTAGAGATCGCTCGATCCGGAGAGCCGGTAGCCCAGATCGCGTACATCGGGCAGCGCGCCGCGCCAGAAGTCCCGTACGGCGTCGCGGTACCGGTCGTTCCACTCCGTCCACAGCGGGGGGAACGCGCCCGACTGATAGCCGCCGTTGCCCACGTCCCACGGTTCGGCGATCAGCTTCACCCGGCGCAGCACGGGATCCTGGGCGATCACCGCGAGGAACGGCGAGAGCATGTCGACATCGTGCGCCGAACGGGCCAGGGCCGCCGCGAGGTCGAAGCGGAACCCGTCGACGCCCATCTCGGTGACCCAGTAGCGCAGCGAGTCGGTGATCAGCCGCAGCACCTGGGGCTGGAGCACATGGAGGGTGTTGCCGCAGCCGGTGTAGTCCAGATAGCGGCGGGCGTCGGAGGGGAGCCGGTAGTAGCCGCGGTTGTCGATCCCGCGCAGCGACAGTGTCGGACCCAGCTCTCCGGCCTCCGCCGTGTGGTTGTAGACCACATCGAGGATGACCTCGATGCCCGCCGCGTGCAGCGCCCGCACCATCCGTTTGAACTCGCCGACCTGCTCGCCCCGGGTGCCGTCCGAGGCGTAGGCGGCGTGCGGCGCGAAGTAGCCGATGGAGTTGTAGCCCCAGTAGTTGTGCAGTCCGCGCCGGAGCAGATGCTCCTCGTGGGCGAACTGGTGCACGGGCAGCAGCTCGACCGCCGTCACCCCGAGCCGCCGGAGATGGCCGATCGCCGCCGGATGCGCGAGGCCCGCGTAGGTACCGCGCAGCTCCTCCGGGATTCCCGGGTGGAGCCGGGTGAAGCCCCGGACATGGAGTTCGTAGATGACCGAGTCGGCCCAGGGCGTCTTGGGCCGCCGGTCCTCGGTCCACTCGTCGCCGGGCGCGTCGTCGTGGACGACGACCGCCTTGGGGACGAACGGGGCGGAGTCGCGGTCGTCACGCACCGTGTCCGCGACATTCCGCTGCGGCCAGTCGCGGACATGGCCGTAGACCTCGGGCGGCAGCCGGCGGTAGTCGTTGCCCTCGGTGGCGTCCACCGCACGGGCGTACGGGTCGAGGAGCAGTTTCGCCGGGTTCCAGCGGGCGCCCGTCCACGGGTCCCATCGGCCGTGCACCCGGAATCCGTACCGCTGTCCGGGGCGGATTCCGGGGACGAAACCGTGCCAGATCTCATGGGTCAGCTCCGTCAGCGGGAGCCGCGTCTCGGCGCCGCTGTCGTCGAACAGAGCGACGTCGACCGCTTCCGCGCCGCCCGCCCAGAGCGCGAAATTGGTGCCCGCGACCCCGTCCGGACCGGTCCGGAAGCGGGCGCCCAGCGGGGTCGGCGCTCCCGGCCAGACCGCCCGTGGTGTGTGCTCGGCTGCGCTCGCCACCTGTCAGGCCTCCCGAGGCTTCCGGCCCCGCGGATCGGTGCGCGCGGCGTCCCGGCCGCGGCTCTCCTCGCGTGGTCTCCCACCTGTTCTGCCCGCAACGGGACCCGCACTCACGTTTCCCCCGGAGGGTGGTGGTCGTTGGGCGGATCGTGAGACATGCATTGGAGCGCGCAAAACGGGCCGGGAGCGGCATGGTCGTCGCCCTGGCATGGACAGGACTGCTGGCAGGACTGACGGGATGCACCGGTCAGCGGCCACTGGTCAACGACGCCAAGCCACGGCCGCCGGGAGAAACCATCCGGATCACCCCCAAGGACGGCGCCAAGGACATCGGCGTGCGGGAGAGGATCGAGGTGAGCGTGGCCGACGGCCGGCTGGAGCGGGTGCGGGTCGTCCAGATCGAGGACGCCAGCCCGACCGCGCTGCCGGGACGTATCTCCGGGGACGGCCGCGTCTGGACACCGGCGGGCCGGGCGCGGATCGCCCTGGCCGCCAAGTACAGCGTCGACGTGGTGGCGGTGGACGGCCGCGGCCGGCGCTCGGCGCGCCACTCCACCTTCACCACGGCCGTGCCCACCGATCAGTTCACGGGCTACTTCTCGCCGGAGAACCGGGCCACGGTCGGCACCGGGATGATCATCTCCTTCGACTTCAACCGGAAGATCCGCAACCGCGCCGCCGTCGAGCGCGCCATCGAGGTCACCTCGGACCCGCCGGTCGAGGTCTCCGGCCACTGGTTCGGCGACCAGCGCCTCGACTTCCGGCCCCGTACGTACTGGAAGCCGGGCACCGAGGTCGCGATCCGTGTCGGGCTTCGGGACGTCCAGGCGGCGCCCGGGGTCTTCGGCATCCAGAACAAGAACGTCGGTTTCCGGGTCGCGCGGTCCCAGATCTCCCGGGTCGACGCCAGGAAACACACCATGGAGGTACGGCGTGACGGCATGCTGCTCTCGACCCTGCCGATCACCGCGGGCGCACCCGAGAATCCCACGTACAACGGGAAGATGGTGGTGACCGAGTTGTACGACGTCACCCGGATGAACGGCGAGACGGTCGGTTTCGGCGGCGAGTACGACATCGAGGACGTGCCGCACGCGCTGCGGCTGACCACGTCCGGGACGTTTCTGCACGGCAACTACTGGGCGTCCGAGGAGACGTTCGGCGCCGAGAACGTCAGCCACGGCTGTGTCGGACTGCGCGACGTGCGAGGCGGCGCGCCCGACACCCCGGCCGGCTGGTTCTTCTACCAGACGCTGATCGGCGATGTGGTGGAGGTGGTCAACTCCCATGACCGCACGGTCGCCGCGGACAACGGCCTCGGCGGCTGGAATCTGTCCTGGCAGCGGTGGAAGGAGGGCTCGGCCGTCCACTGACCGCTCTCCCGGCCCCGGTTGAGTCCCGCCGAGCCCCTGCCGGGCCCTTGTCGAGCCCGCGTCCGCCGTGTTCCTCACGGCGGACGCCGCCTGTGCCCCGTCCCGTACAACCCGTATGACCTGCGCCGTCCCGGACTTGTTGGGACACAACGGTGACATTCGCGTACTCAACGTGTCGCGCGCAGTGTGATTATCTAACGCCGTGCGCGTGCACTTCAGCGCGTGGGAGTGCGGGCCGTGGCGGGGCCAGGCCGTGCGAGGGGAGACGACCAGAGTGAACGGGCTGCCGATATCGGGACAGCGGCGGGGACATCGGGGAACGGGGCCGCTGGCCCTGATGCTGGGGGCGCTCCTGCTGGTCGTCACCGCGTGCGGCGGGGGCGGCGGTTCGGGCGAGGACGACGGTGACAAGAACCGCGGCAAGGACGCGACGAAGGTCGAGAACGTCGCCTCCGTCGCGGTGGTGACCATCCTGCCGAAGGACAACGCGAACGGCGTCGCGACCACCGGTGCCCTCAAGGTCTCCGCGGCCAAGGGCAGGCTGACCACCGTCACCGTCCAGGACGACAAGGGCAATCCGGTCGAGGGCAGGCTGGCCGAGGGCGGCGGTGCCTGGGAGCCGCTCCAGCATCTCGCCGGAGCCACCAGGTACAAGGTGCACGCGATCGCCGAGGACGCCGACGGCCGCGAGTCCGCCAAGGACATCACGTTCACGACGCTCGTCCCGAAGAACACCTTCATCGGCACCTACACGCCGGAGGACGGTTCGACGGTCGGCGTCGGCATGCCGGTCTCCATCAACTTCAGCCGGGGCATCACCGATCCCGAGGCCGTCGAGAAGGCCATCACGGTGACGGCCGATCCGGCCGTACCGGTCGAGGGCCACTGGTTCGGCAACGACCGGCTGGACTTCCGTCCCGAGAAGTACTGGGCCGCGGGCACGAAGGTGTCCGTGAAGCTCAATCTCGACGGTGTCGAGGGCCGTCCCGGCGTGTACGGCAAGCAGGCCAAGACCGTGTCGTTCACCATCGGCCGCAGCCAGGTCTCCACCGTCGACGCGAGCGCCAAGACGATGAAGGTCGTACGGGACGGCAAGCAGATCAAGAACATCCCGATCACCGCGGGCGCGCCGGCGACCACCACGTACAACGGCCAGATGGTCATCAGCGAGAAGTACGAGGTGACCCGGATGAACGGCGCGACGGTCGGCTTCGGCGGTGAGTACGACATCAAGGACGTGCCGCACGCGATGCGCCTGTCCACCTCGGGCACCTTCGTCCACGGCAACTACTGGGCCTCCTCGGGCACCTTCGGCTCGGCGAACGTCAGCCACGGCTGTGTGGGGCTGCGCGACATCCGCGGCGGCGGGGACAACGGGACGCCGTCCGCCTGGTTCTACAACTCCTCGATCATCGGTGACGTGGTCGTCGTCAAGAACTCGAAGGACAAGCAGATCGCGCCGGACAACGGTCTGAACGGCTGGAACATGTCCTGGTCGGAGTGGACCGCGTAACCCCCGCGGAGCAGTGGTGGCGACGGATCCGATGCGCTGTGGGCCGGTGCGCCGGGTCCGTTGTCGTTAGCGGCGGTTAACCTGCCTCGTATGGCATTCGTGAACCTCGAAGTCTCCGGCGGCGTCGGCACCATCCGGCTCGACCGCCCACCGATGAACGCGCTGAACACCGCCATCCAGGACCGGCTGCGCGAGCTGGCCGAGGAGGCGGGCCGGCGCGAGGACGTCCGCGCGGTGATCCTGTACGGCGGCGAGAAGGTCTTCGCGGCCGGCGCCGACATCAAAGAGATGCGGGACATGGACCACGCGGCGATGGTCGTACGCTCCCGGGCGCTCCAGGAGTCGTTCACGGCGGTGGCCCGTATCCCCAAGCCCGTCGTCGCCGCGGTCACCGGTTACGCGCTGGGCGGCGGCTGCGAGCTCGCCCTGTGCGCCGACTTCCGGATCGCCGCCGACGACGCCAGGCTGGGCCAGCCCGAGATCCTGCTCGGACTGATCCCGGGCGCCGGCGGCACCCAGCGGCTGGCCCGGCTGGTCGGTCCCTCCCGCGCCAAGGACCTCATCTTCACGGGCCGTCAGGTGAAGGCCGAGGAGGCGCTGGCGATCGGTCTGGTCGACCGCGTGGTCCCGGCGGCGCAGGTGTACGAGCAGGCGGCGGCCTGGGCCTCGAAGCTCGCCCAGGGGCCCGCGCTCGCGCTGCGGGCGGCGAAGGAGTCGGTCGACGCGGGCCTGGAGACGGACCTGGAGACCGGCCTCGCCATCGAACGGAACTGGTTCGCCGGGCTGTTCGCCACGGAGGACCGGGAGCGGGGAATGCGGTCCTTCGTGGAGGACGGTCCGGGCAAGGCCACGTTCCTCTGAGAGGGGTTCGGCCGGACACGGAGAGCCACGACGTCAACTCCACGCACGCCTTAGCACAGACTTAAGAGAACCTTAAGAGAAAAGCTGTGATCACTCCTGGCGATCATTGAATCGCCCGGTGTCACCGCAGGTCAGAATGGGCTCAAGCGGTCAAGCTCTGCCCTTGGCATATGCCGTTCACGCCCCCTGGAATGACTCATTCCGGGGGGTCCATTCCCTTGGAACGGCCCCGGAGCGGGCTCTGGGCGGCCATGATGGGGGGCATGGCGGGCCTGGAGGGTGTGGAGCAGCCGCGGCGGCGCGGCGGCGCGACCGCAGCGCGGTGGATACCGTCCGTCGAAGACGAACAGGCGCTCAAGGCGCTGGAGTTGTTCGGCAATCCGACGGAGGCGGAAGTCCGTCTGCCCTCCCGCCCGGAGTCCGCCTCGGCCGCCCGCAGGATCACCCACAGTGTGGTCCTGCGCCAGTGGGCGCTCTCGCCGCAGACCGCCGAGTACGCGGTCCTGCTCGTCTCGGAACTCGTCGGCAACGCCGTGCGGCACACCGGCGCGCGCGTCTTCGGGTTACGGATGCTGCGCCGCCGCGGCTGGATCAGGATCGAGGTCCGTGATCCCTCCCGGGGGCTGCCCTGTCTGATGCCGGTGCACGAGATGGACACCAGCGGGCGCGGGCTCTTCCTGGTGGACCGGCTCTCCGACCGGTGGGGCGTGGATCTGCTGCCGCGCGGCAAGACCACCTGGTTCGAGATGCGGGTCGCCGACCGCCAGACCCCCTGACTCCCCGCCCGCGGTCCGCCACCGGCCGTCCTCACCCGTCGGTATGAGTGCCGGTACGAGCCCTGGCCCTCCATCGGGTCAATCGTCACGTTTCACCCGGTACGCCCCTTAAATGGGGGCGTGATCCCGATCGACCGTCGCAGAGCACTGCGCGCAGCAGCCGGCGCGGCCGTCACGGGCGCCCTCGCCACCGGCTGTACGGACAGCGCCCCGGGCCCGCCCGGCTCCGCACGCGTGACGTCCGTACCGCCGCACGGGCACAGTCCCGGCGCAGCCTCGGGACAGGCACGGCCCGCTGACCGCGCCGCGCCGGCGCCACGGCGGTTCCCCGGGCAGCCCGCCGAGATCGCGCACGGTCCCCGCGACCGCGCCAGGGTCGCGCTCACCTTTCACGGCCAGGGCGATCCCGCCACCGCCACCGCCGTGCTGACCGAGGCGGAACGCGCCGGGGCCCGGATCACCGTCCTCGCCGTGGGCGGCTGGCTCGACGAGCATCCGCGCCTCGCCCGCCGTGTCCTCGACGGCGGCCACGATCTCGGCAACCACACCCTGCGCCACACCGACATCTCCTCGATGGACGAGGAGGAGGCGTACGCGGAGATCACCGGCTGCGCCGAGCGGCTGCGCCGGCTCACCGGCTCCATCGGCACCTGGTTCCGGCCCTCCCGCACCCGGCACGCCACCGCGCTGATCGAGCGGCTCGCCCGGCGGGCCGGGTATCCGCATGTCCTCTCGTACGACGTCGACTCCCTCGACTTCACCTCGCCCGGCGCATCGGCCGTCGTCCGCACCGTCACCGGGCAGATCCGCAACGGCTCCGTGGTGAGCCTGCACTTCGGCTACGCGGACACGGTCGCCGCACTGCCCGCCCTCCTCGACGCACTGGAACGCCGCGGCCTGCGCGCGGTGACGACCACGGAGCTGCTGACCTGATGCTTCCTCCCCTGCTTCCCCCCATCAGACGGACCGCCGCCCTGCTCGGGGCCGCGGCCCTCGCCCTCCTCGCGAGCTGCGCCGATCCCGGCGACCGGCGGGACCGGTCGAACGCCACCAAGGCCTCCGCGCGGCCGGCCGTGGCCCGGTCGAGCGCGCCGGCCGGGCTGCCGGGCATGCCGCCGGTCCAGAACCCGAAGGACATCTACGCCGCCGACCGGCCGGGAATGCTCTCCCCGGTCGTGAGGGGCTTCCCCTCGCGCGTCTATGTCCCCAACACCAACTCCGACACGGTCTCGGTCATCGATCCGGCGACCTACAAGGTCATCGAGACCATCGAGGTCGGCAGACAGCCGCAGCACGTCGTGCCCTCCTGGGACCTCAAGACGCTCTGGGTCAACAACAACCGCGGCCACACGCTCACACCGATCGACCCGGCCACGGGCAAGGTGGGCGAGCCCGTCGACGTGCACGACCCGTACAACCTCTACTTCACGCCCAACGGCAAGTACGCGGTCGTCATGGCCTCGCTCGACCGTCAGCTCGTCTTCCGCGATCCGCACACCATGAAGGTGAAGAAGACCGAGCCGGTCACCTGCGCGGGAGTCAACCACGCCGACTTCTCGGCGGACGGCCGCTACTTCATCGTCTCGTGCGAGTTCTCCGGTGAGCTGCTGAAGGTCGACACGGAGCGGATGAAGGTCACGGCCCAGCAGAAGCTGCCGTTCCAGGGCGCGATGCCGCAGGACGTGAAGATCTCGCCGGACGGCAAGACCTTCTACATCGCCGACATGATGGCGCACGGCATGTGGGTGCTGGACGGCGAGAAGTTCACCGTCCCGAAGCTGATGGCCACGGGCAAGGGCACCCACGGTCTCTATGTCAGCCGTGACTCCAAGGTGATGTACGTGTCCAACCGCGGCGAGGGCACCGTCTCGATCTTCGACTTCACCCGGAACCGGCTGACCAAGAAGTGGCGGCTGCCGGACGGCGGCAGCCCCGACATGGGCGGGGTCTCGGCGGACGGCAAGGTCCTGTGGCTGTCGGGGCGCTACGACTCCGAGGTATACGCGATCGACACGGTCAGCGGCAAGCAGCTCGCGCGGATCCCGGTGGACGGCGGGCCGCACGGACTCGCGGTCTATCCGCAGCCCGGACGCTACTCGCTGGGGCATACGGGCGTCTTCCGCTGAGGGTCCCGCACCGGAGCGGGTGCCGGGGCCTCGTACCGGGCCGGGTGCCGGAGTCCTGCACTGGACCGGGCGCCGGGTCCCGTACCGGAGCGGATACCGGGCCTTGTACCGGGGCCGGGCCGGGTCGCGCGGGCCGGTGCCTGTGCCGGTGTCAACTCGCGCTCCGTTCCCAGCCGTTCGAGGCCGACACGCCCCCATTCGGGTGATGGTCCACGGCCCGCCGCCGTACAGCGTGGAGGGTGCTCCTCATGATCACCTCTCGCTCGCGGCAGCGGGCCGCAGCCGTCGCCCTGTCCGTCGTCGCCGTACTCGTCCCGGTCACCACCACCGAGGCCGCGCCGACCGTTTCCACACCGGCCGTCTCCGCGCCCGCCACCGGCGCGCCCACCCTGACCGGGCCCACGCTCACCCCGGCCGGCGCCGCCGCCGCCGGACGCTGTCCCGTCGTCACGGACCCGCTGTTCGCCGCCGCGGACCGCAGGGTCGACGTGGACCGGATCACTCCGACGCCGTCCTGGCGCACCAACTGCAAGCAGCTCTACCGCGCCGACAGCCGTTCGCCGGAGATCGTCTTCGAGCAGGGCTTCCATCCCAAGGCGACGCTGGACGGCCAGTACGACGTGGAGAAGTACGTCCTGGTCAACCAGCCCTCGCCGTACGTCTCCACCACCTACGACCACGACCTGTACAAGCAGTGGTACAAGAGCGGCTACAACTACTACATCGACGCGCCCGGCGGTATCGACGTCAACAGGACCATCGGTGCCACCCACAAATGGGCCGACCAGGAAGAGGTCGCCTTCCCCGGCGGAATCTCGCGTGAGCTGATCGTCGGTGTCTGCCCGGTCGACAAGCAGAAGAAGACCGAGATCATGACGGAGTGCCTGGACAACCCCCACTACAAGCCCTGGCGCGGCTAGAGGCTGTCCGTTCGGCAGGTGCGGATGCGCGGGCTGCGTCCGGGTGGGGGAACGGGCTGCCTCCCTAGGAGGGAATGCGAGCCGATAATCTGACCCCGTCAATACGGCACCACGAAGGGGCGGGACAGTGGCAGACATCGATGACGCGCGCAAGGCGTTCGACCGGTTCGACGCGGACGGCGACGGGCTGATCACGGCGAGCGAGTACAAGAGCGCGATGGCGCAGCTCGGTGACTTCCATGTGACCGAGCCCGTGGCGCAGGCCGTCATCAACGCCCATGACGCCAACGGCGACGGACTGCTCACCTTCGAGGAGTTCGTGGCCTCCCGCAAGAACGGCTGACCCGGGGGCGGAGGAGCGGGTCCCGGACCGTGCCGGTCCGGGAGGTCGCGCGTTCGCTCCGGTCGCGTTGCCGCACGGCTCACCCGGAAGCGATGATCAAACGGTGACACTTCCGGGTCCGTCCGCCGATGACACCAGCGGCCCCCCGGGGCGCAGGACCGCCGTCAACGCGGGCCTGCTCGCCGGGGCGGCCCTGTTCGCCGTACTCGTCGCGGTGCTCGCCGCGCTCGGCGCCGGCCTGGCCGGGCGCGGCACCGGTGAGCTGCGAATACCGGGCGCGGGCGGCACCACGGCGCTCCGTGTCACCGTGCTCGCCGCTCTCGCGCTCCAGCTCGGTGAGCTGGCCGGTGCCCGGCTCGCCCGCGCCGGACCGGCCCCACGCGGCTGGGCGCTTCCCGCAGCCCTGACCGGCGCCGCCGCCTCCGCGGCGCAGATCGCCCTGCTGGCCGCCGTCAGCGGACTCGGCGTCACCACGGTGTACGGGACCGTGGAGGGCCGGCTTCTGCTCGCCATGGCCAACGGCTTTCTGCTCGCCGCGGGCTGCGTGGCGATGAACCGCCCGTCCTGGGCCCTGGCCCCGCTGGCCGTGGTCGTCGGCGCGGAGGCGATGCGGGCGCACCCGGAGCCGTACACCCCGGTGATCGGCATCGCGCTGACCGTCGTCCATCTCACCGCGGCCTCGCTGTGGACCGGCGGTCTGCTGTACGTCCTCCGTACGGCGTGGCTGCGGCGCGCCGATCCGGCCGGCGCCAGGGCGGTGCTGGCCCGCTACGCCCGTCTCGCCGGGTGGCTCTTCGCGGCGCTGGCCGCCACCGGCACCCTCTCCACCGTGCGCAGGCTTCCCGCCGATGTCGTCCTCACCACCGCGTACGGCCGTGTCCTGATCGCCAAACTCGTCCTGGTCGCGGTGGTGAGCGCCCTGGCCCTGACCGCCCGCCACCGGCTGCGCCACGACCGGGACGCCGGCCCTCCCGCCCGTGCCGAGCTGGCTCTGCTGGCCGTGGTCGTCGTGCTCTCGGCGATCCTGACGGTCGTTCCCGATCCGCACTGGCTCAGCGTCCGCTGAGATCCGGCCCCGCCGGCCCTCTCATGAGGCGCGGGCCGCCCGTCTGGGTAACCATGGGGGAGAAGCAGGTCATAGGCCCCTGCCAGAGCCTTGTCGGGAGGCCCCGATGGACGACTATCCGGAGAGTTACGAGCTGGTGTTCCAGGCATCCGCCGTGGAGGACGACGTGGTGATCGTCCGGCGGACCGCGGAGGCCGGCGCCGGCGGATTCCCGGTCTACGTGGACGAGACCGGAATCGTCCGCGCGGAGATCAGCGACCGGGGAGAGGTCCGCATGCTCGCCAGCGGCGGACACCAGGAGCTCGGAGCGCCCATGCTGGTGCGCTCGCTCAGCTCCTGACGCCGCGGCCCCGACCTCGCGTTCCCGGTTCCCGCGTTCCCGGACCGGATGCCCCGGAGGGAGGGCATCCGGTCCGCCGCCGGAACCGTCCGGTGGCCTCAGGGCGCGCAGGACTCCCCGAAGCCGGTGAGAGCCGTGCAGCGGTAGGCCGCCGGATTGATCACCGACGGCGGCCGGCGCAGCTTCGTGGCCTGCTCGTAGTCGTAGGCGTAACCGACGAGGGTGGGCTCGCTCCAGGCCCGGCCGAGGAACGAGACGCTGAACGGCCGCCGGTTGGCGGCCTGATAGCCGGCCGGCACGCTGACGGAGGGATATCCCGCCTTCGCGCCGATGCCCGCGCTGCCGCTGTTGGCGAACAGCAGCGCCGTCAGGTCGTTGTCCTTCATGACTGCGTCGATACGGTCCTTGCTGTCGGCGAGGTCCTGTGCGCGGTTCGCCCGGTAGAGGGCGGTGTCCGCGCTGTCCGGGGAGAGGTCCTTGGCCTGGGAGGTGAGCGCGTTGACCTGTCCGAACTTCAGCGCGTCGGAGGCGTGCGCGCTGTTGTAGGCGATGATGTCGGCGAGGCTCTTCATCGGCGCCTTCCTCGGCAGCCTGGCCAGATACGCGTTCAGATCACGCTTGAACTCGTAGGACAGGACGGTCGAGCTGTGGCCCGAGGTGTCCAGGGCGACATCGACGAGCGTCGCGCCCTGGTCGCGCAGAGCGGTGACGGCCGCGTCCCAGAGGGCGCGGTTGTCCGTTCCCGCCGCCGGTATCTGGCTCGCGACGACGCCGATACGGGCTCCTCGCAGCGCGGTCGTGGAGAGGTCCCCGCTGAAGTCGTGCCCGACGAGCGGATTGGCGGCGGTGACCGGGTCCTCCCGGTCCTTCCCGTCCAGGGCGGTGAGCGTGGCCGCCGCGTCGGCGACCGTACGGGTGAGCGGTCCCGCGGTGTCCTGGCTGGCGGCTATCGGCACGATGCCCGTACGGCTGGCCAGCCCCACCGTCGGCTTGATGCCGACCACGGAGTTGGAGTACGCCGGGCTGAGGATGGAGCCGGAGGTCTCGGTGCCGACGGTGACGGCGCCGAGGCCGGCCGACGCCGCCACGCCCGAACCGGCGCTGGAGCCGCTCGGGGACTGGCTTCCGTCGTAGGCGTTGAGCACCTGCCCGCCCAGCGAGCTGTAGCCGCCGGGCATCCCGGACGTCAGATAGTTGGCGAACTCGGTGAGATTGGCCTTGCCGAGGATGACCGCGCCCGCCCTGCGCAACTGCGCGACGATCGGCGCGTCCTTGGCGGGGTACGAGTCGGCGAGTGCCACGGATCCCGCGGTGGTCGGCATTCCCGCGACATCGATGTTGTCCTTGACGACGACCGGTATGCCGAGGAGCGGGCCGTGCGGGCCCCTGCCGCGCCGTGCCCTGTCGGCGGCGGCGGCCTCCTTCATGGCGTCGGGATTGACGGAACGTACGGCGTTGAGCGAGGGGCCCTGGGAGTTGAGGGCCCGGATCCGCTCCAGATAGGCCTCGGTGAGCCTGGTGCTGGAGAGCTTGCCGGAGTCGAGGAGACCGTTCAGCTCGGCGACGCTCGCGGTTTCGAGGTCGACGGAGAGCGGTCTCTCGGGGCGGTGGGCGGTCGCGTCGGCTCTGGACATGGTCACCGAGGCGGTGCCGGCGACCATCAGCGCGGCGGTGGCGAGGGCTATGGCGTGACGTCGGCGGAACGCCGTGCGCGCCGGGGAGTTGGCGTCGATCGTGGGCTCCTTGCGAGGCGTTGCAAACCTTTGACCTGAGCATGGAAACGGCGATCTTTGTCCGGCGCATATCGGCGTGATGTCGGTCGAGTTGCCATCAGCGCACCTGGATCGGGTGAAGGGCCGACGGGCGAATCGGTGCGGTGGCGGGGCGGTCGGTGGCGGCCGTCGCGTGGCCGCTCGGCGGGGCCGACCGTAAGGTGGTCGCACGGGCGGTGCACCGGGTGGTCCACCCGATGATCCGGCCACCGCTCCTCACGGTTCAATCATTCATTCGTTCTGGCCCCATTCGATGGTGCACGTGCACGTCCTGGAGTCCTGGAGACGACATGACTTCTGAACAGCGCCCTCCGTTTCCTCCCTTCGACGAAAAGACGGCTGTCGAGAAAGTCCGGGGAGCGGAGGACGGATGGAACTCCCGCGACCCGGCCAAGGTCGCGTTGTCGTATACGGTCGACTCCGTCTGGCGCAACCGGGCCGAGTTTCCCACCGGCCGTGACGAGATCATCGCCTTCCTCACCCGCAAGTGGCAGAAGGAGCTGGACTACCGGCTCATCAAGGAACTCTGGGCCTACGGCGGGGACCGTATCGCCGTGCGCTTCGCCTACGAATGGCACGACGACTCCGGGAACTGGTTCCGCTCGTACGGAAACGAGAACTGGGAATTCGACGGCGACGGACTGATGCACCATCGCCACGCGAGCATCAACGACCTTCCCATCGAGGAATCGGAGCGCAAGTACCACTGGCCACTGGGGCGGCGCCCGGACGACCACCCGGGGCTGAGCGAGCTGGGCCTCTGACCTGGGCCTCGTGGGCTGGAGTTCCCGGGCCGAAGGTCCGGGGCCGAAGTCCGGGGCCGGGATTTCGAGGCCGAAGTCGAGGTCCGGGGTCGGGGTTCCGGGGCCGAAGTCCGAGCACGGGGTCGGGGTTTTCGCGCCGGTCGGGCGTGGCCGACGCGGGCTCAGACCTCACGGGGCACGGTCGGATCGCTGTCGACCACATCGAAGACACCCAGCAGACCGGCGAACCGCATTGTTCTGGTGATGGCCGGATCGGTGACGACCAGCGCCAGCCTGCCGTCGCGTTCCTGTATACGGCGACGTGCCCGGCAAAGGACCGAAAGCCCGCTGCAGTCGATGAATTCCACCTGCTGGAGGTCGATCACCACATCGGGCTCCTGGTCGGTGGTCAGCGAGTCGAGATGGTCGCTTATGCCCGGGGCGGTCAGCATGTCGATCTCTCCGCGCAGTTCCACCACGACGGTCCTGCCCACGACTCTGGTGCGCGGGCGATTCCGCCACTCGTCCGACATGACCATCACTTGTTGCCTCCGACCGCGTCTTTCTGGGACACCGTCCATCCAACGGTGTCGCCCCCGGCCGGCGAGAGTGCCGACCGGCCCATGGAGGCGGGACGACCAGTCCTGACCGTTCAGTCCGTGGCAGGGACCACCGTGACCGGACAGGCCGCGTGATGCAGCAGCGCGTGCTGGAGACGGCTGAGGCGGGGGCCGAGGGCCGGATGCCGCCGCTTCGCCCCGACGACCAGCAGATCGGCACTCGCCGTCTCGTCGAGGAGCGTCCGGCGCGCCGTGCCCTCCACGAGCCTTCGCCGGAGGACGACGTCCGGGAATTCGCCGTCGACGACGGCCAGGGCCCGGTCGATGGACGCGTCCGCCTGCCGCCGGTACTCCCTCGCCGGGTCCCCGTGGGCCGTCCGGCCCTCGTCGGCCCGCGGGTCCTGCGGGTGCGGCAGGTTCTTGTGGACCGGGCGGCGCCAGGCCCGTACGGCCACCAGCTCGCAGTCCCGCCACCGGGCCTCGCGGAAGGCGAAGCGGGTGGCGTCGGCGCCGCCGACGGGACCGCCGACACCGAGGACCACGCGCCGGCGGGCCGCCCGCCGGTTCGGCTCCTCGCCGCGGACGACGGTCACGGGACAGCGCGCCCTGGCGGCGACGGCCAGGCTCACCGATCCCAGGAGCATGCCCGCGACCGGACCGTGTCCGCGCGGGCCCAGCACCAGGAGTGTCGCCTCCCGCGCCTCTCTCAGCAGCACCGTCACCGGGTCCTCCGGCTCGATGGCGGTGGAGACCTTCACCTCGGGGGCGAGCAGGTTCGCGCGCTCCTCGGCCGCGGCGACGAGGTTCTCCGCCCGTATCTGCTCGGCAGGGCGGTCGGCGCCGAGCCTCGGCCGCACTCCTTCGTAGTGCTCCCACAGGGAGGCATGGACCAGCCGCAGCGGCAGACCGGAGCGCCCGGCCTCGGCCGCCGCCCAGTCGACCGCCCGCGTGCCGCCTTCCGATCCGTCCACTCCCACGACCAGAGGAAGCTCCATCGCTCCCACCTCCCTTTCTCGCCCTTCCTGCTCGCCCGCCCTCCCTCAAGCGTGACTCGCCCGGGCCCGGGGGGCCTGGGAGGCCCGAGAGGTCTGAGGGGCCCGAAGGACCCGGGAGGCCGGACCGGGGGCCGCCCGGGAGGCCGGACCGGGGCCCCGTCCGCGCGGCCGGGGCCGGACGGGCCGCCGGGCCCTCGTACGGGAACCGGTCGGCCCATGCGCGGGCCGGGAACACCGCCGCAGGCTGGGCGTAAGGAGAGCGGGACCGACGGGCCACCACCGGCCCGCGCGTGGCCCCCGCGCGGACGGACCAGCGAGGAGATGCACGTCATGAAGGCATTCGTCTTTCACGGGCCCGGACAGTCCTCATGGGACGAGGTCCCCGAACCTTCGGTCAAGGACGGCGCGGACGTGATCGTCCGCGTCGACTCCGTCACCATCTGCGGCACCGACCTCCACATCCTCAAGGGGGATCTCCCGGAAGTCGTCCCGGGAACCGTTCTCGGTCATGAGGCCGTCGGCGAGGTCGTGGAGACGGGCGGCGATGTACGCACCGTACGGCCGGGGGACCGGGTCCTGGTCTCCTGCGTCTCGGCGTGCGGGCGCTGCCGTTTCTGCCGCGAGGCCCGGTACGGCCAGTGCCTCGGCGGCGGAGGCTGGGTGCTGGGTCATACGATCGACGGGACGCAGGCCGAATACGTGCGCGTGCCCTTCGCCGATCTCTCCGTCCATCCGCTGCCCGGCGCCCTGGACAGCCAGGACGCGGTGCTGCTCGCCGACATCCTTCCCACCGCCTACGAGGTGGGGGTGCTCAACGGCCATGTCCGGCCGGGCGACACGGTCGTCGTGGTCGGCGTCGGGCCCATCGGTCTCGCCGCCGTCGCCACGGCGCGGCTGTTCGCCCCCGGCCGCGTCATCGCCGTCGACCTGGCTCCGTCCCGTCTTGAGGTGGCGAGCCGGCTCGGCGCCGACGCGGTGGCGAACGCGGCCGAGGATCCCGGGCATCTGGTCGAGGACCTGACCGGGGGGCTCGGCGCCGATGTGGCGATCGAGGCGGTGGGCCTGCCGGAGACCTTCGAGCTGTGCACACGTGTGGTACGGCCGGGCGGGCACGTCGCCAATGTCGGGGTGCACGGCAAGCCCGCCGTACTGCATCTGGAAGACCTGTGGATCAGGGACGTGACCATCACGACCGGGCTGGTGGACACCTTCTCCACGCCGATGCTGACGGACATGACGGCCGCGCGCCGGCTGCCCACCTCGTCGCTGGTCACGCACAGCTTCGAACTCGACCGGATGGAGGAGGCGTACGACGTGTTCTCCACGGCCGGGAGCGGAGCGCTCAAGGTCGTCCTGGAACGGCCGGCGGCCTGAGCGAGGCGGCCCCCCGCCCGGGCGGGACCGGGCGGGGTTCCGGTGGGACCGGACGGTGGGTGGTCCGCCTCGCGCCTCCGGTGTGCCTCCTCCCCTTCTGCGGCTACGGTGGAAGTGCGGCGCGGCCGGAGTACGACGCGCCGGCCGCGCCGGAGGAACCGTGGGCGACGACGGGAACAGGCGGTCGGAGGGCACCCCGAGCCAGGAGGATGTCCTGCCGGATGAGCTGCGGGCCCATCTGGACGCGATCCAGCACCGCGACCCGGAGTCGGTACGGAGCCTGCTCGAAGCCGTGCTCTCGGTCGGCCGGGAACTGGAGCTGCCCCAGGTGCTGCGGCACATCGTGAAGGCGGCGGTGGTGCTCGTCGACGCGGAGTACGGCGCTCTGGGTGTCATCGGGGAGAAGCCACGGCTCGCACAGTTCCTGACCGTCGGTGTCACCGAGGAGCAGACCGATGTCATCGGTCATCTGCCCGAGGGCCATGGAATCCTCGGCGAACTCATCCGCCATCCCGAGTCCCTGCGGCTCTCCGAGCTGTCGGACCATCCGGCGTCGTACGGCTTTCCGCCCGGTCATCCGCCCATGCACTCCTTCCTCGGAGTGCCGATCCGTATCCGCGACGAGGTGTTCGGCAACCTCTATCTCACCGAGAAACGCGGCGGCAAGGATTTCGACGACGAGGACGAGGCCGTCCTGTCCACGCTCGCCATGGCGGCCGGTGTGGCCATCGACAACGCGCGACTCTACGAGCAGGCCCGGGACCGCCAGCGCTGGCTGAAGGCCAACGCGGAGATCGTCGCCAGTCTGCTGTCGGGAGCGGACGAGACCCAGGTGCTCGCGCTGATCGTCGACCACGGCCGCCGCATCCTCGGCGCGGATCTGGGCGCGCTGGCGCTTCCCGACGAGGGCAAGGACGTGATGCGGGTGGTGCTCGCGGAGGGAGTCGACGCGGAGGCCCATCAGGGCCTGGTGCTGCCGAGGGAGGGTTCGTTCGTCGGGGCGGCGCTCCACGCCGGGAAGCCGATCATCAGCGCCGACGTGCGGACCGATCCGAGGATCACCGCGGGCCCGCCGCGCTGGCGCGGACTGGGGCCCGCCGTCGCGGTGCCGATGATCACCAGCGGCGGTGTTCTCGCCGTGCTGCTGCTGGCCCGGACCCGAGGGAGCACTCCGTTCACCCCGGCGGAGACGGTTCCGCTGCTGTCCTTCGCCGGACAGGCGGCCCTCGCCATGGAACTGGCCGGCCGTCGGCGCTCCGCCGAGCAGCTCAGACTGCTGGAGGACCGGGACCGGATCGCGCGCGATCTGCACGATCTGGCCATCCAGCGGCTCTTCGCCACGGGGATGACGCTTCAGAGCACCGTGCGGTTCGTGGAACATCCGGCCGCGCGGGAGAGGCTGCTGCGCGCCGTGGACGACCTGGACGAGACCATCAAGATCATCCGTTCGACGATCTTCGGTCTCCGTGCTCATGACACGAGTCGGGCCCGTCAGGGGCTACGGGTCCGGGCCACCATGGCGGTGGAGCAGGCCGTACGCTCCCTCGGCTTCACGCCGTCGGTGCGCATGGAGGGACTCATCGACACGGATGTGCCGCCCGCGGTCGCCGAACATGTCGTCGCGGTCCTGGCCGAGACGCTGAGCAATGTCGCACGGCACGCGCACGCGAGCGCCGCGGAGGTGTCCCTCGTCGCACGCAAGGGCCGGCTCACGGTGACCGTCACGGACAACGGGACCGGTATTCCGGCGGGCTGCCACAGGAGCGGACTGGACAATCTGGCGGGGAGGGCGGAGGGCCTGGGCGGTACGCTGACGCTGGAAGCGCCTGATCAGGGGGGTACGCGCGTCGTCTGGGCGGTACCGATCAGCCAGGACTGAACCGTGCGGTGAGGCCGCCTCCCGGTGAGGCCGCCTCCCGTGGTCCTTCGTATCCGGCCCCGCCCCTTGCGGTCCCTCGTGTGCGGGGTCCCTCGTGCTCACACCGGAGTGTTCAGTTCGGCGTCCTCACTCCGGGCCGCCGCCGCGGCCGGTGGGATACGGACCGGACTGGGTGGCGAGGACGGCGGCCTGGATGCGCCGCTCGACGCCGAGCTTGGCCAGCAGCCGCGAGATGTGGTTCTTGACCGTCTTCTCGGACAGATAGAGCCGCTTGCCGATCTGACGGTTCGTCAGGCCCTCTCCGATCAGCGCCAGGATCTCCCGTTCGCGCGGAGAGAGTTCGGACAGCGCGTCGGGCTCCCGTTCCTCCGTGGTGTCGTCGCCGCGCAGACTGCTCATCAGCCGGGTCGTCGTCGCCGGGTCGAGCATCGACTGACCGGAGGCCACGGTGCGCACGGCGGCCACCAGATCCGCTCCCTTGATCTCCTTCAGGACATAGCCGGCCGCGCCGGCCATGATCGCGTCGAGCAGGGCATCGTCGTCGTCGAACGAGGTGAGCATCAGACAGGCCAGGCCGGGCATCCGTGAACGCAGTTCCCGGCAGACCGAGATCCCGTCGCCGTCGGGCAGCCGCACATCGAGAATGGCGACGTCCGGCCGCAGGGCCGGGCCACGGGCCAGGGCCTGGTCGATCGAGCCCGCGTCACCGGCCACCTCGATGTCCGGCTCCGCGTCGAGCAGATCCTGCACACCACGCCGTACGACCTCGTGGTCGTCGAGCAGGAACACCCGGATCGGCCTCTCCGAGGAGAAATGCCGTGCCTCGTCCATCTCGTGCCTCCGCAACTCCGCGCTGTCGTGGTCCGCCCGCCCCCATCCTGGCTCGGGCCGCGGGGGCGGAACAGGGCCGAACGGGCCCTGTGTCATCGCTGTCACCGCCTTCGTCCTTCATCGTTGCTGTCGTTGCTGTCGTTGCTGTCGGTGTTGTCCGTCGCTCTCGGTGTCAGCCGTGTCGGTCCCGGTTGTCGGTGTCATCGGTCCCGCCGGAGCAGATCGCACCCGCTGACCATCCCCTGGAGCCTTCCTGAGCGGTCGACCACGGGCAGCCGCTCCAGGGGCACCAGCGCCATGGTCCGGGCCACCTGGGTGAGGGTGGCGTCCTCGCGGACGGTGAGGGCGGGAGCGGTCATGAGCTGCTCGGCGGTCGCCGCGCGGGCCGTCAGGGCCGTCCGGGGAGGCAGATCCGCTTCGGAGACCACTCCGACCACCCGGCCGTCGCCCGCCAGCACCGGCAAGGTGCTCGCGTGCCACCGGTCCATGGTCCCGACGATCTCCTCGCGGCCGACGTGGGGGCCGACCGCGACCACGGTATGTCTCATCACGTCTCTCACAGTGCGTGGAGTGTGACCCATGGTGCCTCCTCGGTCGGGCACGGCATGCCGTGCCCCCACAAGCCTGGTTCCTGCGGACACCACGGCCCAGGGGCTGACCGGCTCCGTACCGGGGGCCGAACGGCTCTACCCATGAGGTGCCGACCGGTGGGCCGCCGGGCGTGCGGCGCCCCGCGGATGCCCGTGAGGGCGCCCGTCAGAGCCGGTCCGTCCACCCCGTCCGTACGGACCGTGCCGCGCCGACGCCCTCCATGTCGCGGTTGGCGACCTGGATCAGCAGTCCGCCGAGATCCGTCAGCGCGCGGCCGGCCGCGAGCTCGTCGCCGATCTCCGGTACGTCCACGTCATCGGGGCTGCACCGGGCCCTGCCGTGCCCGGCGAGGGACGTGGTCCCGGTGTCCAGCACCACGCGCGCCGTGGTTCTCCCGTCCTCCTCGAAGAGGTAGAGACGTGCGGTCCACTCCGCTGTCTTCGACATGGCCTGCCTCGTTCCTCCGAGGGCCGCCGTCTTGGAACGGCCCACCACACCACTGTCGGACGCCGGCGGTGCCGGCAGGCAGGGGCCAAAGGTCCCCCTGTGGGATGTGAGCGGGAGAGAGCAGGTCCGAGCGTGCGTGAGCGGATTCCCCTGCGTGCACCGACCCCGTAGCCTGTGGAAATGACCAGCGAGCCGGACAGAGTCACCGGGTCCAACATCGGACTGTCGGAAGCCGAGTTGCGAGCCGCGTTCGAGCGTGCCCTGACGGCGGCGAAATCCGTGCACGTGGTCGGCCGTGCGCGCGTCGACGCGCGTGTGTTGGCTCTGGACCTTCATCTGAACAAGGACGGCTCCGCTGCCAGCACGTTCGTGATCAATGGGGGCGAGTGCCGCATACGGGCGGTCGCGGGTTCGTACTACTTCCATCTGTCCGCCGCGTTTGTCGCCGAGTGGCTCGGTCCGAGTGGCCCCGCCCCCCAGGACCTGTCGCCGGTCGTGAGCAGGTGGTGGCCCGCGACCACCGCGTTGGGGAACTTGCTCATCGAGCACTTGGGGCATCTGGCCTCCTACGACCTCTTCTTCCGCCGAATGATGGCGGACGGCACGGGAAACGAGGTGACCGCGGCGGGAACCGCGCTCTTCGATGGCGAGCGTGTCGCCCTGTACGTGGCCGAGGACGGCTCGACACTCCACTTCGCGGCGACCGGCCCCGCGTATCTGCTCAGAAACACGGAAAACGACGAACAGTTCATGGAATTCACCTGGAATCAACCGGTCAGGGTGGTGGCACCGGAGCAGGGCGAGGGAGTCCGCCTCTGAACGGCCTGGGCCCGGTGCACAGGCCGACGCCGAGGGCAGAACGGACGGCGGCCGGGGCGAACCACCGTCAGGGCCGTTGCCTCCGGTCCGGCGGCCACAGTTCCGTTCTCTCCGGTGCGAGCTCCTTCACCACCTTCGCCAGCGCGTCGCACGCCTCCTCGACGCCCTGCCGGATCTTGTTCTGCTCGGTGACGGTCGCCGCCAGCAGCAGCGAGGTCAGTGCCACGGACCCGTTGAGCACCTGGAGGCTGAACAGCCGTTCGGTGAGGCTGTAGCGGGCGAAGGCACCCAGGTCCTTGGCCGCCTCCAGGACCGCCACGACCGAGACGAACAGCGCGTACGGGGCGCTCGCGGCGAGTTCGAAGCGCAGGGCCGCCCAGATGAGCACGGGGAAGAAGAGGAAGATCAGGGTGAGGGACCTTGTCACGGCGAGCGGTGTGATGACGAGGGCGGCGACGACCATGACGGTGGCCTCGGCCCATCGGTGGGTCGGCAGGGGCAGCCGGACACGGCGGAGGGCGAGCAGGAGGGGCATGACGAGCAGGACGCCCATGGCATCGCCCGTCCACCACGCCAGCCAGGTCGGCCAGAATCCCAGCGGCAGCTGTCTGACGAGCGCCAGCACCCCCGCCCCCACCGTCGCGCTGATCAGTATCCCCGTCAGGGCACCGAGGAAGACCAGCGCCATCCCGTCCCGCAGCCGGTCCAGCTCGACACGGAAGCCCACACGCCGCAGCAGCAGCCAGGAACAGACCGGTGCGAGGGTGTTCCCCGCCATGATCGTGAGAGCCGGACCGTCGAACGGGCCGAGCGTCACCAGGCTCAGGAGGGTGCCCAGGGGGATCCCCGGCCAGACCCTGATGCCCAGGACGAAGAGAGCGGTCAGGGCGATGCCCGTGGAGGGCCAGAGAGGGGAGACGTTCACACTGTCGAGCCTCGTCACCCCCTTCAGCGTGCCGATGAGCGCGCCCGCGTAGTAGACGACGGCGAGGCCGAGGATCTGAAGAACAGTCACGGACGGACGTCGTCTCTTCCCGGTGCGCGCCACACCAGCTATCAGACAACGCCTGACGGTCCGGTCCGGCCGTGACACGCGCGCCTGTCGCCAGGCGGGTCCCCGGCCCGCCTGGCCCGGACGGGCCGGGGGAAGGTCAGTGTTCGTGCCCCTTCCCGCGGCCCGTGCGTCCGTCGACGATGTCCAGTACGGACATCATGCCCATGTCCTCGTGGTTGAGGATGTGACAGTGCACCACGGTCCGCCCGGTGAAGTCCGCCAAGCGGATCCGCAGGACGAGTTTCTGCCCGCGAAGGATGTTGACCGTCTCGTGCCAGGAGTGGGCGGGGTCCACGGCCTTCCCGTTCAGGGACATCACCTGGAACTGGTTGGTGTGCACGTGGAAGGAGTGGTCCTCCTCCGAGTCGTTGCGAACCGTCCACTCCTCCACGGTGTTGAGCCGGGAGACGAAGTCGACACGGTTCGGGTCGAAGTACTTGCCGTTGATGAAGTACTGGGTCCCCGCCTGGTTCTCGGTGTACACCATCGTCTTGCGGTCCGCGATCTCGGCGTGGGTGAGGTCGTCGAGGGGCCCGAAGCGGGACGGGATACGAGCCGGGGCCACGCGGGGGCCTTCGGTGACGACCGTCGCCAGGTTCACCCGCGGGAACGTGTTGCCGGCCGGACCGGTGTCGAACGGCAGCGTCTCCAACTGGGCGGTGCCCGCCCCGCCGGCCTGCACCAGCACGTCGTACCGCGCGGCGGCCGGGATGATCAGCGTGTCCGCGGAGTAGATCCGGTGGACGGGATAGCCGTCCTGGGCGATCACATGGAACGTGAAGCCTTTGAGACGCAGCTTGTAGTAGATGTTGGCGCCGATGTTGGCGAGCCGCCACAGCTGGGTCTCACCCGGGCGGATACGGATCACGGGATTCTGCTGGCCGTTGACCGTGCGGTTGGTGTTCGCCTGGATGGACAGCGGATAGATCTTGATGGCGTCGCCGTCGATCTGGTTGTCCTTCAGAGCGACCACACGCTCGGTGATGCCGCGCAGGGAGGGCGGCAGGTATGTCCGCAGGCCGTCGATGATGATGACGCCCGACTCCCCACCGGCCACCTGAGGGGCCGAGTACATGTCGATGTGCGAGTGGTACCAGTACGTGCCCGGCGTGATGTCCCGCGGCAGCTGGTACGCGTAGTTGTAGGTCGTCCCGGGCTTGATGGCGATGAAGATGTCGTCGGCCGGCTGGCGCGGCGAGACATGCAGCCCGTGCGTGTGCAGGTTGGTGTCCATCGTGACGCCCTGCCATTTCTTACCCACACGGTTCACCATGGCCAGCTCGATACGGTCGCCCGGCCGGGCGCGGAGTGTGGGCGGCATGTAGCGGCCGTTGTAGGTGAGCGCCCACAGCCTGCGGTCGCCCACCCACACCTTGCGCCGCTCCACCACGACGGTGGTCCGCAGCACACCGTGGTCGCTCACCACCTCCGGGGGGTCCTGGAGATCCGCGCCCCTGGCCTGCTGACCTGCCGCCGCGCCGGACACCGCACGCTCGGGCGGCGGCTCCGAACAGCCGGACAGCCAGGTCACCGCGAGTGCCAGTCCGACGAGGAACCCGGTCACCTTGGAATATGAGCGCATGACAGTCTCTCTCTGGATGTGGCGTGCCGCGCTCGCGAAGGCTGAGGCCACACGAGCCGGACAGGGCGAACCGACGTGTGTTCACACGGGGTCGGGGCGGGCCGCGGTGGTTGGTCCCGGCCCGCCGGGCGGCGACAGGAGTGGGCGAGTGACCGAGAGGAGGCCCTCGTACATCCCGAGGAACGGCAGCGGCCACGAAGAGCCGATCGGCCTCGCGCGGCCTGCCGAACGCACCGGTGAAGAGGACCGCGTCACGGTGACCGACCACTCACGGCGCCTGGCCCTTCGACCGCACGAGATCGCCAAGGGCATCACACGGAGCGCCCGGATGCCGCCGCCTGCTCGGCTCGACGGACGCACCTGCGGATTCTGTCACCATGGGCCATATCCTCTACCGATTCACCCCGTGTCACGTGATTTGCCCGGGAGTGTTGAGGTTCGGCGGGACGACGGGAGCTCAACGAGGCCGTCGGTCCCCGGGACCGGTGGGGTGACCACACGGACAACGAGCGAAGCCGGCCCCTGGTCGGCACGGGAATTCCCCTGCCGCCTCCCGCTGATCGGCGGCACGGGAATTCCCGCGGAACTCCCGTGCCGTGGTCGGCGATCCCCGCACCGCCGACCAAGCGAGACTGCACCCGGCACGCAGAGACCGTCATCGTCCACCGGCCCATCAGGTGAGTGAAGATCAGTACGTGAACACGCCACCTCGATGCCTTATCGCGGCAGTGTGTGTTCCGCCGACGGGAAGCGCCGAAAGTGGTCTCGAGGCTAATGCGTTTCGAGGCAGCCGGGTAACTCGGGGCAGGGAACAATTGCTTTTTCGGCGACTGCTCCTAGTATTCTGATCTTGTGTAATGTGCGAGAGGGCGAGAAGAGCCGACAGACCATTGCTCCATCCACCGGCTCCTGAGATCTGAGATCCTCCCCAGTGGACAGAGTTCCCGGTATTGGAGGTCATGATTCATATCGCACTGGGAAGGCCATCACTCATTCAAGATCGCCAACCGCGTTCACTGTCATCCAGCCTTCATGGGTACAACATCTAGCCGAACGCCCTGCGTAGGGCACACAGACGCTGGACAGACTGCTTCCGGCTCAGCGAGACCGCCCTGAGGCGGTCGAAGCCCTTGACTCGCCTGTCCACCTGCTCCTCTTCCTGCAGAATGAGGGAACCGTCGAACTGCTCGGTATAGACAATGCTGGGAAGCAGTCTGTCCTCGAAGTCGAAGATGGTGGTCGAACCCAGCATCACCGGCAGATTGGGTGTGTGTAGTTCTGCGATATGCATGACGTAGCGCGGGTCCTCCGTCGGCGCGATTAAGTGTTCGATTTGCTTCCGCATGATTCCGCTGCTGCCGAAAGGTCGGAGGAGTGTTACTTCATCGATTACGCAGAACAGCTTCTTGGACGCCGATTCCTCGAACCGCTGATTGCGCTTCTGGCGTAGTTCTGCCAGTCGCTCGACCGCGCGAGGGGTGAATTCAGGGGAGAGGAGGTGTGGTGTGGGCTGAGTGCACTTTCCCAGTTGCGCTCGGCACGGTTTTTCTGATCTACGACCAGCTTCGGTCCGGCCGAGGCGATGAAGCTGCCCGATCGCTGACGGTTTTGCTACCCCTTATGACAGATCTCCTGGCCACATAGCGGGATACTTCGGAGCGCCGCCCGTGATCTTTCTCGTCGATCGGCGAGATTCCCCTGACGACCTGGACGTCTTGCCGATCGACGCGTCGTCCCAGCGCGGGAGTTCCGGCGATGCCACAAGCAAGGTGAGGGGTTGGGGGCGGTGCGGGACGCCCCCGAGCGACCGCACTGTGCCGGTCGACGAGAGCGGCCGAAGTGGTCGCCGTAGCGGATGACTGGCGGCAGGTTCGTGACGATACGCGCGCTGCGAGGAGAGCACCGAGGCGTTGTGGAGACTGAGCCGGCGGTTTTGGTGTGCTACGGGCGAGCGCGGATTGGACCCGGGCCGGATCGGAGCAGCTGGCCTTCGGTGCGGACGCAGGTATGCCGTTGACGGTTTGTCAGTGTATGCGGACGTTGCCGAGCGAGCCAAGGGTATGGCGAGCGTGGCTGATGAGCTGTCCGGAGCCAGTGCTTCGTTCCTCGTCGGCATCCGAATCGCACAAGCGGAGGCGGTGGTGCGAATGAGGAGCGCATGATCCGCTCACCCGGCCACTCGGCACTCCGGCACCCACGCCGTCGCAGATTCCGGCGAGTTGGTCGACGGTGAGTGCGCGGAGTGTCGGTCTCTGATCGGCGAAGTGTGAGAGACCTGTGCGCGTTCCCTCTGACTCGTATGGATATCAGCCGACGGGTGAGTCTGTTGTGTCAATCGTGAGGCTTTGACTGCTGTGGCCTGTATTGGAACTCGGGCCGTTCTGACGGGGAGAGGGGTACGGGCGAGTCCCTTGCAAGCTCAACGGCAACGCCAGAGACGCGCGGAAGTACGCTGTCGACGGTGTTTTGGGACTACAGCAGTCCCTGCGCTGCGGGTTACGGCAGCAGGGTCAGAGCACGAAATAGGTCGGGAAGGCGGCCGAGCTGCGTTGTTCCACGGCCGTGACGAGACTTGAGTTCAGTCCCAGTATGTGGGATGCATCACGTTCTGCCCCTTCGCCGCTGCTTCGATCCACGCAATCGACGTCAACCCACCGGGACTCGGTGTTCGCTCAGAGGACAGAGGTCTAGTCGCTCTGCTTGTTTCCCGTGGACGTTCTGCGTGAGGTAACGGAGTTCGACTTCTACCGCCGACTTCTACCGGCGAGTAGTGAGAGCCGGAAGGGTGTCGTCCGAATTCGGCGCTCCGTCAGGGGTGAGCGAAGCGTGCGAAGTTGACATGGCTCGCGCTCGCGCTGTCCCGGCAACCCGGTAGAGTCTGTCCATCGCCTTCCGGACCCGGCAACTTCGGTCGACTTTCTCGATCGGGGTCGACCGCCCCGGGGAGGGAGGTGATACCGATGGACGCCGAACCTACTCCGCCGAACAGCGGGGCGGGTCGGAAACGCAAGGTCGTGAAAAAGATTCTCGGCTGGCTGACCCTTCAAGCACTCGCTGAAGGGGTCCGCCGCTTAGCCGAAAACCTCTGAACGGCAACGGGCCCTCTGGTGACACAGAGAGCCCGCTTGCGGAGCCGACGGCTCCTTCGCCGCCTCGTCCCCCAGTTGCTGGTCTCGCGAACCAAGGGGGGCGGGGCACTTTTGCCTGGGCGAGCGTGTGTGGGACGTTGTACCCAGGTCGTGCGCTCAACGGGCCCTAACTTCGCCTATTTAGCGGCCTGCTCCAAGCTGTTGGGCCGACTAATGACACAGGCGACCAGGTCAGGTGCCCTGGTAACTCTCCGGAGTCACTGTCTGGCTCAATCAGAAACTACCCCTAAAATGGTCCCTGACGCTAGTACAGGGAGGTGAGACGATGGCGCGGGGTCTAGCTGACTTCGATCCTTCAGCTCTGTACAGGTTCCGCAGAGATCGAGTTGGCCGTGATGGATCACCTGCGCCCTTGACTGCGGAGGGGCTGGCCAAGCTCGCGGGAACCAGCAAAGCTCAGATCCTTGCTTACGAGAACGGGCACCGGACTCCTGACCCCGCGCGGATCCGGGAGCTTGCCAAGCACCTTGGTGTACGCCCGGTAGACCTGATGAACCGTGAGGGGCAGCGGCACTGGGATGTAGCGGCCATGCGCCGGGCGAGCGGGATGACAGCGAACGAACTGAGTGCAGAGCTGGTGATGTCCCCGAAGTCGTATCGCAGATTCGAGCAGCAGGGGATAGTGCCGGCCCGACGGCCGCGGTTCCTTGACGACATGGTTCATGCGCTGCTCATCTCTCACCGGATGCTCCATGCAGCGATCGACAACATCCCCGCCGTGGTCGAGCGCAGATGGCAAACCGGAGCAATCATCACGATGCTTGCGAGCACGTACGTCCACAGGCCCGGGGCATGGAAGGGCCCAGACCTCGCAGATCCAGGCGTTGTGCAGTTGTCGACGATGTACGGACGCCCTGCTCAGCGCATACAGCGCATTCTCACGCGACTCCTCGGCGAACTTCGACAGATGTCCGTGAGGATGCAACGCGAGAAAATCATCGCTGACTTCGATCCCGAACCCGCGCACCAACAGCAGGCCAAGTCGGCCATAGAACGGTGGGAGGATGTCTATGAGTTGGAGATGTCCCGGATTCCGGCACGGCTGGAGGGATTCCATCGCAGTGCTCAGCCGTCCGGCGCGTGGCAGGTCCTGGTGGATCTCAATGATGCGGAGACCCGCCCAGAGGGAGCCTGGGTCGTGGCTTCACTCCTGGGGCGCCTGGAGACCATGGAGCAACTGCCACCTTCCCTGGTGACGCAGACGGAGTTCGACGGGATTCCCGCTGCCCGGCTGACAACCGCGGGACACTCGCATGTCCGTAACTTCCAAGAGCTCTACATCGCCCTGTATCCAGGACTGCGCCGCCCTCGGCCCAAGACCAAGCTCGGCTCCTCTGGCAGCCGACCTCCGGTCAGCTTCACCCTGCCCGGCAACCAAGAACGCTTCGTGGTGCCCCCGAGCACCATCGAGCGATTGCTGCTCACGTCCAAGGGATCTGGTCCCTGGGATATGTGGATCTCTCCGAACGTCCGTCTAACCCTCAACACAGCTGGCGGGCGACCTGCGGCAGCCGCCCAGGAAGATGCCGCTCCAGGACGAACGTTGCTGTTCGATCCAGCCACCCAGGTGGCCAAGCGTCCAGATGAGACAACCTCAGAGGCGTAGACGAGGCGCTGTTGGTGGACCATTCATCCCCTGTGGTACTCGGTCGCACTGTCGGACAGGTCACGCTTGGCCTCGTGCCCCCAGGGATGGGTGTTGTGCCAGAGCTTCTTCACACGGGAACGTCCATCGAGAGCAGTTGGGGCCAACGGTTGCGAGTGAACGCGACGCGCGGGTCCACCGGGCATATCACCACGGCAGTGCTGCCGGATGCGGGGAGCGCCGGCTTGGCACTCGCTCGTTGAGCTGCCGTCGTAGGCGCGGATGTCCGGGTGGGATCCTGCGGCGAGCGCTTGTCCCCTTTCGAGATCCGACTCATCCTGTTTTGCGCCTGTGTATGAGAATGTACGAGAGTGTGATGGCCGTATCGGCGAGGCGCTGGCCTGGATATGCGCTGCTGGAGCTGGGAGAGTTCCGGGCACGGGTCGATGCCCAGTTCGGAAACGGCCTCCACGTGCTGGCCGACCTTCAGATCCAGATCGAGGCGGGTCTCGGTGAGCTGCAGACGCCACTCCTCAAGACGGCGTGCGCTGATTGTCGGCGTATGGGCCGGGCACGAGATGGGCCCCGTCTCGGCCTCTACAGCGAAGCCAAGGCCATCAGCTGCCCGTCGGTACTGATGCTGGGCCTCGCCCGAGGCAGGCGGTCGGTCAGCGGCCTGTCGCGACAAAGCCGAGGTAGCGGCGTAGACCGAACTCGCGGCGGTGCCCCGTGCGGGCTGTGGCGAGCTGGGTGACCAGCAGGTTGTGGGTGGTGCTCTGGTCGGCGAGTTGGGCCTGGCGCTGAAGCAGCACCGCGCGCTGATGCTGCGTAGCAGTCTGGTGCTGTTGCTTCTCCTTGTTGGCCTGCTGCTGGCGAGCGGTGCTGCGCTGCTGAAGCTGGTCGCGCTTGCGCCGCGCCGTGCCCTCGGCCTGCGTGATCTCAGCTTCGAGTTGCTTCTTCTGCTTGGCGAACTGCTGGCGGATCGTGGTCCGTTCCTGGGCGCTCAGGCTGGTCGGAGCTGACTTCCGGGCCTGTTGCTCCAGCGAGGTCCGCCAGCTTTCCAACGCAGCGGCCCGGACTTCGCCGACTCCCGGGATCTTGACCTGTTGGCCGTTGGATCGGATGAGGTACGCGTCCCGACTGCTGTACCGGCCGCTCTGAACGTACCGGACCCCGGTGAAGTCGGCGGCTGTATGGATACCGGCGGCAGTCAGGGCCGTGACGGTTCCATCACCCATGTTGGACAGCTTCTTGACGCCCTGGATGGGGTGCCGGCGGAGCCGGTTCTGGACATGAGCCCTGAGAACCGTCACCAACATCGCATCCAGTTGCTTCTGCTCTCTGGCCGCCAGTTTGCTCAGCTTCGTTTTGAGACCGTTGGTTTCCTTGTTGAGCGCTTGGGCGATCCGTGCCTGCTCGTCGCGTAGTTCGCTCTGGATGCTCTTGATCTGCCGGTTGATCTGTGCGTCCCGGCTCGCTCCGGTCAGCGTCAGACTCTCGATCTCCTGGCGGACCTTCTGCGCTGCCACCGCAGGGTCCTCCAACGTTGCCACCTGCTGTCGAAGCGCCCGCAACCGGGCCTTCGAGGCCTTGGCCTCTGGGCGGGAGCGCCGGGTTACGTGGAGGGTGCCACCGGATACGAGCAGAGCTCCGAGCTGGGCGACGGCCATATACCCGTTGGGCAGCACGCCGATGGCGGTCAGCGCGGCCGGTGCAGCGGATCCCGTCAGGGCAAAGACACCGGAGAGGACATCCGCAGTGCGTCGGCGCGCAAAGCCGGTACCGGTGGGCGCTCCTGCGCCCGTGCTGCTTCCCACAGAGGTGTTCTGCGGCGGCGGAATGTGCCCTGCCAGCCAGGCGGGGGTTCCATTTGCCGGGGCCGAGGCAGGGACCGGACGCTGGGTCGGGATCGGGGTCGGGATCGCCCCCCGCGTGGACAGCGCGGGCACTGTGTGGGCGGCGTCGGCGAGCAGCCCGTGTGTCTGCGCTGCCAGCGACCGAAGGGACGCATCGGAATGGGTCAGTAGCAGGCTCCAGGACAGCGAGGACTTCGGTTCCTTGAAGTCGTCCTCCTTCAGAATCAGGAACTCCCCCTGATCGTCGTGCAACTGGTCCCAGATGCTGGGATCAGTGGCGATCGCGACGAGGCTGAGGTAAATGATCCAGGACGAAAAGCGGTCCATCGTGGGGCCGAAGTCCGAGCTCACGCGATGCGGGGACTGATAGTTGCGATGGCCGTTCTCCGTGGCCCCCTGCCCTTTGAGCTCGGGCACGTACATCCCGTCGTAGTCGACGAGGCGGAGCGTGCCGTCGGCCGCGACCAGAAGATTGCCGTGCTGGAGGTCGCCGTGGGCGATCCCGAGCTTCTCCAGATCGGCCGCCAGCGCAGCGAACCGCTCGGCCACGCCGAGGACGGCCACGGAGTCCCGGATGTTCCGGTCGATCCATGTGATCAGGTTGGTGGCCTCCACCCAGGCCATCTTGAGAGCCGGGTACCACTGACCGGCGACGAGGACGCCCCGCGGCAGATACTCGATCCCGACCGGCCACGGCTGGGTCAGCTTGGCGGGCTTGAGGACGGCAAGCTGCTTGTTGATGGCCTTGTAGCGGGCCTCCAGGGTGTTGCTGTCGCGGGTGAAGCACTTCAGTGCGTACCGCTGTCCGCCCGGTGCGGTGATGGAGAAGACGCTTGCGAAGTTCCCGGAAATCGCCTTCGGCCCGAGCACAGGACTTTGCTGGACGGTCCCGTGCTTGAGGTCAGGGTCCTCGAAACACAACGTGGGATTCTGCAGGGCTTCCACGTAGTTCGCGCCGGTCGGGAACTTGCGCCTGGAGACAGGTCCACCGGCATGGGAGACCGCCATCACCCCTCCGTCTTCACCCGCATACGAACGAGGGCTACGTCATCGTTGCGCATCCGGGATTTGTCGCGCTCGTTCTGGACCCACTCGGCAAAGAGTTCCTGGTCCAGGTCGGCAAGCCTTCCGAGCTGTCTTCCGGCTCCGCCGGAATCGACTTCAGGGTGTGACAACAGCCACGCGGCCAGCGCATCGGTTGCCAGCAGCAGCTCGTCCTCCGTGCGCAGCTCACCGGTTGCGGTCGACACCCGGTCGGCTATCAGTGAGGCGTTCCGGTTACGGCTGCCGAGGAGCTGCGGGGTGATGCCGAAGCCGTGGCCGTCCGTGATGGGGAACGAGGTGAGCAGCCGGCCGTCGCGGAGATGGAAGAGGCAACTGTCACCGAGAGCGAAGGCACGCCAGATCCAGCGCCGTACAGCCTTGGGGTTTTCCGGATCGGCCGGTGCCTCCCGCATGTGGACGGCCATCAACGTGGCGAAGGCCCCTTTGTCCAGGCCCGGCTGTTCATACCAGGTGATTGGCCGACCGCGAGCGATTCGCTCAGCCTCGTACTTCGCGAGGTAGCCGTCCCACTGGTCGACTGTGCGGGCCAGGAGGTCCTCGACGACGAACCTGGACAGACCGTCCTGCCCCACCACACTCTCTTCGTCGGCAGCCGACATCAATGCGACGGCGCCGTGTACCAGTTGCCTGGCCCATGCCCCGGCGAGCAGGCTCTCGGAAGCTCCGTCGGACACTGCGGCGAAGAGCGAACTTGTCTCGGGGGACAGTAAGACGTCAATGGCGTCTTCACACTCCTCCGACGAACTGCCCGTCTTGGGCACGAGGAACCACTGGACATCGAGGTGCGTTGAATGTGCGCCCACGCTGCTCAGCGCAGTTCCGTGGCGCGCGTACCGATGTCGAGGAACTCGATGATTGAGGTGATGTCGGCGTTGTAGACGAAACCGCGGGTGGCGTCGCTGACACGGTGGCCCTGCGAAGCGGCGTAGGAACGCATGTGACTGGGCAGCACGCTCGACATGTGGAAGAGCAACCGAGAGTATGTGTCGGGGAGGTCGCCCTCGCCGTCGGGGAACGTGACGGGAGTGCCGCTCGCTCCGGACACATGCAGGTTGAAGAGCAGCACCGCCCCGTCGGCAGTTGCGTGCGAGGCGAGCCCGATGGCCGCGCTCGTGGGATCACCGTCGGTGGACTCTCCGTCGGTCAGGTTGAGGACGATGGGCGGGAATCCGCCCGGGTGCTCGTCAACCCAGCGGGCGACCAGGGAGTCGGCGTAGCCGAGGGCCCGAGTCATCGGGGTGCCGCCGTTGGTGACCGGGTCCATCCAGACGGGGAACTGCACGGTCGTCTCGACGAGGCCGCCGGCGCCGTCCGGCACCTTCTTCGTACGGCTCTCCAGACGAGCGGGGTTGTTCGCGATCTCGCTCAGCGGTACGAGGTCACGCCCGGCGAGCCCGCCCGTGAAGGCCGAGCCGACCTGGGTGTGGCCGTAGCCGATCACCGCAACATGGAAGTAGTCGCGGACGCCCTCTTCCTTTGCGCACTTGACCGACAACTCCGTGAGCAGCCGGTTGATAGCATCTGACACGACCTGGGCACGCTGCTGCACCATCTCGCCGCTGCCGATGGGGTCGCTCATCGAGGCTGACTGGTCCACGAGGAAGATGAAGCAGCCGGGGTTGGTGCGGCTGATCTCGGCGGTGTACGGCATCTCGGCAACCGGCTCCTTTTGCGTGACGGGTGGACTGAACGCCACGGCATCGGACGCGCGCGGAAACCTGACCCCCCAGGAAAGCCCGATGGTAGCGGATACGTTGCTGTTCGGTGAGCGGATCGAACTGGAGGGACGGGCGGCGTCCACGCGGCGGGACGGCAACGCCTGGTGTCGTCAAGACTTGGATTCCCTTCCTCGTGGAGGCCGTCCTCCGCCCACTTTCGGCTCTGCCGGAGGGGACTTTCCAGGAGGGATCCGCCGTGTGTGCCGGAAAGTCCTGACAGATCTGACAGACAGGAAACCGCTGGGCGAGGGCGGTTTCTCAGCACTCGATGATGTTCACCGCGAGGCCGCCGCGGGCCGTCTCCTTGTATTTGACGGACATGTCGGCGCCCGTCTCCTTCATGGTCTTGATGACCTTGTCCAGGGAGACCTTGTGGCTGCCGTCGCCGCGCAGGGCCATTTTCGCCGCCGTGACGGCCTTGACCGCCGCCATGCCGTTGCGTTCGATGCAGGGGATCTGGACCAGACCGCCGACCGGGTCGCAGGTCAGGCCCAGGTTGTGTTCCATGCCGATCTCGGCAGCGTTCTCGACCTGTTCCGCGCTGCCGCCCAGGACCTCGGCGAGTGCGCCCGCCGCCATGGAGCAGGCGGAGCCGACCTCGCCCTGGCAGCCGACCTCGGCGCCCGAGATGGAGGCGTTCTCCTTGAAGAGCATGCCGATGGCGCCCGCCGCCAGCAGGAAGCGGACCACGTTCTCGTCCTTCTCCTCCGCCGTGGCGCCGCCCGCCGCGAAGTTCATGTAGTAGTGCAGGACCGCCGGGATGATGCCGGCGGCGCCGTTGGTGGGCGCGGTGACCACCCGGCCGCCCGCCGCGTTCTCCTCGTTCACGGCCATCGCGTAGAGGGTGATCCACTCCATGGCGTGCGCCTGCGGATCGCCCTCGGCGCGGAGCTGGCGCGCGGAGTGGGCGGCGCGGCGGCGGACCTTCAGTCCGCCCGGCAGGATGCCCTCACGGGCCATCCCGCGCGAGACACACGCCTGCATCACCCGCCAGATCTCCAGCAGCCCGGCTCTGATCTCGTCCTCGGTGCGCCAGGCCTTCTCGTTCTCCATCATCAGCGCGGAGATCGACAGACCCGTCTCGCCCGACAGCCGCAGCAGGTCGTCGCCCGTGCGGAAGGGATGCCGCAGCACGGTGTCGTCGAGTTTGATCCGGTCCTCGCCCACGGCGTCCTCGTCCACGACGAACCCGCCGCCCACGGAGTAGTACGTCTTCTCCAGCAGGAGGCCGCCGTCGCCGTCGTACGCGAGGACCGTCATTCCGTTGGGGTGGTACGGCAGGGCCTCGCGGCGGTGCAGGACCAGATCCGCGGCGGCGTCGAAGGCGATCTCGTGCATACCGAGCACATTGAGCCGGCCGCTGCTGCGGATACGTTCCGCCTGCTCGTCCGCGCTCTCCACGTCCACGGTGCGCGGTGAGTTGCCCTCCAGCCCGAGCAGCACGGCCTTCGGAGTGCCGTGGCCATGGCCGGTCGCGCCGAGCGAACCGTACAGCTCGGCCCGGACCGTGGCGGTGTGGGCGAGCAGGCCCTCGTTCTTGAGGCGACGGGCGAACAACCCGGCCGCGCGCATCGGACCGACCGTATGGGAGCTGGACGGGCCGATGCCGATCGAGAACAGGTCGAAGACCGAGATGGCCACGGGGGTGACTCCTTGCTGGCTGGTAGACGCCTTTGTCTGCCGGGGTGGTGCAGAGATGACGTGTACATAGATACGGTCCGGGGCACCACGCCGCACGTTCAGTGTGCGCGGTGCCCCGTGAACCCCGGCCGAACGGATGACGTCGGACCGGGTGGTGCGTGCGTTCGAGCTGGTGTCGCCGTGCGTGTTCGAGCCGAACCCGGTTGTCCGGGCGCGGTCCTTACTTCAGGCCCGGGTACAGCGGGTGCTTCACGGCCAGCGCGGAGACCCGCCCGGCCAGTTCGTCACGGTCGTACGTCGGCTTCAGCGCCGTCGCGATGATCTCCGCGACCTCGGTGAAGTCCTCGGTGGTGAAGCCGCGGGTGGCCAGCGCCGGCGTGCCGATCCGCAGACCCGAGGTGACCATCGGGGGACGCGGGTCGTTCGGCACGGCGTTGCGGTTGACCGTGATGCCGATCTCGTGCAGCCGGTCCTCGGCCTGCTGCCCGTCCAGCTCGGAGTCGCGCAGATCCACCAGGACCAGATGCACGTCCGTACCGCCGGAGAGTACGGACACGCCCGCCTCGGCCACATCCGGCTGGACCAGCCGCTCGGCGAGGATCCGGGCGCCCTCCAGCGTGCGCCGCTGGCGCTCCTTGAACTCCTCCGTCGCCGCGATCTTGAAGGAGACCGCCTTGCCGGCGATGACATGCTCCAGCGGACCGCCCTGCTGACCGGGGAAGACCGCGGAGTTGATCTTCTTCGCCAGTTCCTTGGTGGAGAGGATCACACCGCCGCGCGGGCCGCCCAGCGTCTTGTGGGTGGTCGTGGTGACGACATGCGCGTGCGGCACCGGGTTCGGGTGCAGCCCGGCCGCGACCAGACCGGCGAAGTGCGCCATGTCGACCATCAGATACGCGCCGACCTCGTCCGCGATCCGGCGGAACGCGGCGAAGTCGAGCTGCCGGGGATACGCCGACCAGCCGGCCACGATCAGCTTCGGACGGGACTCCTTGGCGAGCCGCTCGACCTCGGTCATGTCGATCTGGCCGGTCTCGCCGTCGACGTGGTAAGCGACGACGTCGTAGAGCTTGCCGGAGAAGTTGATCTTCATGCCATGAGTGAGATGCCCGCCGTGGGCGAGATTCAGACCCATGATCGTGTCGCCGGGCGTGAGCAGCGCGAACATCGCCGCCGCGTTCGCCTGGGCGCCCGAGTGCGGCTGTACGTTCGCGTGCTCGGCGCCGAACAGGGCCTTCACCCGGTCGATGGCGATCTGCTCGACCACATCGACGTGCTCACAGCCGCCGTAGTAGCGGCGGCCCGGATAGCCCTCGGCGTACTTGTTGGTCAGGACGGAGCCCTGCGCCTCCATGACGGCGACCGGAGCGAAGTTCTCCGAGGCGATCATTTCGAGCGTGGACTGCTGACGGTGGAGCTCGGCGTCGACCGCGGCGGCGACATCCGGGTCGAGCTCATGGAGCGAGGAGTTCAGAAGCGACTTCGAAGACATCACAGTCCCTGGGGTGTCAGTGGCCGGAGCACGTCAGTTGCCGGAAAAGTCTTGGTACTCGTCGGCGGTGAGCAGATCGGACGGCTCTTCCGCCACACGTACCTTGAACAGCCAGCCGCCTTCGAACGGAGCGGAGTTCACCAGTGAGGGGTCGTCCACCACGTCCTGGTTCGTCTCGATGACCTCACCGGTCACCGGGGCGTAGAGATCGCTGACCGACTTGGTCGACTCCAGCTCTCCGCAGGACTCGCCCGCGGTCACCGTGTCACCGACCTCGGGGAGCTGGGCGAACACGACATCACCGAGGGCGTTGGCCGCGAACTCGGTGATCCCGACCGTCGACACCCCGTCCACGGGGTTCGTCAGCCACTCGTGCTCCTTGGTGTAGCGGAGCTGCTGGGGGTTGCTCATGACCTGAATTCTCCTGTACGCGGGGGAGTGGTGCGGAACGGCTGTCTTGAGGAACGAGACAGAACGAGCTGGAACAAGACGGGAGGGGGCCGAAACCGGGTCGACGACGGGAGGTCACCGGCACGGCACCGACACGCACGGCGTCGGCACGGCACCGGAACCCGGGAGGCACCCTCCCGGGACGGCGCCCGGATCCCGGAGACGCGCCGGAGGCCGGCCCGGGGCGGAGCTGGAGCGCCGAGGACGTCCGTATCACTTCTGGCGCTTGTAGAAGGGCAGCGCCACGACCTCGTACGGCTCATGGGTGCCCCGGATGTCGACCCCGACGCCCGCCGTGCCCGGCTCGGCGTACGCGACGTCGACGTACGCCATGGCGATCGGCCTGCCCAGGGTGGGGGACGGGGCGCCCGAGGTGACCGCGCCGACGACCGCGCCGTCGGCGACGACCTGATAGCCCGCGCGCGGGACCCGGCGGCCCTCGGCGATCAGACCGACCAGCTTGCGCGGCGGCGCGCTCGCGGCGCGCTCGGCCGCCGCCTCCAGGGCCTCGCGCCCGACGAAGGCGCCCTCGTTCGACGTCTTGTCGAACTTCACGACCCGGCCGAGGCCCGCGTCGAACGGAGTGAGACCGGTGGTCAGCTCGTTGCCGTACAGCGGCATCCCTGCCTCCAGCCGGAGCGTGTCGCGGCAGGAGAGCCCGCACGGCACCAGGCCGACGCCCTCGCCCGCCTCGGTCAGCGCGCGCCACAGCGTCTCCGCGTGCCCGGGCTCGACGAACAGCTCGAAACCGTCCTCGCCGGTGTAGCCCGTGCGGGCGATCAGCGCCGGGACACCGGCCACGGTGCCCGGCAGGCCCGCGTAGTACTTCAGCCCGTCCAGATCGGCGTCGGTCAGCGACTTGAGGATGCCCGGGGACCGCGGCCCCTGGACGGCCAGCAGCGCGTACGCGTCACGGTCGTCGCGCACCTCGGCGTCGAAACCGGCGGCGCGGGCGGTCAGCGCGTCCAGCACCGTCTCGGCGTTGGAGGCGTTGGCGACGACCAGATACTCGCTGTCGCCGAGGCGGTAGACGATCAGATCGTCCAGGATTCCGCCGTCCTCCCGGCAGATCATGGTGTAGCGGGCGCGGCCCACGGCGACGGCGCCGATGTTGCCGACCAGCGCGTGGTCGAGCAGCCGGCCCGCGGCCGGACCCGAGACGGTGATCTCGCCCATGTGCGAGAGATCGAAGAGCCCGGCCCCGGTCCGTACGGCGAGGTGCTCGTCGCGCTCGCTGCCGTAGCGCAGCGGCATGTCCCAGCCCGCGAAGTCGGTCATGGTCGCGCCCAGCGCGCGGTGCACGGCGTCGAGGGCGGTCGTACGGGGGGCGCTGCTCGGCGGGGCGTGATTCATCGGTGTGGCTCCCAGGGCATGACGACGAGGACGGTCCTCCCCATCTGTCATCGGAACCTGAGAGGTTCACCACGACCACCCGTACCAGGGGTCATGACTTGCACCTTGGGTGGAGCCGCGGCACTGCGGCCCGCTTTTCAGATCTGCCTCGTCCGCGCGGTACGGGGCCTGAGAGATTCAAGGGAGGAACTTGCTCCTTCGGCGCCCGGCGCACACGGTGACCGGGACTCTCCCGCGCGGATTCAAACGGCCGGTATGCAGTTGGCGGGCACATCATCGCACGCATCCGGGTGATTCGGAGCGCCTGGCCCGTAACTGGCCGGACGGCGTGAAAAGCTTGTGCCGCATTACCATTTCTTTACACTTCGTGGGCAAGGGTCATGGGCCAGGCCGACTGAGCTGACAGGGGGACGGCGAAGATGTCGCAGAGGTCCGGGGCATATGTGACGACCGCGGGGGTGCCGGCCCAGCAGGGCGTGTCCGGCCGGGAGGCCGTGGCCCGGCCCGTGGCGGTCGTCAGGGATTTGAGAGGGCGCCGGGGCCGGGTGCCGGGCGCCCTGGTCTTCACCGCGGGCGACCTGGTGGTGGTCTCCGGGCTGCCGGGCAGCGGCAAGTCCACCCTGATCGGGCGGGCCGCCGAGGCCGGCGGGATCGACTCGCAGGACACCAGGGACCGCTGGGAGCGCCGGCTGCCGGGCGGCCTCCCCTATGCCGTCTACCGCCCGCTCGTCCGTATAGCGCATTACGCGGGACTGCGGCGCGCGCTCCGCTCCGGCGAGAGCGTGGTCGTGCACGACTGCGGTACGCAGAGATGGGTACGGCGCTGGCTGGCCCGCGAGGCCCGCAGACGTGGCCGCGGGCTCCATCTCGTCCTGCTGGACGTGCCGCCCGAGGTGGCCCGCGCGGGCCAGCGGGAGCGCGGTCGCGGCGTCTCCGGGTACGCGTTCGCCCGCCATCGCCGGGCCGTCCGCCGTCTGCTGCGCGGCGCCGAGTCGGGCCGGCTGCCCAGGGGCTGCGCCACGGCGGTGCTTCTGGACCGGGACGCGGCGGGGGCCCTGGACCGGATCGTCTTCCCTCCAGGGCCGGGCGGGTGACGGCGCGCTGAGCGCCGCACACCGGCAGGGGGCGCACGCGCGCGCGGGTACGAGCCCCTGCCTGCGGCGTTAGGGTGTGTCCGCACCATCGCGGCTCCGCCCCCGGGGCGGGGCCCGAGCCCGCCGCGGAGCGGCTGAGGCCACCGTGGTGCCCGCGGTCGCACGGCGGAGGACCGGTCTCGTACGGGACGTGCCCGGCCGGCGCCGGCAACGCCGCGAGCGTGGGCGCCCGTCAGGCCGAGCCGGCCGCGGATCCGGGGAAACGGCTTATGGGACAACCCTTGAGGTGCCGCGGCAGGCACGGGGGCGGAGGAAGACTGTGAACACTGCATGGCCGGGCAACGAGCTGGAAGAGGTGCTCGCCGCCTCGCTCGGCAGCCGGGGCGCGGGCGGCCGGCTGGTGGAGGTGCTCGGACGCAGCGAGGTCTGGGTGCCGCTGCCCAACGGCGGAGGCCCGGACAGTCCCGGTCTCGATCTGCCGACCCTGGAGATAGAGGGCGCGCCGTACGTCCCGGTCTTCAGCTCCCAGCAGCAGTTCCTCCAGTGTGTCGGCGCCCATATGCCCTTCACGGTGGCGCCGGCCCGTGACTTCGCGCGCGGCCTGCCCCCGCAGCTGGGTATCGCGGTCAACCCGGGCGGCATGGTCGGTATGCCGCTGCCGCCGCCCGCCGTCGCGGAGCTGTGCCGGGCGGGACGGACCCCGCTCGACGGTCCGGCGACCGGCGGCCGGGTCCGGCTCTTCGAACCGGACTGGCAGGAGGATCCGGTCGACTTCCTCTCGGCCGCCGCGGGCGAGTTCGAGGCGTCCGGCGTGGTGCTCTCGGCCCGCCGCGCGCTCGCCAGCGTCGAGGGCGACTCCCCGGCGCTCTTCATCGGCGTACAGCTCTCCTCGTGGGAGGCCGCCGACCGCAACGCGCCGCTGGACGCGCTCGGCCGCGCCCTGGGCCGGGTCGCGGTGGGCTGGCCCGTCAATCTCATCCTGCTGGACGTCGCCCAGGACCCGGTCGGCGACTATCTGCTGACGAAGGTGAGGCCGTTCTACCAGCGGGCATAGACACCAGGCGTCAAGGCTGTGTCAGGACGGCCGCCTAAGCTGGTTTGATGGCTGGGCCAGCGCGCGTGTGTCCGGACGGGCCTTCCCGCACGGGGGCCGACGGGCCTCGGGGCTGCTGGTCGAATGGTGGATCGAAGAGGGGCGGGACCCAGAGTGAGCGCGTCAGGCACCGCGGCGGCCGGGCAGGTCGAGCAGATGCTGCGCCAGGTGACGCCAGGACGCTACGACGCGTACGAGGCGCTCCTCCAGGCCCTCGCCGACGACAGCGTCTGGATGCTGCTCTGGCACGGCCGGGCCGGTTCACCGGACGCCCAGTACGGCAACATGGAGGTCGACGGGCTCGGGTACGCACCGTGCGTCACCTCGGCCAAGGAGCTCTCCGTCAGCGGCTGGACCCGGGCGCACGAAGTGGTCACCGGCCGTGACATCGCCCGCGCGCTCTATCCCGACCGCTGGGGAATCTGGCTCAATCCGCACGCGCCCGGCGGCGGAGTCGGCATCCCCTGGCTCGATCTGCGGCGGATCGCCACCGGACTGGACCGGATGCCCGCGGGACCGCTGCGGCTCTCCGAGCCGGCCATCGCGCTCCCGCAGTTCTACGCCCTGCTCACCCAGAACGCCCACCGCACACCCGCGGTCCGCTCGCTGCGCCGCGCCTGGGTGCAGCCGGCGCTCGGTGTCCCGTATCTCACGATCGGCCTGGATCTGTACGACACGAGCGCCGTGTCCGTCGATTCCGTCCGCGCGATGATGCGGCAGTCGATCACGGCGGTTCCGGACGGACTTCCGGTCTCGACGGTGGCGATGTCCGACGAGTACGACCCGGTGACGATGTGGCTACGGGCCAACGCGCGTCCGTTCTACGACCGCGAAGCACACGCGGGACCGGCGCCGACCTCGGGTTATGGCTATCCGCCGCCCGCTTCCCACGCGTATTGAGCCCGCCGGCGCGGAAGATACGGATGCTCGGGTTCCGCCGTATGTCAACCAGATTGAGCCCTGTGTCCGGTCTGACCGGATAGCGGACGACTTAGTCCGCTGAGACGAGCGGACCGTCCGGATAACGGAACACCTCTACCCGCATCACGTTTGAGCAAACATTCCTCTTGGGGACTGGCGGGTGATCGCGAAGTGGCTGAAGACTCCGGGGAGCAGGTGGTCTCGGCCTAGTGTGCGATGCGCTGACAGAAGCAGTTCCCGCCACAGGGGGACCACGTGCGTCATGTGATGTGAAAGTGCCGCTACAGCGGCGGTCATGGGCCGGCCACCGTCGGCCGAGAGGGGTCTCCAGCGCAATGACGGCACCTATCGAGACCACCGGGTCGGCGGCGACAGCGCAGCCGGAAGCGGTCCTGGAGGGCGCCGGGGGCAAGCAGATCGAAGGCCGTTCGCTCGGCCGGATCGCGTGGACGCGTTTCAAGCGGGACAAGGTCGCCGTAGCGGGCGGCGTCATCGTGATCCTGCTGGTTCTTGTCGCCGTACTGTCCAAACCGATCCAGGCGGTGTTCGGTCTCGACCCCAACGCCTTCAACCAGGATCTGGTGGATCCCACGCTGCTGGCGCCCAAGGGCGGCTTCGGCGGGATGAGCTGGGATCATCCGCTGGGCGTGGAACCGCAGACCGGGCGTGACATCCTGGCCCGTATCATCGAGGGCTCATGGGTCTCCTTGGTGGTCGCGGCCGGATCGACGTTGCTCTCGGTCGTCATCGGCGTCGTGATGGGCGTCGTGGCGGGTTTCTACGGCGGTTGGGTGGACAGTGCCATCAGTCGCATGATGGACACCTTCCTGGCCTTCCCGCTACTGCTTTTCGCGATCTCGATCTCCGCGTCGCTCCAGGGCAACGCGTTCGGTCTTGAGGGGCTTCCGCTCCGTATCGCCGTACTGATCTTTGTGATCGGCTTCTTCAGCTGGCCGTACATCGGCCGGATCGTGCGCGCGCAGACGCTCAGCCTGCGTGAGCGGGAGTTCGTCGAGGCGGCCCGATCGCTGGGCGCGCGAGGACCGTTCATCCTGTTCCGGGAGCTGCTGCCGAATCTGGTCGCGCCGATCCTCGTGTACTCCACCCTGCTGATCCCCACCAACATCCTCTTCGAGGCTTCTCTGAGCTTCCTGGGGGTGGGTATCGCACCGCCGCAGGCCTCCTGGGGCGGCATGCTGTCCACCGCGGTCGACCTCTACCAGGTCGACCCGATGTTCATGATCATCCCCGGTATGGCGATCTTCATCACCGTGCTGGCATTCAATCTGCTGGGGGACGGGCTGCGTGACGCACTCGACCCCCGTGGCAAGTAAGAGCGGCCCTGCCGCATCGGTCAATCGAGGGGGCTTTCCTCAGGATGAACAGCAGAAAGACGGCAGCGGCCATCGCCGTGACGCTGGCCATGGCGCTCGGTGCGAGTGCCTGCGGCAGCTCCGACAAGGACAGTGACGGCAACAAGGGTGGCGGCGGCAGCAGCGCCAAGGCCGATGCCGCGATGTCGGGCATTGTCAACACGACCGACAAGAAGGGGGGGACGGTCGTCTTCGAGCACTCCAGCGGCCCGGACTCCCTCGACCCGGGCAACACGTACTACGGCTGGGTGCAGAACTTCTCCCGCCTGTACGGCCGTACCCTGGTCACCTTCAAGCCGGCCGCGGGCAAGGAAGGTCTTGAGGTCGTCCCCGACCTCGCGACCTCGCTCGGCAAGGCCAGCCCCGACGCCAAGACCTGGACGTACACGCTCCGCAAGGGCGTGAAGTTCCAGGACGGCACCGAGGTCACCTCGAAGGACGTCAAGTACGCGATCGAGCGCAGCAACTTCGCGCCCGAGGCGCTCTCCAACGGTCCGACGTACTTCAAGTCGTACCTCGTGGGCGGCGACAAGTACAAGGGTCCCTACAAGGACAAGTCCCCCGAGGGTCTGAAGTCCATCGAGACCCCGGACGACTACACGATCACGTTCAAGCTGAACAAGCCGTTCGCGGACATGGACTACCTGGCCACCTTCTCGCAGACCGCTCCGGTCCCGCAGAAGGCCGACAAGGGTGCCGAGTACGTCCAGAACATCGTGTCCTCCGGCCCGTACAAGTTCGACTCGTACAGCGAGAGCAGCGGCGCCACGCTCTCCCGCAACCCCGAGTGGGACGCGGCCAGCGACCCGATCCGCAAGGCTCTGCCGGACAAGATCGAGCTGAAGCTGAACGTCAACGCGACGACGATCGACGAGCACCTGCTCAACGACACGATCACCGCGGACGCCGGCGGCACCGGTCTCCAGTCCAAGACGCAGCCGAAGGTGCTCGTCAAGGCCACCGAGAAGGCCAAGACGGACAATCCGTACGCGGGTGCGCTCTCGTACCTGGCGATGAACGTCAACGTGAAGCCGTTCGACAACATCGACTGCCGCAAGGCCGTGCAGTACGCGGTGGACAAGGCCGGTGCGGTCAACTCCATCGGCGGCTCGGTCAAGGGTGACCCGGCCAGCACGCTGATCCCGCCGTCGGTGAGCGGTTACAAGAAGTTCGACCTGTACGCGACGCCGGGCAACAAGGGCGACGAGGCCAAGTCGAAGGCCGCGCTGACGGCCTGTGGCAAGCCGGGCGGCTTCAAGACCACGCTGACGGCCCGTGCGGACCGTCCCGACGAGGTCACCGTGGCCACCCAGATCCAGGAGAGCCTGAAGAAGGTCGGCATCACGGCGGACATCAAGACGTTCCCGTCCGACAAGTACTTCACGGACTTCGCCGGTGTGCCGGCCTGGGTGCACAAGAACAACGCGGGCCTCATGATGATGGCCTGGGGTGCCGACTGGCCCAGTGGATTCGGCTTCCTCGACCAGATCGTGAACGGTGCGGCCATCAAGCCGTCCGGTGGCACGAACCTGATGGAGCTGAACGACCCGAAGATCAACAAGGCGCTGTCGGAGGGTATCGGCACCGTCGACCCGGCCGAGCGCACGGCCGCCTGGGGCAATGTCGACCAGCTCGTCATGGAGAACGCCTCGGTCGTCCCGCTCTTCTACCGCAAGAACCTGCTCTACCGGCCCGAGTCCGCCGGCAACGTCACCGTCACCGAGGCCTACCTCGGCATGTACGACTACACGCTGCTGACCTCGACCAAGTGACACCCGGTGGCACCGGGTCCTCCCGGTGCCACCCCGTAACACCTGTAACACCTGTACATCAAAACAGCACCCCCCGAAAGGCAGGTGAAGGTGCCGGGCCGCCCTGGCGTACCCCGTCAGGTCGGCCCGGCACCAAACGGCTGTGGCTGCGTACATCATCCGACGCGTCTTCGCCGCGGTGTTGCTGCTGCTGGTGGTCAGCGCAGTCACGTTCGCGATCTTCTTCCTTGTGCCTCGCCTCGGCGGGCAGACGACCGACTCGCTGGCCGCCCAGTACATCGGCAAGAGTCCCACTCCGGACGCCATCGCCGCTGTCAAGAAGAACCTGGGGCTCGACCAGCCCCTCTACCTTCAGTACTGGGACTTCATCAAGAGCATCGTGGTCGGCGCCGAGTACAACTTCGGCCCCAATCCCTCGGTCTGCCATGTGCCCTGCTTCGGCTACTCGTTCAAGACACATGTCGAGATCTGGCCCCAGATACTCGAGCGCGTGCCGGTGACCCTGTCGCTGGCCGTCGGCGCGGCGGTCCTCTGGGTCCTCTCCGGTGTCGCGATCGGTGTGCTCTCCGCGCTCAAGCGGGGATCGATCTTCGACCGGCTCGCCATGGGCGTCGCCCTCGCCGGCGTCTCGCTGCCGATGTTCTTCACCGGCCTGGTCTCCCTCGCCCTGTTCAGCTTCCACTGGACGATCTGGGACGACCTCCACTTCGTACCGTTCACCGAGAATCCCGGTGAATGGGCCTGGAACCTGATCCTTCCCTGGTGCACGCTCGCCTTCCTCTACTCGGCGCTCTACGCACGGCTCACCCGTGCCGGGATGCTGGAGACGATGGGCGAGGACTACATCAGAACCGCGCGGGCGAAGGGACTGCGGGAGAGCAAGGTGGTCGTCAAGCACGGCCTGCGCGCGGCCCTGACGCCGCTCGTCACGATCTTCGGCATGGACTTCGCGCTGCTGCTCGGCGGTGCGGTCATCACCGAGAACGTCTTCTCCTTCCAGGGCATGGGCGCCTACGCCATCCTGGGTGTGAAGCAGAGCGACCTGCCCATCGTGATGGGTGTGACGCTGGTCGCCGCCTTCTTCATCGTTGTCTGCAACCTGCTGGTGGACCTTGTGTACGCCGCGATCGACCCCCGGGTGAGGCTCTCATGAGCGACGTACAGAAGACGGGCGCGGAGAAGGCCACCACGGGTACGGGTTCCGCCGGCGGCGCCGACAAGTTCCTCTCCGTACGGGACCTGCGGATCCACTTCGACACCGACGACGGTCTGGTGAAGTCCGTCGACGGCGTCAGCTTCGATCTGCAGGCCGGCCGGACCCTCGGCATCGTCGGTGAGTCCGGTTCGGGCAAGTCCGTGACCTCGCTGGGTGTCATGGGGCTGCACAACTCCGAGCGGGCCAGGATCTCCGGTGAGATCTGGCTGGACGGCGAGGAGCTGATCGGCGCCGGTCCCGAGCGCGTGCGTGAGCTGCGCGGCCAGAAGATGGCGATGATCTTCCAGGACCCGCTCTCCGCGCTGCATCCGTACTACAGCATCGGCGCGCAGATCGTGGAGGCCTACCGCGTCCACAACGCGGTGGACAAGAAGACCGCCAAGAAGCGGGCCGTCGAGATGCTCGACCGGGTCGGCATCCCCGAGCCCGCGCGGCGCTACGACGACTATCCGCACCAGTTCTCCGGCGGTATGCGCCAGCGCGCGATGATCGCGATGGCGCTGGTCAACAACCCGCAGCTGCTGATCGCCGACGAGCCGACGACCGCTCTGGACGTCACCGTCCAGGCGCAGATCCTCGACCTCATCCGGGATCTCCAGAAGGAGTTCCACTCGGCGGTCGTCATCATCACCCACGACCTGGGCGTCGTCGCCGAGATCGCCGACGAACTGCTGGTGATGTACGCGGGACGCTGCATCGAGCGCGGCACCGCGGAGAAGGTCTTCTACCAGCCCCAGCATCCGTACACCTGGGGTCTGCTGGGCTCGATGCCCCGTATCGACCGGGAGCAGACCGACCGGCTGGTGCCGGTCAAGGGAACGCCGCCCAGCCTGATCAATGTCCCCTCCGGCTGCGCCTTCCATCCGCGCTGCCCCTACGCGGACATCCCCGAGGACAACATCACCCGCACCGAGCGCCCTGAGCTGCGGCAGGTCACCGACGGACACTTCTCCGCCTGCCACATGTCGCCGGCGCAGCGGGAACAGATCTGGACCGAAGAGATTGCGCCGAAGCTGTGACTGATCCGAGCAAGAAGATTCCCGAGCAGGGGGCGGGCCAGGGACCGGACGGTTCCGGCCCCGAGCCGCTTCTCAAGGTCACCGGCCTGGCCAAGCACTTCCCGATCACCAAGGGTGTGCTCAAGCGCAAGGTCGGCGCGGTCAAGGCGGTCGACGGTCTCTCCTTCGACGTCCGGCCGGGCGAGACCCTCGGTGTGGTCGGCGAGTCCGGCTGCGGCAAGTCGACGATGGGCCGGCTGATCACGCGGCTGCTCGAACCGACGGGCGGCAAGGTCGAGTTCGAGGGCCGGGACATCACGCACCTGTCGGCGGGCGCCCTGCGCCCGATGCGCCGTGACGTCCAGATGATCTTCCAGGACCCGTACGGCTCGCTGAACCCGCGCCACACCATCGGCGGGATCGTCAGCACCCCCTTCAAGCTGCAGGGCATCCAGCCCGAGGGCGGGGTGAAGAAGGAGGTCCAGCGGCTGCTGGAGCTGGTGGGCCTCAGCCCCGAGCACTACAACCGCTATCCGCACGAGTTCTCCGGCGGCCAGCGGCAGCGCATCGGAATCGCGCGGGCGCTGGCGCTCAACCCGAAGCTGGTCGTGGCCGACGAGCCGGTCTCGGCGCTGGACGTGTCGATCCAGGCGCAGGTGGTGAACCTGCTGGACGACCTCCAGGAGGAGCTGGGTCTGACCTATGTGATCATCGCGCACGACCTCTCGGTCATCCGCCATGTGTCGGACCGGATCGCGGTGATGTACCTCGGCAAGATCGTGGAGCTGGCGGACCGCGCGTCGCTGTACGCGTCGCCGAAGCACCCGTACACCAAGGCGCTGCTCTCCGCGGTGCCGGTGCCCGACCCGAGCAGGCGCGGGGCGAAGAGCGACCGGATCCTGCTCAAGGGCGATGTGCCGTCGCCGATCAATCCGCCGAGCGGCTGCCGCTTCCACACGCGGTGCTGGAAGGCGACGGAGATCTGCAGGACCACCGAGCCGCCGCTGATCCAGCTCGCGCCGGGCCACCAGGCCGCCTGTCACCACCCGGAGAACGCGGCCGACCAGCGTCCGCAGGACACGGTGTCGGTGGCGTCGCGGGAGACGATCGAGCTGGCGGACGTGTCGGGCGCGGGCACGGAGACACCGGCCGAGGGCGGGGCCTCCCCGGAGGCCGGGTCCGCGGAGTAGACAGCGCGTACGCAGGGCCGGCCGGCCTCTGGTCCCCATGGGGCCGGGGGTCGGCGGCGTTTCCGGCCGTACGCCGTGCCTTCGCGGGGCGGCGGCCGTACGCCGTGCCCTGCCCAGGCGCCGTGCATTTCACATGGTTGTCACCGTTGTAAGCTACTGCTTAGTACAGTCCTCTTGTAGGATTGTCTTCCATGGCACAGGCATCCATCGCGCCCATCGGGGACAGCGAGTTCGACCGCGGCACGGCCGTGATCCGGCGTGGGCCGGGCGTCCACGACACGACGCTCCTCCCGGGCTGGACGATCATGAATGTCCTCAACGGCGGCTATCTGCTGGCACTGATCGGCCGCGCGCTCGGCGACACCCTGCCGCACGCGGACCCGTTCGCCGTCTCGGCCCACTACCTCACACCGTCGACGCCCGGTCCCGCCGTGGTCCGTACGGAGACCGTACGGACCGGCCGTACGCTCTCCACCGGCCAGGCGTCCCTCTTCCAGACCGCCGAGGACGGCACCGAGGTCGAACGGATCAGGGTGCTCGCCTCGTACGGCGATCTGGACGCGCTGCCCGACGATGTGCGGACGGCGGCGAAGCCGCCCGCGATCCCGCCGTTCGAGCGCTGTGTCAGCTCCGCCGACGGGCCGCCGCCGCCCGGCGACTTCGCGATGATCGACCGGCTCGACCTGCGGCTGGACCCGGCGACGGTGGGCTGGGCCGTCGGTGCTCCGTCCGGGCTGGGCGAGATGCGCGGCTGGTTCCGGTTCGCGGACGGCCGGGACGCCGATCCGCTCGCGCTGCTGCTGGCCGTGGACGCGCTGCCGCCGACCGCGTTCGAGATGGGCCTCAACGGCTGGACCCCGACGGTCGAACTGACCGCCCACATCCGCTGCCGACCGGCGCCGGGCCCGCTCCGGGTCGCGCTCACCACCCGTAACCTGGCCGGCGGCTTCCTCGAGGAGGACGCGGAGATCTGGGACAGCGCGGACCGTCTGGTGGCCCAGTCCCGCCAACTCGCCCGTGCGCCGCGGGACTGACGACCCGGCGGATCGCGGCCCCGGCGGGCGGTGGTACGCCCCGCGGGCGGTGGGCCGGTGCGGACCGGGGACGTGTACGGCTTCCCCGACTCGTAGAATCGAGTCCACCATGGCATACCTCGACCACGCCGCGACCACTCCGATGCTGCCGGAGGCGATCGAGGCGATGACCGCCCAGTTCGGCCTCGCCGGCAACGCCTCCTCGCTCCATGCCGCCGGGCGCCGGGCCCGTCGTACCGTCGAGGAGGCCCGCGAGACGCTCGCGGAGGCCCTCGGCGCACGGCCGAGCGAGGTGGTCTTCACCTCGGGCGGCACGGAGGCCGACAATCTCGCCGTGAAGGGCCTGTACTGGTCCCGCCGCGCCGCCGATCCGGCCAGGACCAGGGTGCTGGCCAGCCCGGTGGAGCACCACGCCGTCCTCGACGCCGTGAACTGGCTCGGCGAGCACGAGGGCGCGACCGTCGAGTACCTGCCGGTCGACGGCTACGGACGGGTGAGTCCCGGGACGCTGCGCGAGGCCATTGCGCGCGATCCCGGGAGTGTCGCCCTCGCCACCGTCATGTGGGCCAACAACGAGATCGGCACCATCCTGCCGGTCCGTGAACTGGCCGAGGTTGCGGCGGAGTTCGGTATTCCGCTGCACTCCGACGCCGTCCAGGCCTTCGGCCAGACGGAGCTGGACTTCGGTGCCTCGGGACTCGCCGCGATGACCGTCTCCGGACACAAGATCGGCGGCCCGTACGGCATCGGGGCGCTGCTGCTGGGCCGTGAGTACACCCCCGTACCCGTGCTGCACGGCGGTGGCCAGGAACGCCATGTGCGCTCGGGCACCCTCGACGTGCCGGCGATCGCCGCGTTCTCCGTGGCGGGCAGGCTCGCCGCCGAACGGCAGGAGCGGTTCGCCCAGCACATCGGCGCGCTGCGGGACGAACTGATCGAGGCCGTACGGACGGCCGTCCCCGACGCCGTCCTCGGCGGCGATCCCGACCACCGCCTGCCCGCCAACGCGCACTTCAGCTTCCCCGGCTGCGAGGGCGACTCGCTGCTCCTGCTGCTCGACGCCCAGGGCATCGAGTGCTCGACGGGCTCGGCCTGCACGGCGGGTGTGGCGCAGCCCAGCCATGTGCTCCTCGCCACCGGCTGTGATCCCGATCTGGCCAGAGGCACGCTGCGCTTCTCCCTCGGCCACACCTCCACCAGGGAGGACGTGAAGGCGGTGGCGAAGGCCATCGGCCCGGCCGTCGAGCGGGCCAGAAGCGCCGGGCTCAGCTGATCCCGGCGGTCCCGGCGCGCCTCCGTCTCAGGCCGTGCCCGTTCGCGCCGTGTCCGTGCCCGCCTCCCTGACCAGCCTCATGTAGAGGTCCCAGTCCCAGTACGGCCCGGGGTCCGTGTGGTCCGTGCCGGGGACCTCGACATGGCCGATGATGTGCTCCCGGTCCACCGGGATCCCGTAGCGCGCGCAGATCCCGGCGGTCAGCCGCGCCGACGAGCGGTACATCGCGTCCGTGAAGGACGCCTTCCGGTCCACCCATCCCTCGTGCTCGATGCCTATGGACCGCTCGTTGTACGCGCGATTGCCCGCGTGGTACGCCACGTCCAGCTCGCGGATCATCTGCGCCACATGGCCGTCCTTGCGCACCACGTAGTGCGAGGCGGCGCCGTGGGACGGGTCGCGGAAGACCTTGAGCGCCACCTGATAGCTGCCCTGGACGACATGGATCACCACGCGGTCCACCGCGTAGTCGTCGGGCCTGTCCGCCCGGCGCCAGTTCGCCGGAGAGGCCGCTATCCACTGCGCCCGCGCGTAATCCAGCTCACCTTCCTTGCGGGGCTTGTCGATGCCCGGCACCCGCCACCACACACGCGAGACCTTCTCGCGTGCCAGCACGCCGCCGCCGATCAGCGCCGCCGCGCCGCCGATCAGCACCGTCCTGCGATTGATCTCGCCGGAATCCGCGGCCCTGCGATGGCGGCCCCTGCCGCCCGCGCCCCCGGCCGCGCCCGGTGTTTTCTCGCCCATGTGATCGTCAACGCAAACCGGGGCGACTCCGGTTCCCGCCTGGCCGTACTCTGGGGAGGCCATGACACAGAATTCTCCGCGCCCACTCCGTGTGCTCGCCGCCATGTCGGGCGGCGTGGACTCCGCCGTCGCCGCCGCCCGTGCCGCCGAGGCAGGCCATGACGTCACCGGAGTACATCTGGCGCTCTCCGCGAATCCGCAGTCCTTCCGCACAGGCGCGCGCGGCTGCTGCACCATCGAGGACTCCCGCGACGCGCGCCGCGCGGCCGATGTGATCGGTATCCCGTTCTACGTGTGGGATCTCGCAGAACGCTTCCGTGAGGACGTGGTCGACGACTTCGTCGCCGAGTACGAGGCGGGCCGTACGCCCAATCCCTGTCTGCGCTGCAACGAGAAGATCAAGTTCGCCGCGCTGCTCGACAAGGCGCTCGCCCTCGGCTTCGACGCCGTGTGCACGGGCCACTACGCCACGGTCGTCATCGGCGAGGACGGCACCCGGGAGCTGCACCGCGCCAGCGACATGGCCAAGGACCAGTCGTATGTCCTCGGCGTGCTGGACGAGCGGCAGCTCGCACACGCGATGTTCCCGCTCGGTGACACCCTCACCACCAAGGACGAGATCCGCGCCGAGGCCGAGCGCCGTGGTCTGGCCGTGGCGAAGAAGCCCGACAGCCATGACATCTGCTTCATCGCGGACGGCGACACCCAGGGCTTCCTCGCGAAGCGCCTGGGCCGGGCCGAGGGCGACATCGTGGACGAGTCCGGTACGAAGGTGGGCAGCCACGACGGCGCGTACGGCTTCACCATCGGCCAGCGCAAGGGCCTGCGCATCGGCCGTCCGGCCGCCGACGGCAAGCCGCGCTACGTGCTGGACATCTCGCCCGTCGACAACACCGTGACGGTCGGTCCGGCCGCCGCGCTCGACGTCGTGGCGCTGACGGCCGTCAGGCCCCGCTGGTGCGGTACGGCGCCCACGGGACCCGGCGGCTACACCGCCCAGTTGCGCGCCCATGGCGGTGAGACGGCGGTGACGGCGGAGCTGGCGGACGGCACGCTGCGGGTCAGTTTCGAGGAGCCGGTCCGCGGTGTCGCGCCCGGCCAGGCGATCGTGCTGTACGACGGCACGCGCGTGGTCGGCTCGGCCACGATCGCGACGACGACACGGCGGCCCACAGCGGCGCTCACCGGTTGACGGAACGGGCCGGCCTCTTCGAGGAAGGGCTCTTCGGCGCGACGGCTTCGAGGAGACCTCTTCGAGGAGACCGGCCCGTTCACGGCTTCCGTCCGGTGCCGGGAGCGCTCGGCGGGGTGCGGCCGGTTCAGCGGCCGGACTGGAGCGCGGACCAGGTGGCCGCGCCGACGATGCCGTCCGCGGTCAGTCCGCGGCTGCTCTGGTAGTCACGCGCCGCCGTGGCCGTCCCCGGCCCGAACTGTCCGTCGATGGACACGGTCCGCCCGAGCGCGGCCGTCAGCGCGCGCTGGAGGCGCTCCACCACCGCGCCCGTGCTGCCCTCCCGTACCACGGCCGTGCTGCCCGCGGAGAGCAGCGCCGTCCATGTGCGGGCGCCGACGGCACCGTCGGCGGTGAGCCCGCGGGCGCTCTGGAAGGACCTGACCGCGTTCGCGGTCCGGGTGCCGAAGACGCCGTCCGCGGTGCCCGCGTCGTAGCCCTGCTGGTTCAGCAAGGTCTGGGCCGCCGTCACCTGGGCGCCGGTGGAACCACTCGTGAGGGTGGAGTACGAGGCGAAGTTGAGCTGCACGCCACCGCCGCCGCCGGAGCTGCCGCCCACGAGCTGCATGTAGTAGTTCCAGTTCCAGTTCGGCCCCGGATCGGTGTGGTCGTTGCCCGGTACCTCGGCGTGGCCGACGACATGCGCGCGGTCCTTGGGTATGCCGTACCGCTCGCACAGATACTTCGTCAGGGCGGCCGAGGAGCGGTACATGGCGTCGGTGAACCAGCTCGGGTCGGCGATGAAGCCCTCATGCTCGATGCCCAGACTGGAGGAGTTGGCCGAGCGCGCGTGGTACGCGGTGTTGCTGTCACGGACCGTCTGGGTGATCGCACCGTCCGAGGAACGCACCACGTAGTGGGCGCTCACCTGCGAGGACGCGTTCTGGAACCAGCTGATGGTCCCGGCGTACGAGCCCTGGGTGACATGGACGACCACGGTGCGGATCGACGCGCTGCGGCCGACGGCGTAGTTGGCCGCGTTGGCCGGGACCCAGGCGGCGGCGGGATAGTCGGGGCTGAGCGCGGCGCGCTCCCGGCCGCCGGCCGTGTCCGCCGCGTACCGGCCGCGCTCGGGCTCGACGGCGCGCGGCCGTACGGTGACCCGCTCGCCGCCCGCGACCTCCGCGGTGACGCCCTGCGCGAGGAGCGTGTAGACGGTGTCGGCGTACAGCCGCGCCGTGGCGGTGTCGGAGGCCCCGCCGTAACGGGCCACCACCGGATACCACTCGTCCACGCTGCGGCGCTCCGTGGCGTCCAGACCCAGCCCGTCGGCCAGCGAGCGCAGCACGGCCGCGCCGCCCCGGATGTTCGCCGCCGTGTCCGTACGCAGCCCGGCGCCCGGCTCACCGGTCAGCTCGGCGGCCTTCTCCAGCGTGCGGCTCCGCGGATTGCTCACCAGATGCATGACTCCGTAGCCGCCCGCCTGGCTCGGCTCACCGCGGTGTCCGTCGAGATGGGTCTCGCCGTACCCGACCGCCACCAGCAGGTCCCGTGGCACGCCGAACTCCGAGGCGGCGCGCGCGAAGGCCCGGCTCATGGAGTCGCGGTCCGCCGTGCCGACGGGAGCGGGCGCGGCGCCGGCGGGCTGGGCCGTGGCGACGAGCACCGCGGTGACCAGACCGCCGAGCGCGGACAGTGCCGCCCGTCTCCATGGCGTCGATCGTCGGTACATGCTTCCTCCTGGGTCGGTCTGTTCGGCGGTCTCCGCGCGAGCGGAGGCGGGTCTACGCCCGTTGAACGACCAGACCTACCGGCCAGTCATGTACATGTCAAGTACGTCCAACTGTCGTTGTCGGTACCGAAGTTGGGCGATTCTCGCATCCTGCCACGCACATGCCGCCGCCCGCGCGCACCCGGCCCGGGAGCTTCCGGGCGCGCGGGGCGCGGGGCTCGGCGGAGGCGGACCCAGGCCCTGTCCGGCGGGTCTTCGGGGATCAGCCGGACAGGCCCTGGGCCGCGAAGAACTCCCTCAGGACCGGCGCCAGCACATGCGGTGCCACATCGTGGGTCTGGCCCGTCAGGGTGCGATGGCGGCCCCGGGGCAGGGCCTTCGCCACCGATCTCGCCGCGTTCCGCAGCAGGACCGGGCTGCATCCGCCGTCCACGACCATCGAGCGGGTCCTGATGGACCTCAGCCGCTCCGCCGGGACCAGTCCCGGGCCCAGTACCGCGTTGTCGTACGCGAGGGTCTGTGCGAGTGCTGTCAGATCCGGCCACATCGGTGACCGCCGTAATCCGCTGATCATCTCGGGCGCCACCCCGACGACGGTCATGAACAGCTCGACCGCCTCGGCCCGTTGTCCTCCCGCCAGCAGCTCGGAGAGGCGCTCGGCGTAGGTCGCGTACTCCGCCAGATCGGCCGGGCCGGTGGCGTACGGCGGCTCGTAGACGGCGAGCTGGGTGACCGTCAGCCCGGCCGCCGCCGCCTCCAGTACGAGCGCGGCGCCCGAGGAGACGCCGTACACGGAGGCGCTGCCGCCCGCCTCCGCGATCAGGGCCGCCAGATCCTCTATCTCTCTCTCCACGGCGTACGGAGCGGTGTCACCGCTCGCGCCGCGCCCGCGCCGGTCGTATATGAGCACCTCGAAGACCGGCGCGAGCAGCTCGGCCAGCGGAGCCTGCGATTCCGCGGTGTTGAGCGCGCCACCGACCAGAATCACCGGTGGGCCCTCGCCCGTCCGCCGGTAAGCGATGGGGGTGCCGTCCCCCGATTTGGCAGTGCACACGTGGTCCATGGTGAGGCAGACCGGCACGCCGCGTACAACTCATCGCTCAACGGCGAGGATTTTCGCGGGTCCGCGTGCGGCCAGGGGCAGCCCCGGCCACGGCTTTCTCTCAGGCCGCGACGACTTCGGTGTCGTAGAAGCAGAAGTGGCCCTTGATCTGGGCGACTTCGGCCTTGGGCGTGGCGTAGCCCCAGACCAGATCCGCGGCGTCGGGCAGCGACCAGTAGGAGGCGTCGCCCTTGAACGGGCAGTGGGTGGTGGTCGCCGAGGGGGTCAGCAGCTCCGTGCGCACGTCCTCCGGCGGGAGGTAGTAGCGCACCGGACAGCCGGTCTCGCGCAGCACCAGCGGACTGCGGCTCTCGGCGAGCACCTGTCCGTCGCGTACGACGCGTACATGCTCGGTGCCCTGCTCGACGGTGATGGTGTGACCCGTGGCCATGGTGATCGGTCCCTTCGGTGGTTCCCGGCTCATACGTTTCCCGGCTCGCGCCACTCTCCTCAGCAACGAACCGGCTCACAGTCTTCCCGGCGAGCGCGGCCTTCCGGCAGATTCCGGCCGGAGCGGCCTCCCGGTGGGCCCGACTTTTCCGCGGGGCCGGACCGCCCCTTACCGTTGCCGCATGAATATCTGTGTCTTCCTCTCCGCCGCCGATCTCGACGAGCGCTACACCCGCCCGGCCCGTGAATTCGCCGAGCTGATCGGCAAGGGCGGCCACACCCTGGTGTGGGGCGGCTCCGACAGCGGGCTGATGAAGGTCGTCGCCGACGGCGTGCAGGAGACGGGCGGCCGGCTGGTGGGGGTCTCGGTTGACTTCCTCGGCGAGTTCGTGCGGCCCGTCGCCGACGAGATGGTGATCGCCAAGGATCTCGCCGAGCGGAAGGCGCTGCTCCTGGCCAAGTCCGACGCGGTCGTGATCATGGTCGGGGGTACGGGCACGCTGGACGAGGCCACGGAGATCCTGGAGCTGAAGAAGCACGCCCTGCACACCAAGCCCGTCGTCCTGCTCAACACGGCCGGCTTCTACGACGGGCTGAAGCAGCAGTTCCGGCGGATGGACGAGGAGGGCTTCCTGCCCGTCCCGCTCACCGACCTGGTCTTCTTCGCGGAGGACGGAGTCGGCGCGCTGGCGTATCTGGAGGAGAGCGCGGGCGTGCGCTGACCTGCCGGGAGGGCGAGCGCCCGGCCTTCCCGGAGGGCGGACGCGGGCGTGCGCCGGGCGGTCCTCGGTGATGCGACGATGACCGCATGGCTACCCATCTCATCACCGGTGCGGGCTCGGGCATCGGCGCCGCCGTCGCGCGCCGGCTGCACGAGCGCGGCGACGACCTGCTGCTTCTCGCCCGCGACGCCGGCCGCGCCAAGGAACTCGGCGCGGACTTCCCCGGCGCCCGTACGCTCGTCGGCGATCTCGCCGTCCCCGACAGACTCTCCTGGGCGCTCGCCCAGCAGCCGCTGCCCGACCGGCTCGACTCCCTGCTGCATATCGCGGGCGTGGTCGATCTCGGCCCGATCGCCGAGCTGACGCCCAAGGTCTGGCAGCACCAGCTCGCCGTCAATCTGATCGCTCCGGCCGAGCTGACCAGGCTCTTCCTGCCCCAGCTCCGGATCTCCCAGGGCCAGGTGATCTTCGTCAACTCGGGCGCCGGGCTCCACGCGCACGGCCAGTGGGGCGCGTACGCCGCCTCCAAGCACGGGCTCAAGGCGCTCGCCGACTCGCTGCGCCACGAGGAGATGGAGAACGGCCTCCGGGTGAGCTCCGTCTATCCGGGCCGTACGGCGAGCCCCATGCAGGTCAAGGTCCATCAGCAGGAGGGCAAGGAGTACGACGCGGCGCGCTGGATCGATCCCGGCTCGGTGGCCACGACGATCCTCGCCGCGCTCGATCTGCCGCGTGACGCGCGGATCGACGATCTGACCGTACGGCCGGGCCGATGAGCGATCTCGTCTGGGGACCCGCCACCGGTGTCGGCTCGATGCCCGGCGGTGACGCGAGGGAGACGGCCAAGGCCGTCACCGGCACCTTCGAGGACTTCCCGTATCTGCCGGAACTGCCCGCGCGAGGGCCGGGCGCCGACATGATCGGCCGCACGGTGGGACTGCTGGTCGAGGTCTACGCGCGCGTGGAGCCGAGCGGCTGGCGGATCGGCGACCGGCCGGGACGGGACACCAGGCGGGCCGGATCCTGGCTGGGCGAGGACCTCGACGCGCTGGAGGAGTTCACCCAGGGGTACCAGGGCCCGCTGAAGATCCAGGCCGTCGGGCCGTGGACGCTCGCCGCCTCGCTGGAGCTGCGCAACGGCCAGTCGGCGATCGGCGATCCGGGAGCCTGCCGCGATCTGACCGGTTCGCTGGTGGAGGGACTGACCGCGCATCTCGCGGAGGTACGGCGCCGGATCCCGGGATCGGTACCGGTGCTCCAGCTCGACGAGCCGTCCCTCACCGCCGTGCTGCGCGGCGAGGTCAGAACGGCCAGCGGCTACCGGACCCACCGCGCCGTGGACCGCCAGGTGGTGGAGAGCGCGCTGCGGGAGGTGACCGCGGTGGGCGCGGGAGCGGCGGTCGTGCACTCCTGCGCGCCCGACGTGCCGTTCGCGCTGCTGCGCCGGGCGGGCGCCGCGGCCGTCTCGTTCGATTTCGGCCTGCTCACCGAGCGTGACGAGGAGGCGATCGGAGAGGCGGTGGAGGGCGGTACGAAACTCTTCGCCGGAATCGTGCCGGGCACCGAGGGCCCATTGTCCGACCCGGCCGGTAGCGTCATGGGTGTCAGAACGTTGTGGCGCAGGCTGGGGCTGAATCCCGGGACTCTCGCCGAGTCCGTGGTGCTCACCCCCTCGTGCGGGCTCGCGGGCGCTTCTCCCGCGTACGCGCGCACTGCGCTCGCGCACTGTGTCAGGGCCGCGCGATCCCTCGCGGACAACCCTGAGTGACGATCCCCGGTGACGGGCCCTGGTGAACGGGAGGACGAAACGGTGGCTGGCGAAGAGCGGACCGAAGTTCCGGCACAGGCGCGCACGGGCGTGCCCGCGGAGGCGCGGGATCAGCATGCCCAGCTCGCCGAGCAGATCGAGGAACACCGCTTCCGGTATTACGTGAAGGATCAGCCTGTCGTCAGCGACGGCGAGTTCGACCGGCTGCTCAGGTCGCTGGAGGCGCTGGAGGAGGCCCATCCGGAGCTGCGTACGCCCGACTCGCCGACCCAGAAGGTGGCGGGCGCGTACGCGACGGACTTCGCCGCGGTCCAGCACCGCGAGCGGATGCTCTCCCTGGACAACGCCTTCGACGACGAGGAGCTGGCTTCCTGGGCCGACCGTGTCGCCAAGGACGTGGGCACCACCGACTACCACTTCCTGTGCGAGCTGAAGGTCGACGGGCTCGCGGTCAATCTCACCTATGAGCACGGCAGACTGACCCGCGCGGCGACCCGCGGCGACGGGCGCACGGGCGAGGACATCACGCCCAACGTCCGTACGATCGCGGAGATTCCGCACCGTCTGGCGGGCGAGCGCGTGCCGGCCCTGGTGGAGATCCGCGGCGAGGTCTACTTCCCGATGGACGCCTTCCAGGAGCTCAACGCACGGCTGGTGGAGGCCGGGGACAAGCCCTTCGCCAATCCGCGCAACGCGGCTGCGGGCTCCCTGCGCCAGAAGGATCCCAAGATCACCGCGACGCGTCCGCTGCACATGGTGGTGCACGGCATCGGCGCGCGCGAGGGGTTCGACATCGACTGTCTGTCGCACGCGTACGGGCTGCTGCGCGAGTGGGGTCTGCCCACGGCGCGGCACAACAAGGTGGTCGAGGGCCTGGACGGCGTCCGGGAGTTCATCGCGTATTTCGGGGAGCACCGCCACTCGGTGGAGCACGAGATCGACGGCGTGGTCGTCAAGCTCGACGAGATCCCGCTCCAGGGCCGGCTGGGCTCGACCTCGCGCGCGCCGCGCTGGGCGATCGCCTGGAAGTACGCGCCGGAGGAGGTCAACACCAAGCTGGTCAACATCCGGGTGGGCGTGGGCCGTACGGGGCGCGTCACACCGTACGCGCAGGTCGAGCCGGTCACCGTCGCCGGTTCCGAGGTCGAGTTCGCCACCTTGCACAACCAGGACGTGGTGAAGGCCAAGGGCGTCTGGATCGGCGACACGGTGGTGCTGCGCAAGGCCGGTGATGTCATCCCGGAGATCCTCGGCCCGGTCGTCGATCTGCGGCCCGACGACGCGTACGAGTTCGTGATGCCGGCCGCGTGCCCGGAGTGCGGCACGGAGCTGCGGGCCATGAAGGAGGGCGATGTCGATCTGCGCTGCCCCAACGCGCGAAGCTGCCCTGCCCAGTTGCGCGAGCGGCTGTTCTATCTGGCCGGCCGCAAGTGCCTGGACATCGAGAACTTCGGCTATGTGGCCGCCGCCGCGCTGACGAAGCCGCTGGAGCCGAAGACGCCTCCGCTGCTGGACGAGGGAGATCTCTTCGATCTGACGGCTGATCAGCTTCTGCCCATCAAGGCGTATGTCCTCGACCAGGACAGCGGACTGCCCAAACGCGATCCGAAGACCGGCGAGGAGAAGATCGCCACGGTCTTCGCCAACCAGGAGGGCGAGCCCAGGAAGAACGCCCTGGCGATGCTGGAGAACATCGCGGCGGCCAAGGAGCGCCCGCTGGCGCGGATCATCGCCGGGCTCTCCATCCGCCATGTGGGGCCCGTCGCGGCCGAGGCGCTGGCCAGGGAGTTCCGTTCGATCGACCGGATCGAGCAGGCCACGGAGGAGGAGCTGGCGGCCGTCGAGGGAGTCGGACCGACCATCGCCGCGTCGGTCACCCAGTGGTTCGAGGTCGACTGGCACCGCGAGATTCTGCGCAAGTGGCGTGCGGCCGGGGTCCGGACGGAGGAGGAGGGCGCGGGCGAGGACGAGGGCCCGAGGCCGCTGGTGGGACTGACGGTGGTCGTCACCGGGACCCTGGAGCGGTACACCAGGGATGGCGCGAAAGAGGCGCTCCAGAGCCTTGGCGCAAAAGTGACCGGCTCCGTTTCGAAGAAGACCGGGTTTGTCGTCGTCGGTGAGAACCCGGGTTCGAAATACGACAAGGCGATGCAGCTCAAGGTGCCCGTGCTGGACGAGGAGGGCTTCGCCGTACTGCTCGAACAGGGCCCGGAGGCGGCCAGGGAGGTCGCGCTCACGGCCGAGGAGCCGGCCGCGGAGACCGCTGGGGGGACGGCCGCCGGGGCGACGGGGACGTCCGGCGCGGCGACCGGGGAGACGCCCGAAGGGACCAGCGGGGACACCTCCGCGGAGACCTCGGGACGGACGTCCGAGGAGCCGCCCGGGAAGAGTCCCCAGGAGTAGGGCGCGACCGTCGGATTCGGGCCGCAAAGCTCACCCGTTCGGCGCATACCAGATGGATACGGATGGGCAGGTCGCATTCGGGCAACAGCTGTAGAGCGCTGCCCGTTGACGCCTTTCGCGGCCTACTGTTGGGATGTGCGCCTGTCGTGCACGGCTGCGTGGTGCGATTTCAGCCGTGATGGCATGACAACGTGCCATCGCGTGGCATCGGCTCCGCCGGCTGTGAGAGGGACGGGAATGAAACCGACCGAGAGCGCCGCCCCGGTCTCACCCCCGCGTGGTTTCGCGGGAATTGCGGGCACTGCGGCGAGAACGCCCGTTCTTGTGGTGGGACTCGCCGGGGTCCTGCTGGCCACCGGCCTCGTCCGTACGGTGCGGGACGGCCATGCGCTCTTCCCGGGCGGCTCGACGGGCTGGGCGATGGCCGTGCTCACCGGCATCATCGTCGGCCATCTCGTGGCGCTCGGCCGCGACCGCTGGTGGGGCGGCACGGGCTCCGGCGCGGCCCTCACCCTGGCCGTCCTGCTGCTGTACGGCTGGGTCCCCGCCGTACTCGTCAGCCTGTCCGTCGTGGTGCTCGTCGGCATGGCTCGCAGACACCGCTGGCGGCAGGGCGTCCTGCACGGCGCGGCCGACATGCTGGGCATCGGCGCCGCCGCGCTCGTCCTGAGACTCTTCGATGTGCTGCCCACGGTCGAGAAGCCGTGGAATCCGCTCGACTGGGGGATCGAGGCCGTCCCGGAGATCGTGCTGGCGGCGGGGATCCATCTGCTCGTCACCCGGCTGCTGTTGTGGTACGCGCTGGCCCCGCAGGGCGGCGGACTGCCGACCGTGGCCCGTACGGCCCTGTACCGCCAGGGACTTGTCGCGGTCGCCCTGCTCGGTATCGCTCCGCTGATCTGTGTGGTCGCGATGACCGTGCCGGTTCTGCTGCCGCTCTTCTCCATCCCGCTGATCGCCCTGGACTCGACGCTCTGGATCGCCAGAGCACGGGCCGAGGAGCAGCTCCGCGATCCGCTGACGGGCCTGCCGAACCGGCAGTGGCTGCTGGAGCGCACCTGGTCGGCGCTGGAGGACGCGGAGAGCCTCGGTGCCAGATCCGCGCTGGTCCTGATCGACCTCGACCGCTTCCGCTCGGTCAATGACACGCTCGGTCATCTCGCGGGTGACCGGCTGCTGCTCCAGATAGCCGACCGGCTGCGGCTGGCCCTGCCGCGCGGTGCGGAGGCCGCGCGCCTGGGCGGCGACGAGTTCGCGGTGCTCCTGCCGACCTGTGACTCCGCGACCAGCGCCCAGCGCGTCGCCCGCCATCTCGTGGCCGAGCTGTCCTCGCCGCTGGATCTCGACGGGCTGACGCTGGTCCTGGAGGCCAGCGCCGGGGTCGCCGTCTATCCCGAGCACGCGCTCGACGCGGAAGGGCTGCTGCGCCGGGCCGATGTGGCGATGTACCAGGCGAAGCGGGACCGTACGGGTGTGGAGGTGTACGAGTCCAAGCGGGACTCCAACACCCCGGACCGCCTCGGTCTGCTGGGAGACCTCAGACGCGCGCTGGACGCCGGCGAGGTGGAGCTGCACTACCAGCCCAAGGTCCGGTTCGACGGTCAGGTCGCGGGCCTGGAGGCGCTGGTGCGCTGGGTGCATCCGGAGCGCGGCCGGGTCCCTCCCGACGAGTTCATCGCGATCGCCGAGTCCTCGGGCCTGATGCCGCATCTGACCGAGTACGTCCTCGAGACCGCCCTCGCGCAGGTCGCGCGCTGGCGTTCCCAGGGGCTGAAGGTGCCGGTCGCGGTCAATGTCTCGCCGCGCGACGTCCACACCCCCGGTTTCGCCGGAGCGGTCGCGGCGCGGCTCGCCCGCCACGGTGTCCCGGCCGGCTCGCTCCAGCTGGAGATAACGGAGCATGTCCTGCTGGAGGACCCGCAGCGCGCGGCCGACACCCTGGCGGGGCTGACCGGGCACGGCGTGAAGATGTCCCTCGACGACTTCGGCACGGGGTACTCCTCGCTGGTGCATCTGCGGCGGCTGCCGGTGAGCGAGCTGAAGATCGACCGGTCTTTCGTGGCCCGGCTGGCCGTCGACACCGAGGACGCGGAGATCGTCCGCTGCACCGTCGACCTGGCGCACTCGCTGGGCCTGCTGGTCGTCGCGGAGGGCGTCGAGGACGACGAGACCTGGGAGCGGCTGCGGGATCTCGGCTGCGACGCGGTCCAGGGCTGGCTGGTGGCCGCCGCGATGCCGCCGCCCGAGGCGACGGCCTGGCTGCTGGCCAGAGGCGAGCGCGGCTGGCAGCGCCCGGCGGAACTGGAAGCGGCCCGCCGCAAGCAGTCGGGCCAGGTCGTGGAGCAGTCCGGCCGAGTGGTCCAGTAGGCACCCGGCCACCGGGCCAGGCCCATCGGCCGCGCGGGCCGCGCGCCTAGGTCCTGTCCGGGCGATCTTCGCGGGTCCGCGACGCCCGGCACGGCACCTCGCGGCGTTGTCGGAGTCGCCCGAGTACGTCCAGTACACGGGCGGTCCTCCGCCTTGCGATCCACCGCACCGGACGCCGCGGCCTGATCCACGAAGATCGCCCGGACAGGACCTAGCCGGCGCGGTCCCGGTTCGCCCGTAGCCGTGCCGCCCAGGCCCCGTCGCCGTCGGGCGGATGCGGGGGGCCGGTTCGTGTGCGGTCACGCGCCGTCGTGGTCCGTGCACGTGCCGGTGTGCTCCGCCGCCCGGGTGATTCATCCGTTGCGTGGTGAGGTGACCGCGCCCTCTAGGATTGGGCTCAAAGAAGCCATCAACCGAAGCCATCAACCCCTGAGGATCGCTGAATGCCTGGCATCACGCGCGAGGAGGTCGTCCACCTCGCTCGGCTGGCGCGTCTGGAGCTGTCCGGCTCCGAGCTCGACCACTTCGCCGGACAGCTCGACGACATCATCGGCGCGGTCGCCCGCGTGTCCGAGGTCGCCGACCAAGACGTACCGCCGACGTCCCACCCGCTGCCGCTGACCAATGTCATGCGCGCGGACGAGGTCCGTCCGTCGCTCACCCCCGAGCAGGCGCTCTCCGGCGCTCCTGCCCAGGAGCAGCAGCGTTTCAAGGTGCCGCAGATCCTGGGGGAGGACTAACAGCCATGACGGACATCAGCAGGACCGAGAGCTGTATCAGGCTCACCGCCGCCGAGATCGCCGCGAAGATCGCCGCCGGCGAACTCACCGCCGTCGAGGTCACCGAGGCCCATCTCGCCCGTATCGAGGCGGTGGACGAGAAGGTCCACGCCTTCCTGCATGTGGACCGCGAGGGCGCGCTGGCCCAGGCCCGCGCCGTGGACGCCAGGCGCGCGGCCGGCGAGAAGCTCGGCCCGCTGGCCGGGGTACCTCTCGCGCTCAAGGACATCTTCACCACCGAGGGCGTCCCGACCACCGTCGGCTCCAAGATCCTCGAAGGCTGGATCCCGCCCTACGACGCGACCGTCACCAGGAAGCTCAAGGACGCGGGCGTCGTCATCCTCGGCAAGACCAACATGGACGAGTTCGCCATGGGCTCCTCCACCGAGAACAGCGCGTACGGCCCGACCGGCAACCCCTGGGACCTGACCCGGATCCCCGGCGGCTCCGGCGGCGGCTCGTCCGCCTCGCTCGCCTCGTACCAGGCGCCGCTCGCCATCGGCACCGACACCGGCGGCTCCATCCGCCAGCCCGCCGCCGTCACGGGCACGGTCGGCGTCAAGCCCACCTACGGCGGTGTCTCCCGCTACGGCATGGTCGCCTTCTCCTCCTCCCTCGACCAGGGCGGCCCCTGCGCCCGTACGGTCCTGGACGCGGCCCTGCTGCACGAGGTGATCGCCGGCCACGACCCGCTGGACTCGACCTCCATCGACGCCCCGGTCCCGCCCGTGGTCGAGGCCGCGCGCAACGGCTCGGTCGACGGGATGCGCGTCGGTGTCGTCAAGCAGTTCCGCGGCGAGGGCTACCAGGCCGGTGTCGTCCAGCGCTTCGACGAGTCGGTGGAACTGCTCAGGAAGCTCGGCGCCGAGGTGGTCGAGCTGGACTGCCCCTCCTTCGACCTCGCGCTCGCCGCGTACTACCTGATCGCACCCTCCGAGTGCTCCTCCAACCTCGCCCGCTTCGACGCCATGCGCTACGGACTGCGGGTGGGCGACGACGGTACGAAGTCCGCCGAGGACGTCACGGCCCTGACCCGCGAGGCGGGCTTCGGGGACGAGGTCAAGCGCCGCATCATGCTCGGCACGTACGCGCTCAGCTCCGGCTACTACGACGCGTACTACGGCTCGGCGCAGAAGGTCCGCACGCTCATCACCCGGGACTTCGAGAAGGCCTTCGAGCAGGTCGACGTGATCGTCTCCCCGACGACGCCGACCACCGCCTTCCCGATCGGTGAGCGCGCCGACGACCCGATGGCGATGTATCTGGCGGACCTGTGCACCATCCCGGCCAATCTGGCCGGCAACGCCGCGATGTCGCTGCCCTGCGGTCTCGCGCCGGAGGACGGCCTCCCGGTCGGTCTCCAGATCATCGCCCCCGCCATGCGGGACGACCGTCTCTACAAGGTCGGTGCCGCCGTCGAGGCCGCCTTCGTGGAAAGGTGGGGGCACCCGTTGCTGGAGGAGGCACCGTCACTATGACCAGTGCAATGAGCAAGGCCAAGGGTTTCAAGAAGTCCAAGGCCGGCACGTACCTGTCGATCGGGACCACCGTTTTCGGCGCGATCGGCGTCGTCAAACAGGCCAGGACGGCCCGCCAGGACAATGACACGCTCCGGCTGGTCGACGCGGTCGTCTCCGCCGCCGCCATCGTCACGGGCGTCGCTCTGCTCCTGCGTGAGCTGAAGCGCCTGGGCGACGACGACGTCCTGCTGGGCTGAGAGGGAAAGTTTCACTGTGACCGTCATTGAACTCGTGTCGTACGAGGACGCCCTCGCGACGTACGACCCCGTCATGGGCCTGGAGGTCCATGTCGAGCTCGGCACGAAGACCAAGATGTTCTGCGGCTGCTCGACCGAGCTGGGCGCCGCGCCCAACTCGCAGACCTGCCCGACCTGTCTGGGCCTGCCGGGCTCGCTGCCGGTCGTCAACGCGATCGGTGTCGAGTCGGCGATCAAGATCGGTCTCGCGCTCAACTGCGAGATCGCCGAGTGGTGCCGCTTCGCCCGGAAGAACTACTTCTATCCGGACATGCCGAAGAACTTCCAGACCTCCCAGTACGACGAGCCGATCGCCTTCGACGGCTATCTGGACGTCCAGCTGGAGGACGGCGAGATCTTCCGGGTGGAGATCGAGCGCGCCCATATGGAGGAGGACACCGGCAAGTCCACGCATGTCGGTGGTGCCACCGGACGGATCCATGGCGCCTCGCACTCCCTGCTCGACTACAACCGCGCCGGAATCCCGCTGATCGAGATCGTCACCAAGCCCATCCAGGGCGCCGGTGAGCGGGCCCCCGAGGTCGCCAAGGCGTATGTCGCCGAGCTGCGCGAGCTGATCAAGACGCTCGGTGTCTCCGAGGCCCGTATGGAGATGGGCCAGATGCGCTGCGACGTGAACCTCTCGCTGCGCCCGCACGGACGCGAGAGGTTCGGCACGCGCTCCGAGACGAAGAACGTGAACTCGCTGCGCAGTGTCGAGCGGGCCGCGCGCTTCGAGATCCAGCGCCATGCCGCGGTGCTGAACTCCGGTGGCACGATCATCCAGGAGACCAGGCACTTCCACGAGGAGGACGGTTCCACCACCTCGGGACGGGTGAAGGAGGAGGCCGAGGACTACCGGTACTTCCCGGAGCCGGACCTCGTGCCGGTGGCGCCCTCGCGCGAGTGGGTCGAGGAGCTTCGCCGGGGACTGCCCGAACTGCCGCGGGTGCGCCGCAACCGGCTCCGCGAGGAGTGGGACGTCTCCGAGCACGACATGCAGTCGATCCTCAACGCGGGCGCGATCGATCTGATCGTGGCCACCATCGACGCCGGTGCCCCGGCCGACCAGGCCCGTAAGTGGTGGATGGGCGAGCTGGCCCGGCACGCCAACGAGTCGGGCCGCCCGCTGGACGAGCTGCCCATCACGCCCGAGCAGGTCGCCCGGGTCGGCGCGCTCGTGGCGTCCGGCGATCTGAACGACAAGCTGGCCCGTCAGGTGCTCGAAGGCGTGCTCGCGGGCGAGGGCGACCCGGACACCGTGGTGGAGAAGCGCGGTCTGAAGGTCGTCTCCGACGACAGCGCGCTCGGTGCGGCCGTGGACGAGGCCATCGCGGCCAACGCGGCTGTCGCGGACAAGATCCGGGCCGGCAAGGTCGCCGCGGCGGGCGCGCTGGTGGGCGCCGTCATGAAGGCCACGCGCGGCCAGGCCGACGCGGCGCGGGTGCGCGAACTGATCCTTGAGCGGCTCGCCCCGGCGGAGTGAGCGGTGTCCGGCCAGGGCCCGGGCCCTGGCCGGAGGGCGGGTCGCCGCGGGCCGGCCTCGGTTCCTCCCCCGGCAGACTCGTCCGTACGCCATCGGGGCGGCGCACCGACCGGTGCGCCGCCCCTGACCGTCCCCGACCGTCTCCCGGAACGACCTTCCCGGAATCCGGAGCACCAGCCTGAACACCGTCACCGCCGAGGCACTCTCGGTCGCACTGCTGCTCGCCGTGCTGGCGTTCGCCGTCGTCCGGCCGCGCGGTCTGCCCGAGGCCGTCGCCGCCGTGCCCGCCGCGCTGCTGGTCATCGCGTTCGGGGCGCTCTCGCCGCAGGACGCCGGTGAGCAGACGCGCACGCTGCTGCCCGTGGTGGTCTTCCTCGCGGCCGTGCTGGTGCTGGCTCAGCTCTGTGACGAGGAAGGGCTGTTCACCGCGGCCGGCGACCTGGTGGCGCGGTTGTGCGGCGGCCGGCCGCGGCGGCTGCTGGGCGGAGTGTTCGCGGTCGCCGCCGTCATCACCGCCGTACTGAGCCTGGACGCCACGGTCGTCCTGCTCACCCCGGTGGTCTTCGCGACCGCGGCCCGTGTCGGTGCCCGTCCGCTGCCGCATGTCTACGCCTGTACGCATCTCGCGAACTCCGCGTCGCTCCTGCTGCCCGTCTCCAATCTGACCAATCTGCTGGCCTTCACCGCCAGCGGGCTCTCCTTCACCCGGTTCGCCGCGCTGATGGCACTGCCGTGGCTGGCCGCGATCGCCGTCGAGTACGTCGTCTTCCGCCGCTTCTTCGCCGCCGATCTCGCCGCCGGCGCGCAGGTGCCGGGGACGGACGAGCCGCGCGAGGTGCCGGTGTTCACGCTGGTGGTACTGGCGCTGACGCTGGCCGGATTCGTGGTGACGTCGTTCGCCGGGATCGAACCGCTGTGGGCCGCCGTCGCCGGTGCGGCCGTGCTCGCCGCCCGTGCGCTGCGGCAGCGCCGTACGACGGTGGCGGGGCTGGTCAGGGCCGCGTCACCGCTGTTCTGTCTCTTCGTCCTCGCGCTCGGTGTGGTCGTCAAGGCTGTTGTCGACCACGGACTCGACACCGGGATCGACCGGCTGCTGCCGGACAGCTCGTCGCTGCCCTCGCTGCTGGCGATCGCGGCGGTCGCCGCCGTACTGGCCAATCTGATCAACAATCTGCCCGCGATCCTGGCGCTCCTGCCGGTCGTCGCGCCCGCCGGACCGGGACCGGTGCTCGCGGCGCTGATCGGCGTCAACCTGGGTCCCAACCTGACCTATGTCGGATCACTGGCCACCCTGCTGTGGCGCCGCGTCCTCCACGAGCACGCCGTCGAACCGAAGTTGGGGCACTTCACCCGGCTCGGCCTGCTGACCGTGCCTGCCGCGCTCGTCGCTTCGACCGTGGCACTGTGGGGCACGCTGCAAGTGATCCAGGGCTGACCCCGTGTCGGCCGAGCCCGTGCCGATGAGCCCGTGTCGGAGGCTGACGCCGTGACCGTACCGATGCCCGATCCCCCGGAGACCGGCCCGTCGGAGACCAGGACCGGTCCGCCCGGGACGGATCCGAAAAGGACCGTTCTCGTCTGGATCACCGAATCCACCTGGCCCGCCTGTGTGGACGCCGCCCGCGAACGCGCCCCGCACGACGCGGTCGTCCTGCTCCATGTCAGTGACGACGAGGTCGCCGCCGCCGCGCACCACGCCTACGAAGGGCTCCTCGGCCGGGGCCACCGGCCCGAGCGCGACCCCGGCGCCCGTCTCGAAGCGCTGTCGGGCACGGCGGCGGCCGATCTGCTGGAGGCCGCCGCGCACCGGCTCGGGCGGCCCTGCGAACTGCTCGACCACCACGGCCGGGCCGAGCACGAGGTCGTGCGCGCGGCGGCGGACGCGGCACTGCTGATCTGCGCGCGGGACGGCGAGCGCGGCCACCCCGGACCTCACAGCCTCGGCCGCGTCACCCGCTTCGTGGTCGACCACGCCGAGTGCCCGGTGCTGCTGGTGTGGCCCTGACCGGGTCCGTCCTCCTGGCCGGCGGTGTGCGGGTCCGTCAGGAGCCCTGTCTGCTCGCGGAGTCGTAGTCGATGGACTCGGTCAGCTCGCGCCACTTCGCGTCGCTCTCGGTACGGGCCCGGTCGGAGTCCGTCACATACCGGTACGCGTCGCTGCCCAGCAGCAGATGGACCGGGGGCTCGTCCAGATCCGGCAGACCGAGGATGACCTGCGCCGCCTTGGCCGGATCGCCCGTCTGACGGCCGTCCATGCCGCGCACCATCTCGGCCGTCGCACCGACGGTCGGCCGGTACGGCTCGCCGATCTCGGGAATCGTCATGGACGATCCGGCCCAGTCGGTGCGCAGACCGCCCGGTTCGATGACGGTGACCCGTACACCCAGCGGCGCCAGTTCACGGGAGAGCACCTCGGAGAAGCCGGCCACCGCCCACTTGGCGCTCTGGTAGGCACCGAGGCCCGGGGTGGTCATCCGGCCGCCGCTGGACGAGATCTGGATGACATGCCCGGATCCCTGCTCGCGCAGGATCGGCACCGCCGCCTTGGTGACGTGGTAGACGCCGTAGAAGTTGGTGTCGATCTGGGCGCGGAAATCGGCGTCGGTGACATCCTCGACGGCCGCGATGTCGCCGTATCCGGCGTTGTTGACGACGACGTCCAGCCGGCCGAAGGTCTCGACCGTGCCCCGGACCGCCGCGCGCGCGGCGTCCGCGTCCGTCACGTCGAGCGCCACGGCGCGCACCCGCTCGCCGTACGTAGCGACGAGATCGTCGAGCTGGTCGGGCTTGCGTGCCGTCGCCACGACCCGATGGCCCGCGGCGAGCGCGGCCTCGGCGATGGCGCGGCCCAGACCGCGCGAGCTGCCGGTGATGAACCAGACCTGTGACATGGGAGAGCCTCTCAAGGAAGTAACTGACCATCCAGTTACTTCACTGTAAGTCGCGACCAGCGCCGATGCAAGGGGTGACTCGGACGAGTGATGGGCTGGTCAGGAGGTTTGCGGAGAAGTAACCACACGGTCAGTTACATGGCGCGCGCACCGTGCCGCGCGCGAGATGATCAGCGGGTTCCGCCGTCAGCGGCGCTGATTACGATGAGGGCGTGGCCAGAGACTCCCGAACCACCAAGAGCAGCCTGCTGCGCGCCGCGACCGACGAGTTCGCCGCCTACGGCATCGCAGGCGCGCGCGTCGACCGAATCGCCGCGGCGGCCGGTTACAACAAGAACCTGATCTATGTGCACTTCGGGAGCAAGGAACAGCTCTTCGACGCGGTGTACGAGGCCGCCGTCCAGGAGATCCTGGAAGCGGCGCCGTTCGACGCCGAGGACCTGCCCGGATACGCGGGCGCGCTCTTCGACTTCCACCACGCGCACCCGCATCTCATGCGGCTGAGCCGCTGGCACAGCCTGGAGCGCCACGGAGTCCTGCTGCCGGTCGCGGAGAAGGCCAACAGCGCCAAGCTGCGGGCCCTGGCCGCGGCCCAGGGCGAGGGCAAGGTCGACGCCGGGCTGCCGCCGCATCTGCTGCTGGCGCTGCTCGTGGCGCTGGCGGGCACCTGGGCCGAGGGCGGTCCCGAGCCGCTCGGCGAACTCGTGGGCGCCGCCGAGATCGCCGCCCGACGCCACGCGGTGGTCGTCTCGGTGGGCCGGCTCACCCGCCCCGGCGCGCCCGGCCGACCGCTCCCGGGGACGTTCACCTCGTAGTCGCGCCTGGGACTCTTCCGTGCCATTCGCTCTCATTACCGTCCGGTCGCATGTCACCGGAGATATCGCGGAGAAGAATGGTCACCCTCGGCACAGGAGCCCTTGGTGCGGCGGCGGTCGGGTCCGCCCTGCCGCCCTCCCTGCGGACCGCCCTCGCGGCGGAACCCGCCGCCGGCGGAATGCGGGCGATCAAGCACGTGGTCATCCTGATGCAGGAGAACCGCTCGTTCGACCACTACTTCGGCACACTGCGCGGCGTACGCGGCTTCGGTGACCGCAACGCGGTGGAACTGCCCTCCGGCGGACCCGTCTTCGAGCAGCCCGGCCCGGCGGGCGCGGTCCTGCCGTTCTCCGTCCGGGACGCGGCCCGGACACAGCACAAGGACCTCCAGTACATCGACGCCCTCGACCACTCCTGGGACGGCGGGGCCAAGGCCTGGAACAACGGCTGGATGGACCGCTGGGTCTCCGCCAAGACCGCCGCCACCATGGCCTACTACGACCGGCGTGACATCCCGCTGCACTACGAGCTGGCGGACACGTTCACGGTCTGCGACGCGTACCACTCGTCCGTCCACACCTCGACGAGCCCCAACCGCAACCATCTCTGGAGCGGCTGGACCGGCTACGAGGCCGACGGACGGCGTGCGGTGGGCAACGACGCGTACGAGGAGGACACCCACCCGGGCTATCCGTGGCCGACCTACGCCGAGCGGCTCGAACGGGCGGGCCGGAGCTGGCAGACGTACACGGAGTGGGAGAACTTCACCGACAACAACATCGAGTTCTTCACCACCTTCAAGGACATCGCCCGCAAGGCGCTCAGCAGGGCGCGTGCGCTGCCCGGCGCGGCCGGCTTCACGTACATGGAGGCCTTCTACGCCGCCGTGCGCGACACGGACGACGCCGCCGGGCGCGCGCGGCTGCTCGCCGCGCTGGACGAGGGCGTCGCCCTGCTGTCCGAGGAGGAGCGGTCGCTGTTCGAGCGCGGGCTGCGGCGCGTCGAGAGCGGCACCCTGGCCGAGCGGTTCCGCGCCGACGTGGCCGCCGGGACGCTCCCCGAGGTGTCGTACCTGGTGCCGTCCGCGATCGACTCCGAGCATCCCGGCTCCTCGTCGCCGATCGCCAGCGCCACCCTCGTCTACCAGGTGCTCGACGCGCTCGGTGCCCATCCCGATGTCTGGCGGCACACCGTCGTACTGATCAACTACGACGAGAACGACGGCTTCTTCGACCATGTGCCGCCGCCCGTGCCGCCCGCGGAAGGACCCACCGGCTCCGCCGAGCGCTGGCAGGGACGGCCGACCGGGCTCGGCATGCGTGTCCCGCTGCTGGTCGTCTCGCCCTGGACCGTCGGCGGCTACGTCTGCTCACAGGTCTTCGACCACACCTCGGTCATCCGCTTCCTGGAGAAGTGGACCGGGGTGGACGAGCCCAACATCACGGCGTGGCGGCGCAATGTCACCGGCGATCTGACCTCCGCCTTCGACTTCGAGCGCGGCCGGACCCAGCCCGGGGTGGAACAGCCGGGCGCGATACCGCCGTTCACCGGCCGCTGGCTGCCCGTACCGCCGGACCGGCAGCGGATGCCCGTGCAGGAGCCGGGTGCGCGCCCCGCCCGACCGCTGCCGTACCAGACCGACGCGTACGGCCATCTCGACGCGGACGGGCGCACGTTCACCGTCGCGCTGAGCAACACGGGCCGCGCGAGCGTGCACTTCGCGCTCTATCCGTACGCCGGTGAGTTCGCGGTCCCGCAGCACCGGGACGTGAGGGGCACCGGGCTGTGGACGGTGCCCCTCACCGGGCTGACCGGTGACGGGTACCGCTTCACCATCACCGGGCCGAACGGCTTCCGCCGCGAGTTCGCCGGTCCGGTGAACGGCCTCGGCGCCGAGGTCTCCTCCGCAGTCGACCACCACGACCGTGATCTCCAGCTCACCCTGCGCAACAAGGGCGATCTGCCGGTCACCTTCACGGTGCGGCCCCTGGGCTATGTCGACGAGGCCGATCTCAACGGCTGGACCCGCCGGATCACCGTCAAGCCGGGCCGTAGCCGTAATGTCGTGCACTCGGCGGCCGACGCGCACGGCTGGTACGACGTCGAGATCACCGCGGAGCCGTCCACGCACGGCGGGGCCGGCGACACCGCGGTGCGCTTCCGCCGCCGTCTCATGGGACACATCGAGAACGGACGTCCGAGCGTCTCAGGCTGAGCGCGCTCGGACGGTACGAGGCGCGAAGGAGAACCCGATGTTCGCGATATCACTGGGTGACGGGGCGGAGCTGCGGCCACTGGAGCCGTGGCAGGCCGAGGAGTTCGTCGCCCATATGGACCGTGCCAGGGATCTGGTCGATCAGCACATCATGCTCGCCCGGGTCGCCGCGGATCTGGCGTCGGCGCGGGAGTTGCTCATCTCGTACGCGGAGAAGCAGGCCGCCGACAGCGGACGGATCTACGGGATCTGGCTCGGTTCGACCCTGGTCGGCGGCGTGCTCTTCCGGGTCTTCGACGCCAGGGCGGGCAACTGCGAGGTGGGCTGCTGGCTGGAGCCCGCCGCGACGGGACGCGGGCTGGTCACGCGCGCCGCGCGCGTGCTGATCGACTGGGCGGTCGAGGAGCGCGGGATCCACCGGGTGGAGTGGCTGGTGTCACCGGCCAACGAGCCGAGCGTCAAGGTCGCGCGGCGGCTCGGTATGACGCGGGACGGCGTACTGCGCGAGAGCTATCTCTTCGACGGTGTACGGCGGGACACCGAGGTGTGGTCCCTCCTGGCGCCGCAGTGGCGTGAGCGGAAGGCCGCCGAAGCGGTCTGAGCCGGGCGTCCGGGAGGGCGGTCCGGGACGCGGGGTACGGGAACGGTGGAACTCCCTCGTTCGGGGACGTTCCGCCGTTCTCAGGAAGTTCTCAGACGGGGCCCCTAGCGTGCGGGGCATGAACCCCACCCCCGAGACACAGAACCCCGAGCCGGAGACGGCCGAGGCCTCCACCGCCAGGGCGACCGAGGCGATTTCCGACTCCGCCTCGGAGGCCAAGGGCCCCTCGCTCCTCAAGGCCGACTCCCCGGCCGGTCCCGACGCCGACGGCGGCTCCGACGATCCGGAGGGCGTCCACGACCTGGACGACGACGAGGATCTGGACGACGACGCCGTCGCCGCGCGTCCGTCCGGCCTCGGCGCCGCCGCCTCGGCCGTCCTGGCGGCCTGCCTGGGCGTCATCGCCCTGACCGGCACCTGGACCGGCCGGGTCATCTCCGAGCGCGAGGCGCTCATCGGACAGATCACGCTCGGCCAGTCCGCCACCCCGGACCAGCAGATCTCCGAGGGCTACGGCGACGCCTGGCACGCCACGGCCGCGGCCAACGGTGTCGTGGCCCTGCTGGCGCTGATCATCGGTGCGATCGTGCTGCTCCTGCCCCAGCGGGCCGGCTGGGTACGGCCCGTCGCCGTGGCCGCAGCCGTCCTCGGGCTGCTCGGGCTGCTGGTCTCCGTCGGGATGTACTTCGATCTCTTCGTGGCCCTGCCGGCCGCGCCCGCCCCCGCCGCTCCGGCTCCCGCGGGCTGAGCCGGGCGCCCGCCCGGACCTCACCTCTCCCGAGGCCGTTGCGAGGTCCTTCCGCTGAGGCCCCTCTCCTGAGGCTCCTTAGTACTCCCTGGTCGTTCTTCTAAGGCCCGGGGGCCCGCCAGGATGCGGAACTCTCCCGATGTGCCGCTACCCCCTGGGAGACGAAGGTGGAGACGTCCACAGGACGCCGGAACACTTTCGCACCAGGGGGAGCCCGATGTTCGAGTACGAACTCCAGAAGATCCACACCGCCGAGCTGATCCGCAGGGCCGACAACCAGCGGCTCGTACGCGAGGTCCGTGAGGCGGGCCGCGAGGCACGCCGCCAGGCCAGGAAGGCCGCCAAGGACGCGGGCGAGGAACGGCACGGGGGACCCGGCGGCCGGTTCGTGCGCGCGGCCTGACGCCGTGCGCGTCCGGATGCCGGGCGCCCCGACGCCGGGCGCCTCCGTCACGGGCGCCTCCGTCGCGGGTGCCCCGACGCCGGGCCTCTCCGGCACGGGCGCTCCGATAACGAGTGCCGCGTTGTCAGAGCCCTGTGCGATGCTCGGGCACGTGGAGACCAGGTCCCTCAGCCCGGTGTTCGTCGGCAGAGCCGGCGAACTGACCGCGCTCACCCAAGCGCTCGCCCGCGCCACCGCGGGCGAGCCACAGGCGCTGCTCATCGCCGGCGAGGCGGGCGTCGGCAAGACCCGGCTGGTGGAGGAGCTGCACCGGGTCGCCTGCGCGCAGAAGGCCGTCGTCGCGATCGGCGGCTGCGTCGAGATCGGCGCCGACGGGCTGCCGTTCGCGCCCTTCTCCACCGCCCTGCGCTCCCTGCGCCGCCAGTTGCCCGACGAGCTGGCCGCCGCGGCCGAGGGCCAGGAGGACGAGCTGGCCAGGATCCTGCCGGAGTTCGGGCAGTCCGACCGGGGCGCGCTGGGCGAGGACGGCACGGCCAGGCTCTTCGAGCTCACCGCGCGGCTGCTGGAGCGGCTGGCGGCCGACCGTACGGTCGTGCTGGTCCTGGAGGACCTGCACTGGGCGGACGCCTCCACCCGCCATCTCCTCGCCTATCTCTTCCGCGCGCTGCGCCGCGGCCGGCTCGTCGTGCTCGCCACCTACCGCGCCGACGACATCCACCGCCGCCATCCGCTCCGCCCGCTGCTGGCCGAGCTGGACCGGCTGCGGTCCGTGCGGCGCATCGAGCTCTCCCGCTTCACCCGCGCCGAGGTACGGCGCCAGCTCACCGGCATCCTCGCGGCCGAACCGGAACCGGCCCTGCTGGACCAGATCTTCGAACGCTCCGACGGCAACGCCTTCTTCGTGGAGGAGCTGGCCTGTTCGATCGGGAGCGGCTGCGGCTGCACCGGGCTGAGCGACTCCCTGCGCGATCTGCTGCTCGTACGGGTCGAGGCGCTGCCCGAGGACGCGCAGCGCGTCGCCAGGATCGTCGCCGAGGGCGGCACCACCGTGGAGTACCCGCTGCTGCTGGCCGTCGGCCGGCTCTCCGAGGACGATCTGATCGAGGCGCTGAGGGCCGCCGTCGGCGCCAACATCCTGCTGCCCACGGCGGACGGCGACGGATACCGCTTCCGGCACTCCCTGGTGCGCGAGGCGGTCAGCGACGATCTGCTCCCCGGCGAGCGCTCCCGGCTCAACCGCCGTTACGCGGAGGTGCTGGAGGCCGATCCCGCGCTCGTGCGGGCCGACGAGCGCGCCACACGGCTGGCCAGCCACTGGTACCACGCGCATGAGGTCGCCAAGGCCCTTCCCGCGGTTCTGAGGGCCTCTGTGGAGGCACGGCAGCGCTATGCCTACTCCGAACAGCTGAGGCTGCTCGAACGGGCCATGGAGCTGTGGGACGACGCTCCCGCGAGCGTGCGCGGCACGCTGCGCCCACCGGACGACGCCGACACCGAGGTCTATCCGCTCTGCGGGCGCGATCCCGCGCCGCTGACCTATCTGGACCTGATGGCGGAGGCCACGGTCGCCGCCCGGCTCGGCGGTGAGCGCGAGCGGGCGTACGCGATAGCCAAGAAGGCCGTCAGGGCCCTGGACGGCGAGGACAACGAGAAGGACCCGCTGCGCGCGGCATGGTTCTGGATCCAGCGCTCCAAGATGATGCAGGAACTCACACGCGGCGACGGCTGGCAGGAACTGGCCACCGCCCAGGAGCTCGTACGGGGCCTCCAGCCGTCCGCCGTGCACGCGGAGGTCCTCGCCAGCGTCGCCGGGTGGGGCGCCCTGCACCGGCCGGGTCCCGACAGCCTGGTCGCCGCCAACCGCGCCGTGGAGTACGCGCGGCTGGTCGGCGCGGAACACACCGAACTGCACGCCCGTCTCACCCGGGGCTGGCTCACCGCCGACGCCGGCGGTGTCGAGGAGGGCATAGCCGAGATGTACGAGGCGCGCGACCGCGCCCTCGAACTGGGCACGGCCGGTGTCCTGGGCCGCGCCAGCATCAATCTGCCGTCCACGCTGGAGAGCATGGGCCGCTCCGAGGAGGCGGTGGCGGCGGCGGAGTGGGGCATCGCCGTCACGCATCAGCGGGGTCTCGCCGACACGGAGGCATGGGTCCGGGGCAACCAGGCCCAGTCCCTCCACTCGCTGGGCCGCTGGTCCGAGGCGGACGCCACGCTCGACATCGCCGACGGGCTCGCCCACTCCCACAAGTCACGCGGAGTCGTCGCCGTGCACCGGGCGCAGCTGGCCCTCACCCGCGGCGAACTCGACGAGGCCCGGCGCCAGGTGGAGCTGACCCGGGGCTTCATGGGCACGCACGATCCGCAGCCGCAGCACTTCATCACACCGGCCCGGCTGATGATGGCCGTCGCCGCACGGCGAGGCGCGCTGGCCGACGCCCGCGCGGAGTTCGAGCGGATCACGGAGCAGGGCTTCCCGCCCGGCACCCAGCGGTACGCGCTGCCGCTGCTGTGCGCCGCGGCGGCGATGGAGGCCGATGCCAGGGGGCTGCCCGGCACCGAGGCGGGCCGCGGCGCCGTGCTCGCGGCCGTACGCTCCCATGCCAAGCGGCTGCCCACACTGGTGCCGGTCTGGCGGGCGTACGGCCTCATGCTGGACGCCGAGCTGGCCCGCGCGGCGGGCGCCGGGACCGCGGAGCACTGGGCGCGGGTCGTCGCGGCCTTCGAGGAGACGGCGCGTCCCCATGAACTGGCCCTTGCCCGGCTGCGCCACGCCGCCGCCCTGCTGGACGCCCACACCGACCGCGCGGAGGCCGCCCGTCTGCTGGTCCAGGCCCACATCACGGCCCTGCGGCTCGGAGCGCGGCCTCTCGCCGAGGACATCGCGCTGGTCGCGGGCCGCGCCCGTATCAGCCTCTCGGCTCCCTCCGACGGCGCTCAGGAGCGCGGGGCCCTCACCGAGCCCGGCCCGGACGCCGCCCGCTCACTCGGGCTGACGCCCCGGGAGCAGGACGTGCTGCGTCTTGTCGCCGCGGGTCACAGCAACCGCCGGATCGCCGAGAAGCTGTACATCTCGCCCAAGACCGCGAGCGTCCATGTCTCCAACATCCTGGCCAAACTGGGTGTCTCGGGCCGCACGGAGGCGGCGGCCCTCTCGCACCGGCTCCAGCTCTTCCCCGACCCGGCCGACGCGTCTCTCCGCTCCTGAGCCAGGACCCGCCGTCCGCTCCTGAGCCAGGATCCGGCCGGTCCCCGGTGCCCCGGTCAGTCCTCGGCGTCCGCGGTGTCCTCGGTCCGCGCCGGAACCCTGATCGTGACCTTCCCGGAGGCGAGGTCTATAGGGCCCCGGCCCGGGTCGTTGTCGTCGACATCGACCCGGCTGACCTCCAGCCGCTTCTGCTCGTCGTCGGTGTGCTTGCGGCCCGGAGCGAAGATCTCCTCGATCATGTTGAACACAGGCTGTTCACCGTCCTCACGGCAATACCGCTACACGACCTCCAGTTGGAGGATCCTGTCGTCGCCCGGCTTCGGTGTGCCCCGGCCGTCCGTATTGCTGGTCACCAGCCACACCTTGCCGCCGCCCGCCGAAAGCACCGTGCGCAGGCGGCCGTACCCGCCTTCGAGGAACGCCTCGGGCGGCGCCGCCAATTCCCGTCCGGCCAGTGGAGCGCGCCACAGCCGCTCACCGCGCAGCGTCGCCAGCCAGACGGACCCCTCCGCGAAGGCGATACCGCTGGGCGAGGCCTGGCTCGGCGGCCACTCCGCGACCGGATTCACCAGGCCCGGCCTGTCGGACTTTCCCTCGACGTCCGGCCAGCCGTAGTTCTTCCCGGGCTCGATCAGATTCAGCTCGTCCCACTTGTCCTGGCCGAACTCCGAGGCCCAGAGCCGTTTCCCGGAGTCCCAGGCCAGACCTTCCACATTGCGGTGGCCATAGGAATAGACGACCGAATCCGCCTCCGGATTTCCATGCACGGGCTGCCCGTCCGGAGTCATCCGGAGGATCTTGCCCGCCAGTGACGTCCGGTCCTGGGCGAGCTGTCCGTCACCGGTCTCGCCCGTGCCCGCGTACAGCATCCCGTCCGGGCCGAAGGCGATCCGTCCGCCGTTGTGAACAGTGCCCTTCGGAATACCGCGCAGCACCGTGTCGGGCGCGCCCATCTGCTGCCCGACGGGCTTCTTCTCGTCGTAGAGCATCCGGGCGATGCGGTTGTCCGATTCGGTGGTGAAGTAGGCGTACACCAGACGGTCCGCGCCGAAGCCGGGCGAGAGGGCGATCCCGAGCAGCCCGCCCTCACCCGACGCGGAGACCCCCGGCACGGTCGAGACCAGGGTCTTCTTCCCGTTCGCCGCGTCGACCCGGGTGATCGTTCCTTCGTCGCGCGAGGAGACCAGCAGATCTCCGTCGGGCAGAGCGGCCAGACCCCAGGGCGAGTCGAGTCCCTCGGTCACGGTCGACACCACCTTCACCGAACCCTTCGCGGGCGGGGCCGACGGGCTGGGCGCGCCGCCCTCCGGCGAGGCGGCCGGACTCGACGCCGTCCGTCGCACGGCACCGGGACCGGCCCCCTCACCGCCGGAGGAGCATCCGGTGACCACGACAAGGGCGGCAGCGGCCCACAGAGCCGTCACTGCTGAACGATGCACGGTTCCGATCCCTTCGACGGCGGCGTCTCCACTGTTCATACACCGCTGACCCGGCTCGGGTTCCCACCGGCGGCGCATACGCAAGCGAACACACGGATCCGGCCAATCACCGGCCGTCCGCACGCCGACGTCCTGTACCCGGGCATCCCGACCCGGGCATCGGGACCCCGGCATCCCGACCCGGGCCGCCCGTACATCCAGTCGTCCGTCGTTCCGGGGGAGTCGGACCTCAGTCCCAGGAGCCACGGGCCGGCGGCAGGGCCGCGATCTCCGCCAGGTCCCGCGCGGTCAGCCGCACGTGCGCCGCGCCCGCGTTCTCCACCGCCCACCGCTCGCGCTTCGTCCCCGGCAGCGGCACCACATGGCGCCCCCGGGCCAGCACCCACGCCAGCGCCACCTGCGCCGGAGTCGCCTCGTGCCGCTCCGCGATCCGCCGCAGCCCGGCCACCAGCGGCTGGTTCGCCGCCATCATCTCCGCGGTGAACCGCGGATGGCGCGCCCGCAGATCGTCCGGTTCGAACCCCTGGCCAGGAGTGAGCGTGCCGGTCAGAAAGCCGTTGCCCAGCGGCATCGCCGCCAGGAAACCGATGCCGCGCGCCTCGCACCACGGCAGCAGCCGCTCCAGCGCCTCCGGCGACCACACCGACAGCTCCGCCTCCACCGCGCTCACCGGAAAGACCTGCTGCACCCGCTCCAACTGCCGGATCGTCGCCTCGTGCAGATGCGCGCCGGATCTGCGCCGGGACGCACGCGCGCCCACCGCGCACAGCCCCAGCGCCCGCACCTTCCCTGCGCCCACCAGCTCCGCCATCGCGCCCCAGGTCTCCTCGACCGGGATCTCCGGGTCCGCGCGGTGCAACTGGTAGAGATCGATCACATCGGTCTGGAGCCGCCGAAGCGAGGCGTCGCAGGCCCGCCGCACATAGCCGGGACTGCCGTTGGCGACGATGTGCTGATCGCCCACGAGCAGCCCGCACTTGGTCGAGACGAAGGCATCCGCCCGCCGCTGTCCGAGCACCCGTCCCAGCAGCAGCTCATTGGTGAACGGCCCGTACATGTCGGCCGTGTCCAGCAGGGTCGTACCGGCGTCGAGCGCCGCGTGGACCGTACGGAGCGAACGGTCGCCGCGCTGCTGCGAACCCGTGTAGGCCCAGTGCATCGGCATGCAGCCGAGCCCGACCGCTCCCACTTCCAGCGCCGCCGCACCGATTGTCCTGCGCTCCAACGCCGTACCCCTCCCTGTGCCGTCCTCAAGCTAACCGCATCGCCCCAGTAGCCCGCACGCTTCGCATAGCCTCCTGACCATGACTTCAGACGTTTGGATCCCGTTTCCGGCCGAGGAGGTCGACGGGCTTCCCGCGGGGCTCGACCTCCGCTTCTGGGACGGCGGCCAGGACTTCCCAGCCGACCCGGCCGACTGCGCCTTCTACGTCGTCCCGTACATGAAGAGCATGGAGATCGCCATACGGCCGCTCTCCGCGATGACCTCGGTACGCGTCGTACAGACCCTCTCGGCGGGCATCGACCATGTGACGCCCGGACTCGGCTCACTGCCCGCCGGAGTCCGGCTCTGCAACGCCAAGGGCGTCCACGAGGCCAGCACCGCCGAACTCACGCTCGCCCTGATCCTCGCCTCCCTGCGCGGTATTCCCGGCTTCGTCCGGGGCCAGGAGCGCGAGGAGTGGCGGTCCGGCTTCTATCCGGCGCTCGCCGACAAGTCCGTACTGATCGTGGGATACGGATCGATCGGCGCCGCCATCGAGGACCGGCTCGCGCCGTTCGAGTGCGCGCGGGTGGCGCGCGTCGCGCGCTCCGCACGCACTACGGAGCGCGGTCCGGTGCACGCGTTCACCGAGCTGCCCGCGCTGCTGCCGGACGCCGATGTCGTCATCCTCTCGACGCCGCTCACCGGGACCACGAAAGGCCTGGTGGGAGCCGAGTTCCTGGCCCGGATGAAGGACGGCGCGCTCCTGGTGAACGTCGCGCGCGGCCCGGTCGTCGACACCAAGGCGCTGCTCGCGGAGGCGGAGAGCGGAAGGATCACGGCCGCGCTCGATGTCACCGATCCGGAACCACTCCCGGCGGGCCATCCGCTCTGGCATGCTCCGGGTGTCCTCATCAGCCCCCACGTCGGAGGATCGACCTCGGCGTTCCTGCCGCGCGCCAGACGTCTGCTGGCCGAGCAGCTCACCCGGTTCGCCACCGGGCGGGACCTGCTCAACACCGTCCTCGTCACCGGACGGCCGTCCTAGGACCGCCGGCGGAATCCCGTGGTCCGGCGCCCGCCGGTCTTCAGCCACTCTCCGCAGCCGCCCGGACACCCTCGTGGCTGACAACCGCCCTGGTCGTCACGGAGAGTAGAAGAACTATGTCCCTGAGTGACGAGACTGGTGTATCGTCCCGATCTGGGGGCCGCGCCACGCCTGGGGCGGCACGGCGGAGCGATCAGAATCCGAGGGGGGCGACGGGCGATGTACGGCCAATGGACCAACGATCCGACGCGGCAGGGACGCCGACGGCGACCTCCGGACATCCCGGTGCGCACGCCGGCCCCGGCGGCGGTGACAGCGAAGACCCCAGGAGCGGTCCGGTGAGCGCCGAGGGCGTGGTCCTCGGCCGCCGGACGGTCTCCGGCAGCGGCACCGGACTGCTGGCGCAACTCCTCCTCGCGCTGATCTGCGGAGGGTACGCGGCCGGGGCCGCGCTCGGCTGGGGCTCGGAGAAACTGGCCCTGTTCATGGGCGACTTCGGGCTGAGCCTCGCCGCCATGATCGCCGCCGTCTCCTGCTTCTGCTACGCCCGCGTCCGACGCGGCCCGTTCCGCCCCGCCTGGCTGCTGTTCTCGTTCTCCTCGGCGATGGCCTCCGGGGGGAACGCGGTCTGGGGCTGGTACGAAGTGATCCTGGACGAGCCCGTGCCCAGCCCCTCCCTCGCCGATCTCTTCTTCCTCTGCTTCGCGCCGCCCGCCATCGTGGGTCTGCTCGTCCTCGCCAAACGGCCGGTCAGCAGGGCCGGCTGGGTCTGTCTCGCGCTGGACTCCTGGCTGATCGGCGGCTCGCTGCTCACCCTCTCGTGGAGCCTGGCCCTCGCGCGCACCACCCAGGTCAGCGGCGAGAGCGTCACCCAGGCCGCGCTCTCCCTGGCCTATCCGCTGCTCGACATCGTCCTGGTCAGCATGGTCCTGGCCCTCCACTTCCGGCGGGCCACCGGCAGCCGCTCCGCGGTGAACACCGCGATCGCCGCACTCGCCCTGACGGTCCTGTGCGACGCCCTGTTCACCTCGCCGCTCCTGCGCGAGACCTACCGCTCCGGCCAGCTCCTGGACGCGGGCTGGTTCGCCGGCTCGCTGCTTCTCGCCTACGCGCCCTGGGGCGTGCGCCGGGCCCCCGAGAGCGTCCCGCATCCGCGCCAGAGCCGGCAGAGCCGTCCCGCCGGCCATCCGATCGCGGGCTCCCTCGCCGCGATCACGCCGTATCTCGCCGCGGCCGTCTGCACGCTCGGGATCCTCTACAACGTCATCGAGGGCCGCCAGGTCGACCGGGTGGTGGTCCTCACCGGCTGTACGGTCGTCCTCGCCCTGGTCGTCCGTCAGGGCATCATGCTCGTCGACAACATCGCGCTCACCCATGAACTGGCCCAGACGGAGAACCACTTCCGCTCCCTGGTCCAGGGGTCCAGCGATGTGATCATGATCGCCGCGCCCTCCGGCATACTGCGCTATGTCAGCCCCGCCGCCTCGGGTGTGTACGGACGCGAGGCCGAGGATCTCGTCGGCGCCGAGCTGGCCTCGATCATCCACCCGGACGATCTCGGCAGGGTCGTCCACGAAGTGCGGCGGTTCCTGGCCGCCCCGCCCTCCGAGGAGCCCACCACCCGGATCGAGTGCCGCTTCAAGTCCGGCGCGGGGGAGTGGCTCAACGTGGAGTCCACGGTCAACCGCCACCAGGGCGGGCTGATCTTCAACAGCCGGGACGTCACCGAACGGGTGCGCCTTCAGGCGCAGTTGCAGCACAACGCCGAGCACGACCCGCTCACCGACCTGCCCAACCGGGCTCTGTTCACCGAGCGCGTGCGCCAGGCCCTCTCCGGCCGCCGTACGACCGATCCCGGCACCGCCGTGCTTTTCATCGACCTCGACGGCTTCAAGGCCGTCAACGACCGGCTGGGCCACCAGGCCGGGGACGAGCTGCTGATCCTCGCCGCGCAGCGGCTCCAGGACTCGGTACGGGCCGGGGACACCGCCGCCCGGCTCGGCGGCGACGAGTTCGCGGCGATCGTCCTCGGCGACGGCGGCGGCGACCAGCGCGCACGGGAGTACCAGGTCCATGAGATCGCCGACCGGCTCCGGCTGCGGCTCTCCCAGCCGTACCGCATCGACGGCAACGATGTCCGGGTCGCCGCCTCCATCGGCGTCGCCTTCGCCGAACCGGGCATAACGCCCACCGATCTGATGCGCAACGCCGACCTCGCCATGTACCGCGCCAAGGCGGGCGGCAAGGACCGCGTCGAGCTGTACGCGCCGCAGATGCAGGCCGACGTCGTGCGCAGGACGGAGCTGGCGGCCCGGCTGCGCTCCGCGCTCCACGACGGCGAGTTCGCGCTGCTCCACCAGCCGGTGGTGCATCTGGCCACCGGCCGGGTCTCCTCCGTCGCCGCCCAGGCCCGCTGGCGCTCGGCCCAGGGCATCCTCTTCACCCCGGCCGAGTTCCTGCGCGTCGCCGACGACAGCGACCGCACCGCGGAACTCGCCCGCTGGCTGCTCGAAGAGGCCGTCGTACAGGCCGCCGAGCGTGCCAGGACGGGCCATGCCGTACCCGTCGCGGTCCGGCTCCCGGCCCGCAGGCTGCTCGACCGGTCCATGCCGCTCGGCTCCATCGAGGCCCTGCTGACCCGCCATGGTCTGGCCTCCGGCGCCCTGGTGATCGAGCTGGCCGACACCGATCCGCGCGCCTGCCTGGACGAGCTGGAGCACCGTCTCGTCGCGCTGCGCCGACTGGGCGTACGGATCGCGCTCGACGGCTTCGGCAGCGGCTACGCGGCGATAAACGCGCTGCGGCGGCTCCCCGTCGACGTACTGAAGCTGGACCGCGGTCTGGTGGAGGGCGTCGTGGAGTCCGCGAGGCTGCACAAGATCACCGCGGGACTGCTGCGGATCGCCGGTGATCTGGGGATGCAGTCGGTGGCCGACGGCCTGGACGTACCGGAGCAGGTGCTCGCGCTGCGCGCCATGGGATGCACCCATGGCCAGGGCATGGCCTTCTCCGGGCCGCTCGACGAGTACCGGCTGCGCCGCGCCCTGGTGGGCGGCCCGTACGCGCTGCCCGGCAGCGGCACCGTCCTGCCCGTTCTGACCGGCGGCTCACTGCCGGTCAGACAGCCCCGCCAGCCGGTCTCCGACCGTGTTCCACGCCCGCTCGATCCGCTCAAATAATGAGACTCCCGTCCCACCGGCTTGACAGTCGGGGCGCGCCGGAGGGATGGTCTGTGCCATGCGCACCCGAATTCTCGTACTTGGACAGCGCGTCGGTTGAAGCAGAGCCCGGCACCCGCTCTGCAGTCCACACCGACGCGCTCCCCTCGCTTGCCTCACGGCACGAGGGGTTTTTTGTTGCACCGGCACACCACAAACCTCGCAAAAACCCTCAGCTTCGAGAAGAGAATGCCGATGACCGAGCAGGCCACCGGGGCCCACCATCCGCAGCCGCGGGCCCGTAACGGCGGATCGTCGTCCGCCCCCGTCGAGCACGTCACGGGAGCGCAGTCCCTCATCCGTGCGCTTGAGGAAGTGGGCGCCGACACGGTATTCGGCATCCCCGGCGGCGCGATCCTCCCCGCCTACGACCCGATGATGGACTCCACCCGGGTCCGCCATGTCCTGGTCCGGCACGAGCAGGGAGCGGGCCACGCGGCCACCGGTTACGCCCAGGCCACCGGCAAGGTCGGTGTCTGCATGGCCACTTCGGGCCCCGGTGCCACCAATCTGGTCACCCCGATCGCCGACGCGCACATGGACTCGGTGCCGCTGGTCGCGATCACCGGCCAGGTGGCCAGCAAGGCCATCGGTACGGACGCCTTCCAGGAGGCGGACATCTGCGGCATCACCATGCCGATCACCAAGCACAACTTCCTTGTCACCAAGGCCGAGGACATCCCGCGCATCATCGCGGAGGCCTTCCACATCGCCTCCACCGGCCGGCCGGGACCGGTGCTGGTCGACATCGCCAAGGACGCGCTCCAGGCCCGTACGACCTTCTCCTGGCCGCCCACCCACGACCTGCCCGGCTACCGCCCGGTGACCAAGCCGCACGCCAAGCAGATCCGTGAGGCCGCCAAGCTGATCACCCAGGCCAAACGGCCGGTGCTCTACGTCGGCGGCGGGGTCATCAAGGCCGGCGCGACCGCCGAGCTGAGGGTCCTGGCCGAGCTGACCGGCGCGCCCGTCACCACCACCCTGATGGCGCTGGGTTCCTTCCCCGACAGCCACCCGCTGCATGTGGGAATGCCGGGCATGCACGGCTCGGTCACCGCCGTCACCGCGCTCCAGAAGGCCGATCTGATCATCGCCCTGGGTGCCCGCTTCGACGACCGTGTCACCGGCAAGCTGGACAGTTTCGCGCCGTACGCCAAGATCGTCCACGCCGATGTCGACCCGGCCGAGATCGGCAAGAACCGCGCCGCCGACGTGCCGATCGTCGGCGACGCGCGTGAGGTCCTCGCCGATCTGGTCCAGGCGGTCCAGGCGGAGCACACCGAAGGGCGGGTGGGGGACTACAGCGCCTGGTGGACGGATCTCAACCGCTGGCGCGAGACCTATCCTCTCGGCTACGACCAGCCCGAGGACGGCAGCCTCTCCCCCCAGCAGGTCATCCAGCGGATCGGGCAGCTCGCCCCGGCGGACACCATCTACGCGGCGGGCGTCGGCCAGCACCAGATGTGGGCCGCGCACTTCATCGAGTACGAGAAGCCCGCCACCTGGCTGAACTCGGGCGGCGCGGGGACCATGGGATACGCCGTCCCGGCCGCCATGGGCGCCAAGGCGGGCCGGCCCGACCGCACGGTCTGGGCGATCGACGGCGACGGCTGCTTCCAGATGACCAATCAGGAACTGACCACCTGCGCGCTCAACAACATCCCGATCAAGGTCGCGATCATCAACAACGGCGCGCTGGGCATGGTCCGCCAGTGGCAGACCCTCTTCTACAACCAGCGCTACTCCAACACCGTGCTGCACTCGGGCCAGGAGACGGTGGACGGCCCCAGCGGCGGCACGCGCGTCCCCGACTTCGTGAAGCTCTCCGAGGCCATGGGCTGCGTCGCGATGCGCTGCGAGTCGCCCGACGAGCTGGACGCGGTCATCGCCAAGGCGAACGCGATCAACGACCGCCCGGTCGTGGTCGACTTCATCGTCCACGAGGACGCCCAGGTGTGGCCGATGGTCGCCGCCGGCACCTCCAACGACGAGGTCATGGCGGCCCTGGGCGTCCGCCCCGATTTCGGTGACAACGAAGACGACTGAGCCGGGACCGAGAGCCCAGAGAGACCGAGAGCCAGAGAGAAGAGACCGACACATGACCAGGCACACGCTCTCCGTTCTGGTGGAGAACACCCCCGGTATCCTCGCCAGGATCGCCGCCCTGTTCTCCCGCCGAGGCTTCAACATCGACTCACTCGCCGTCGGTGTCACCGAACATCCCGACATCTCCCGCATCACCATCGTGGTCAATGTCGAGGAACTGCCGCTGGAGCAGGTCACGAAGCAGCTCAACAAGCTGGTGAACGTCCTGAAGATCGTCGAACTCGAGCCCGGCGCCGCGATCCAGCGCGAGCTCGTCCTGGTGAAGGTCCGCGCCGACAACGAGACCCGCTCCCAGATCGTCGAGATCGTCCAGCTCTTCCGTGCCAAGACCGTCGACGTCTCGCCCGAGGCCGTCACGATCGAGGCCACCGGATCGAGCGACAAGCTCGACGCCATGCTCAAGATGCTGGAGCAGTTCGGCATCAAGGAGCTGGTGCAGTCCGGGACGATCGCCATAGGACGTGGCGCGCGGTCCATCACGGACCGCAGTCTGCGGGCGCTCGACCGCAGCGCGTGAGCCGCCCGCCGGCACGCCTTCAGCACGCCCGTCAGCAGGGGTCCGGCTCGCATGGCGAGACCGGACCGCCGCCCCCGCCCGTCCCGCCGTACGGTGGGACGCGAGCCGCGCATCACACAAGCTGCGAATTCACAGAAGTGCACACCAAGGAGAAGACCCAGTGGCCGAGCTGTTCTACGACGACGATGCCGACCTGTCCATCATCCAGAACCGCAAGGTCGCGGTCATCGGTTACGGCAGCCAGGGCCACGCCCACGCGCTGTCGCTCCGTGACTCGGGTGTCGACGTCCGGGTCGGTCTGCACGAGGGCTCCACGTCCAAGGTCAAGGCCGAGGAGCAGGGCCTGCGCGTGGTGACGCCCGCCGAGGCCGCCGCCGAGGCCGACGTCATCATGATCCTGGTGCCGGACCCGATCCAGGCCGAGGTCTACGAGAAGTCCATCAAGGACAATCTGAAGGACGGCGACGCGCTCTTCTTCGGCCACGGCCTCAACATCCGCTACGGCTTCATCAAGCCGCCGGCCCATGTCGATGTCGCGATGGTCGCCCCGAAGGGCCCCGGCCATCTCGTCCGCCGCCAGTACGAGGAGGGCCGCGGTGTTCCGTGTATCGCGGCCGTCGAGCAGGACGCCTCCGGCGGCGCCTTCGCGCTGGCCCTCTCGTACGCGAAGGGCATCGGCGGCACCCGCGCCGGCGTCATCAAGACAACTTTCAAAGAGGAGACCGAGACCGACCTGTTCGGTGAGCAGGCCGTGCTCTGCGGCGGAACCGCCGCGCTGGTCAAGGCGGGCTTCGAGACGCTGACCGAGGCCGGCTACCAGCCGGAGATCGCGTACTTCGAGTGCCTCCACGAGCTGAAGCTGATCGTGGACCTGATGTACGAGGGCGGTCTGGAGAAGATGCGCTGGTCGGTCTCCGAGACCGCCGAGTGGGGCGACTACGTGAGCGGCCCGCGCATCATCAACGACCAGACCAAGGCCGAGATGAAGAAGATCCTGGGCGAGATCCAGGACGGTACGTTCGCCAAGAACTGGATGGACGAGTACCACGGCGGTCTGAAGAGGTACAACGAGTACAAGAAGGCCGACAGCGACAGCCTGCTGGCGACCACCGGCGCCGAGCTGCGCAAGCTCATGAGCTGGGTCGACAACGACGACGCGTAGCACCGCGCGGGGACGGCCCGGCCCGGACGGGCCGGGCCGTCCCCCCAAGGCCACGACGCGGCGCCCCGACGCGCGATCACGACGCCGGACCGTACGGGTACGGCGCCGGACCGTGCGTGGACGCCGGGCCCGACGCGTATGAGTGATCCTGTCGCTCGGGCGGATCACCCGCCCCGTTACGGCACTACACTGCTCAACACATACGCGTCAGGCCCACAGCGTTGTGCGTCTTCCACGCGGCTAGGTTCTGTCCTGTCCGACCGGGCACGCCCTAGGACCCCTCCACCGCCTGCGGCCGTCGGGACGGCCGTCCGCAATGGGACTTGTGAGGACTCACGTGAGCTCGAAACCTGTCGTACTCATCGCCGAAGAGCTTTCGCCCGCCACCGTCGACGCGCTCGGTCCGGACTTCGAGATCCGGCACTGCAACGGCGCCGACCGCGCGGAGCTGCTGCCCGCCATCGCCGATGTGGACGCCATTCTCGTCCGTTCCGCGACCAAGGTCGACGCGGAGGCGGTCGCCGCGGCTCGGAAGCTCCGGGTGGTCGCCCGCGCCGGCGTCGGTCTCGACAATGTCGACGTCTCCGCCGCCACCAAGGCCGGTGTGATGGTCGTCAACGCGCCGACCTCCAACATCGTCACCGCCGCCGAGCTGGCCTGCGGACTGCTGGTCGCCACCGCGCGCAACATCCCCCAGGCGAACGCGGCCCTCAAGAACGGCGAGTGGAAGCGCTCGAAGTACACGGGCGTGGAGCTGAGCGAGAAGACGCTCGGCGTGGTGGGCCTGGGCCGGATCGGTGTACTGGTCGCCCAGCGCATGTCCGCCTTCGGGATGAAGATCGTCGCGTACGACCCCTACGTGCAGCCGGCCCGCGCCGCCCAGATGGGCGTCAAGCTGCTGACGCTGGACGAGCTCCTCGAGGTGTCGGACTTCATCACCGTGCACCTGCCCAAGACGCCCGAGACGCTGGGGCTGATCGGCGACGAGGCACTGCACAAGGTGAAGCCGACGGTACGGATCGTGAACGCCGCGCGCGGCGGGATCGTGGACGAGGAGGCGCTGGCCTCCGCGCTCAAGGAGGGCCGGGTCGCCGGCGCCGGTCTGGACGTGTACGCGAAGGAGCCCTGCACGGACTCCCCGCTGTTCCAGTTCGACCAGGTCGTCTGCACGCCGCACCTCGGCGCGTCCACCGACGAGGCGCAGGAGAAGGCGGGCATCGCGGTCGCCCGGTCCGTACGGCTCGCCCTCGCCGGTGAGCTCGTGCCGGACGCGGTCAATGTCCAGGGCGGAGTCATCGCCGAGGACGTACGGCCCGGCCTGCCCCTCGCCGAGAAGCTCGGCCGTATCTTCACCGCGCTGGCGGGCGAGGTCGCGGTCCGTCTCGATGTCGAGGTGTACGGCGAGATCACCCAGCACGATGTGAAGGTGCTCGAACTCTCCGCGCTCAAGGGCGTGTTCGAGGATGTCGTCGCCGAGACGGTGTCGTATGTGAACGCTCCGCTGTTCGCGCAGGAGCGGGGTGTCGAGGTCCGGCTCACCACGTCGAGCGAATCCCCGAACCACCGCAATGTGGTGATGGTGCGCGGCACGCTCTCGGACGGCGAGGAGGTCTCGGTCTCCGGCACGCTGGCGGGCCCCAAGCACCTCCAGAAGATCGTCGCGATCGGCGACTACGACATCGATCTGGCGCTGGCCGATCATATGGTCGTCCTGCGCTACGAGGACCGTCCCGGTGTGGTCGGTACGGTCGGCCGGATCCTCGGCGAGGCCGGGCAGAACATCGCGGGGATGCAGGTCTCCCGGGTGGAGGAGGGCGGCGAGGCGCTGGTCGTGCTCACCGTCGACGACACCGTGTCGCAGTCCGTGCTGACGGAGATCGCCGAGGAGATCGGCGCGACGTCGGCCCGTTCGGTGAACCTGACCGACTGAGCCGCGATCCGAGCGACTGAGCCGTACCGGGCCGCGGGCCCGGGTGAGCGTGGAAGGGCCCGGCATCCGCCGGGCCCTTCGTGCGTCCTCGCCCGGTGTCCTCGGGCGGTGACCGCGCGCCCGACCGGGCACGGGCGTCAGAGGCGGGCCGCCTTGAGGGCCATGTGGAGGAGCAGTCGGTCCTCACCGGAGTCCAGGTCGAGGCCGGTGAGCTGTTCGACGCGGGACAGACGGTAGTAGAGCGTCTGGCGGTGGATGCCGAGGGCGGACGCGGTACGGCCCGCCTGGCCCGCGCGGTCGAGGAACACCTCGGCGGTGCGGGCGAGTTCGGCGTGGGCCGGGGCCAGCAGGAGGCGGACCGCGGGATCGGGTCCGGGGGGAAGCGCGGTGAGCAGGCGGTACGGGCCTATCGCGGACCATTCGGCCACCGGGCCGAAGCGGGGTTCGGCGAGGGCCGCGCGGGCCGCCGCGACCGCCTCCTGCCAGGCGTCGGGCAACTCGGCCAGTCCCCGGCGCGGGACGCAGGCACCGGCGGCGACCACGGGGCCCGCGCCCTCGCAGAGCCGGCCGACGGCTTCGAGCACGGGCGCGAGCGCGTCCCCGGAGCGAAGCCGCACAAGCAGCGCCACCGCCTCCGGCACCCCACCGGGTTCCACCACCCCACCGAAGCCGCCGCCGTCCGCCCATCCGGCCACCGCGCGCGACCGTGCCGCGCGCCCGGCCGGCCCATCGGCCGGTGTTCGCGCGCTCTGTTCGTCGTCGGCCTGTTCGCTGTCGTCGGCCGCCGGGCCGGCCGATGCGGAACCGCCCCGCGCGACGGGTGCTGTCGTCCGGCCGGCCGTGTCTTCTTGTGCGCGGTGTCCGGCCGGACCGGTGGAGGCGGTGACCGGGGACGGAGCGTCCGGTGGCGGCTCGGCCCGCGGGTCCGCGGCCGTCAGCCCTGCGGACTCTCCCGTGGACGCCCGGCCCCCGGCCCCGGGAGCCCGGTCCGTACGGCGGTGTCCGCCCGCGCCCGCGAACGGCAGCGCGCACACCGCCGCCGTGCCCGGGACCGCTCGGGGCCGGGGCTCCTCCAGCCGCCAGGGCGCCACGCACACCAGCACATGCAGACCGTCCGCGCTCGGGCCCAGGGCCGTGCGCAGCGTGGCCAGGGCCATGTCGCGCTGCCAGCCGCGCTCCGCCGTGAGCGCGGCGCGCAGTTCGCGTGCCAGGTCCGCGCCCGCCTTCGCCTCCTCGGCGAGCAGATCCCCGATCCGGGCCGTCACCTCCATGGCCGCCGCCAATCGGGAGTCGCCCGGGCCCGGGCCCGGTTCGA
>NZ_MAUD01000087.1 GCF_001700515.1 Streptomyces lushanensis
GGACCGGATGCGACGGCGCGCGGCGCGCCGTGGACCACGTCGATTTCCATGCCTGGCTCCAGCCGTTCGTGATTGGCGGTGGGTGGGACCTCGCACTGGCGCATCGCCTGCACGGTGGCGATGAGTTCGACCGCGCCGGCGGCTCCGATGAGATGGCCGATGACGCTCTTGTTGGCGGTGACCGGCGGCCCGTCGGGCCCGAACACCTTGGCCAGCGCGACCGCTTCGGCGCGGTCGTTGAAGGGCGTCGAGGTGCCGTGCGCGTTGATGTGCACGATGTCGGAGGGGATCAGGCCCGCGTCGGCGATGGCTCCCGACATGGCGCCGATCGCGGCGCCGCCGTCCGGCAGCGGCATCGAGAGATGGAACGCGTCGGCGGTGGAGGCGTAGCCGGCGACGGTCGCGTAGGACCGGGCGCCGCGCGCCTTCGCGTCGTCGAGCCGTTCCAGTACGACGAAGCCGGCGCCCTCCCCCATCACAAAGCCGTCCCGGTCGGCGTCGAAGGGCCTGGACGCGCGCTCCGGGTCGTCGTTGCGCAGCGACACGGCGTTGAGGTTGCCGAATCCGGCCAGGGTGACCGGCGTCAGCGTCGACTCGCAGCCTCCGGCCAGCACCACGTCGGCCCGGTAGGTCTGGAGCAGCATCACCGCGTGGCCGATGGCGTCGGCCCCGCTGGCGCAGGTGGTGGCGATCGTCAGGGCGGGCCCCTGCCAGCCGAGCCGCATCGCGATCTGGGCCGCCGCCGCGTTGGGCATCGTCATCAGCGGCATCAGCGGATTGACCCGGTGCGGTCCCGACTCGGTGAAGTTCTTGGACTCCGCGTCGCTGGTGGCCCGGCCGCCGACGGCGTTGCCGACGACGATCGCGGTACGGTCCGGGTCGACGGACGGCGCGCCCGCGTCCCGGTGGGCGGCGAGGGCCGCCGTCGTGCCGTACAGCGCGAACGGGTCCATCCTGCGGGCGTCCTTGGCGGGCACCAGTCCGGTCTCGTCGAGTCCGCGGACCCGGCAGCCGATCCGTACCCGGTGCCGTTCCAGGTCGAGATGGGTGAGGGTGGCGGCCGTGGACCGGCCGGCGCGCAGCGTGGTCCACAGATCGTCGGGGGTGCAGCCGGCCGGTGTGACGACGCCCATGCCGGTGATCGCGACAGGCGCTTTGAGCTGTGTGTGCCTCGGTGAGGTTGACATCCCGTATCCCGAATCCCGTGCGAACGGCGGACGGCGGACAGCGGCCGACTGGCGCCGGCGCGTGGGTGAGCGTGAGAGTGCGCGTGGTGGGTGGGACGGACGCGGAGCGCGCGGCCGGTGGATCAGCCCGGGATCAGTCCGCACTCGTGGGCGGCCTTGAGGAAGGCCTCCGCGGCGAAGTCGATGTCCGCCTTGGTGTGCCGGGCGGTGATCGCGATCCGCAGCCGCGCCAGGTCGTTGGGGACCGCGGGTGTGACCACCGGCAGTCCGATGACACCGGCCGCGCGGCAGGCGGTGGCGTAGTCGTAGGCCGCGTCGTCGGAGCCCGCGATGACCGGGACGACCGCGGTCTCGCTGTCGCCGGTGCGCATCCCGCCCTCGTTCAGCATCCGGCGGAACCGCGCGGACTCCTGCTGGATGTGGCTGACGCGCTCGGGCTCGCGCTCCAGGATGCGCAGCGACTCCAGAGCCGCGGCGGACTGGGCCGGGCCGAGGGCCGCGGAGAAGAGGAACGGCCGTGCCGCGTACTTGAGATGGCCGATCAGCTCGCTCGGCCCGGCCACCCAGCCGCCCATCGAGGGAATGGCCTTGGAGAGGGTGCCCAGCTTGATGTCGACCTTCGCCCGGTAGTCGAAGTGCTCCTCGATGCCCTTGCCGGTGGCGCCGATGACTCCGAGCGCGTGGGCCTCGTCCACCATCAGCAGCGCGTCGTGCGCGTCGCAGACGGCGCGCAGCTCGGGCAGCGGAGCGATGTCGCCGTCCATGGAGTAGACGCTGTCGACGATGACGAGCCTGATCCCGTCGGTGCTCGCGGCGGCCAGCCGCCGGTCGAGGTGCTCGACATCGTTGTGCCGGAAGCGGGTGACGGTGGCGCCGCTGAGCCGGCAGCCGTCGACGATGCTCGCGTGGTCGTACTTGTCGATGAAGACGGTGTCCCCGCCGCCGACCAGTCCGCCGACCGTACCGACGTTCGCGGCGTAGCCGGAGCCGAAGACCATCGCCTCCTGGCGGCCGGCGAACCGGGCGACCTCCGCCTCCAACTCCTCGTGCAGCGGGATCGAGCCCGCGAGCGCCCGCACGCCGTGGTTGCCGGTGCCGTACAGATCGACCGCGGCCTTGGCCGCCGCCACCACGCGCTCGTCGCCCGCCAGGCCCAGATAGCTGTAGCCCGACATCATCAGGAGGCGTTCGCCGTCGAGGTCGGCGTACGCGGAGTCACGCTCGACCGTGTACGTCACGAAGCTGTTGCGGCGGGCGGGCTCCCACTCGAGGGACTGCACACGACGACGCGTCGCGTCCAGTTTCGGCGCGAGACGTTCCCATCCTCCGGATGTGTTCACGTGCGTCTCCTCATCCACGTTTCGGACAATTACCGGAGTCCGCTCAACCTTGGACTCAAAGTGCGACGCAATTCAACGACAGCCGCGCAAGCCGCGCGCAACACGACCCTGAAATGGGGAAACCCGACAACGCAAGAAGAACGCGACATGGCCCAGGAAGCGGAATCCTGCTCTCCGACCAATTCCCGGGGAATGTTCCCCGGCCATGGTTGACACGTAGAGAAGGCCGATTGGTATCGTCCAAATCTTGTGCAGGGGGCATGCACCTCTTGTCCCGATCTCCTTCACAAGAACCATCGTGGACGGGCCCCCTGGCGAGATTCCGATCATGTCGCCGGCGGCAACCGCCGCCGGTGGAACCGGCAGACAGCCGACCGCACCGGGGAGTACAGCTTGCTCATCAGACTTGCTGGTCTCGTCACGATCGAACCCGAAGGGGTTCCTCCGCAGCATCTGTCCAGCGCTCAGGCCCAAGTCGCGTTCGCCCGGCTCATTCTCGAACGGTCCGGCGGTACCAGCCGCGACCAACTGGCGGACACCGTCTGGCCCGACGGCCTGCCCGACACCTGGGCCTCGGCCCTGCGCAGTGTCGTCAGCCGGGTCCGTACCTTCGTCACGTTTCCCCGGCAGCAGCCCGGTGTCACCCCGCTCGTCGCCCAGGGAGGCCGCTATCTGCTGCGGCTGCCCGACGACGCGGCGGTGGACGTCGAGTGCGCCGAGGCGGCGCTGAGCGAGGCGGCCGAGGCGTACGCGGCGGGCTCGTACGCCGTCGCGCAGCAGCTCGCGTCCGCTGCTGTGTCGAATCTACGCGGGTCATTCCTCCCCGCCCATGAGGGCGAGTGGGTCAACAGCGTGCGGGAGCGGCTCGACGAGCTGCGTCTGTCCGCGCTGGAGACCGCGAGCCTGGCCTCGTCCGCGCTCGGCGACGAGCATCACGCGCTGCGGTACGCCGAAGAAGCCGTACGCCGCGCCCCGTTCCGGGAGAGCGCCTACCGGTGCCGGATGGCCGCGCACCGCACGGCGGGCAACCGGGCCGAGGCGCTGCGCACCTATCAGCAGCTCAGGGAGGTTCTGGCGGAGGAGCTGGGGATAGATCCGGCGCCCGAGAGCGAGGCGGCGTATCTGGAACTGCTCCGTACGCCGGAGCGGCGGCCCGCACCGGAACCGAAGGCCGTCACCCGGCTGGATCCGGTGCTGATGGGCATGTTCGAGGCTCCGTCGCCGAGACCGGCCGCGCCGCGGCCGTGCTCACTGACGACGGACGGCTGTCTCACCCATCCGGTGCGTCCGGCGCGGTCCGCGCCGACGCGGCGTGTGGCGTAACCGACAGCGGGGGAACATACGCGGGCGGCCCGGCAGTAGCCGGGCCGCCTCTTTTTTCGCCGGCCGGTCGGGGCGCGATGTCCTGCCGTGCGGCCGGGGCATGCCGGACGGCCGGATGCGCCAGAGGGGCACACCGGCCGTACGGGGCGATGACGGACTCTCCTGGCGGACGGCCCGGGGGCCGGCCGCGTCAGGTGATCGAGACTCCGCTGTCGATACTGATGACCTGGCCCGTCATACAGTCCTGGTCCAGGAAGAGCCCGGCGCTGCGGGCCACCTCCTCCACCGTGACGAACCGGGGGATGGGCGCCTTGTCCTCCATCCCCTCGATGACACGGCCGGGCAGGTCCTTCGTCATTCCGGTGATCATGAAGCCCGGCGAGAGGGCGTTCACGGTCACCCCGCGCCGGCCGCACTCGGCGGCCAGGGTGCGGGTGAAGCCGATGAGACCGGCCTTGGAGGCCGAGTACGCGGTCTGGCCCGCGGTCGCGATCAGACCGGAGGGCGAGACCACATTGATGATCCGTCCCCACCGCTGCCGGAGCATGTACGGCACGGTCGCCCTGGCGGTGTGGAACGAACCGACCAGGTTGGTCTGGATCACCTGCGCCCAGTCCGCCGGCGACTGCATCGCCATCAGCGCGTCCTTGCGGATCGCGCCGTTGTTGACGAGGACGTCGACGGGACCGAGCTCGTCGCTGATCCGGGCGTACATCGCGGTGACGGCGTCCCAGGAGCCGACGTCACCGGTGACCACGACCGAGTCGTTGGCGAGCTTCTCCTGAACGGCCCGGGCCTGGACCTCGGAGCTGTTGTAGTGGACCGCCACCCGGCAGCCGAGCGCGTCCAGTTCCAGGGCCAGGGCCTGTCCCAGCCCGCCGGACGCTCCCGTGACCAGGGCGACCGGCTTCTCGGGGCGAGTGCCCTGCGGCTTGTTGCCGCTCATTTCCTCACCCCGCCCCACTCCATCAGGATCGATCCCCAGGTCATGCCCGCTCCGAAGCCCGCGAGCAGCACCTTGTCACCGTTCTTGATCCGGCCCTCGTCGAGCGCCTCGGTGAGAGCGATCGGGACGGACGCGGAGGCGGTGTTGCCGTACCGCTCCAGATTGGTGATCAGCGCCTCCTGGCGCAGACCGGTGTGGCTGAGGATCGAGTTGATGATCCGGATATTGGCCTGGTGCGGGATGACATGATCGATGTCGGCCGCGTCGACCTTGGCGCTCTCCAGCGTCTCCCGGACCGTACGGACCGTGTAGCGCACGGCGTTGAGATAGATCTCGTTGCCGTTGATCTGCGCGTAGTGGAGGCCCTGGCGGACCGTCTCCTCGGTGGTCGGCATCCTGCTGCCGCCCGCCAGCACCTTGAGGCTGCCGGCGCAGGAGCCGTCCGCGCCGAGGTTCCATGCCTTGACCCGGTTCTCGGGTCCCGGCTGGAGCACCACCGCGCCGGCGCCGTCGCCGACGAGGATGGACAGATCACGGTCGGCGGGGTTGGCCGTCAGAGTGTGGGTGTCGGAGCCGATCAGCAGGATCGGCCGGGGGTCGATGGCGATCAGTGCCATCGCCGACACCAGCGCGTAGATGAAGCCCGCGCACTCGGAGTTGACGTCGTGCGCCCCGCCCGCGATCCCGAGATCGTGGTGGACGAAGGCGGACGTCGCCGGAGAGGGCTGCTCGGGCGTGGCGGTGGCGACGATCAGATGAGCGATGTCGCCACCGGTCAGGCCCGCCTTCTCCAGCGCGCGACGGCCGGCCTCGACAGCCAGTGAGGCGGTCGTCTGGCCCGGTCCGACGGCCCGGCGCTCCCGGATACCGCACCGGCTGACGATCCAGTTCTCGTCGACGCCGAAACGCTCCGCCAACTCCACGCTGGTGACCTTGCGCTCGGGTACGGCCATGCCCCACCCGGTGATGTCGAAGCCGTTCACAGGCGGTCCCGTTACGCCTGAGCCGGCTGCGGGACGAGCGCGAGGATCCGCTCGTACACGTGGCGCAGCGTGGTGGTGTCGTCGAGGTCGGCGAAGAGCGACTCGTCGGCGGGGATGTCCGGGTACTGGTTCTGGAACCCGTACAGCCACTCCATCAGGTCCAGCGAGTCCACATCGGCGATGTGCTGGAGCGGTGCATCGGGGCTGACCTCCTGGGCGCCCGACACGGCCTCGAGCTGGCTCGCCAGTTCTTCGATGGTGGGCAGCGTCATGAGCTTCGGTCCTCTCTCGCGGTGCATCCGGTTTCGAGAGGCATGGAAGCGCGGGCCGCGCAACCCAGGCGCAACACCACCGAAGCACGGGCGTCTTGCACATCTGTTGCGAGCGACACGGTTTGCTCGTGGCCGAATCAACGGTCGGAACGAGCGGCGCAGCGACACAGGAAAGAGGTCGAGCATGACAACGGTCGCCCCCAGATCCGTGGACCCCGAGGTCGACGCGGTACGGCACCACTACGAGGTGAGCAACGATTTCTACCGGCTCCTGCTGGGTCCGACCATGATGTACTCCGGCGGCTACTGGGAGCAGGGCGAGGACCTCGTCACGACACTGGACGAGGCTCAGGAGCGCAAGCTCGACACCTTCGCCGAGCTGGCCGGGGCCGCGGGCACCCGCCGTGTGCTGGACATCGGCTGCGGCTGGGGCACCATGCTCAACCGCCTCACCACCGTCCACGGGGTCGAGCAGGCCGTCGGTCTGACGCTGAGCCGCACCCAGGAGGCGTTCATCGCCGGCCTGGACAACCCGCGCATCACCACGCGGGTGGAGAGCTGGGCGGACCACGAGACGGACGAGAAGTACGACGCGGCGTTCTGCATCAACGCGCTGGAGCACTTCGTCTCCTCCAACCTGCCGCCGCGCGAGCGCACCAAGCGCTACCGCTTCTTCTTCAACCAGGTCGCCAAGGCCCTGAACCCGGGTGCGAAGTTCGTCCTGCACACGATGACGGCCGAGGCGCAGCCCATGAACCGTGAGCTGCTCGCCGACCTGAAGTTCCTTCAGCGCTCCGAGTTCGAGGGGATGCACATCCCGCACCTCCACGAGCTGACCGCCGCCGCGGAGGGCGTCTTCCACGTCGTGGAGATCGTCAACGAGCGGGAGTCCTTCGCCATGGCGTGCCGCGCCTGGCTGAAGCGGCTGGCCGCGGACCGTGAGACGGCCGTCGCCCTGGAGGGCGAGGAGGTCGTGGCCCGCTTCGAGCGCTACCTCGACATCTTCGCCTACACCCTCGAAGACAAGTTCTTCAACAACTTCCGCGTCACCATCGAGCGCAGGGGCTGAGGAGGCCACCGTGACGAGCATTCTCGAACCCGCCCACGGGGGCGGCGCGAGCGACGGGACGGAGGAGTCGGCGGGCCGGGGCCCCACCCGTCATCTGCGGGTCGCGGTCATCGGCACCGGCTTCTCCGGTCTGGGTACGGCCATCCGGCTGCTCCAGCAGGGGATCGACGACTTCCTGGTCTTCGAACGGGCCGACGAGGTGGGCGGCACCTGGCGCGACAACAACTATCCGGGCTGCGCCTGTGACGTCCAGGCCCATCTGTACTCCTTCTCGTTCGCCCGCAATCCGGAGTGGAAGAGCACCTTCGCCAAGCGCGACGAGGTGTTCACGTATCTGCGGGACTGCGCCGACCGCTTCGGGGTGCGCCCGCACATCCGCTTCAACCACGAGCTGATCGCGGCCCGCTGGGACGAGAACACCCGGTGCTGGCACATCGAGACCTCGGGCGGCGAGTACACCGCGCAGGTCCTGGTCGCGGGCGCCGGCTACCTCAGCGAGCCGGCCGTCCCGGACCTGCCGGGACTCGCGGACTTCGAGGGCAAGGTCTTCCACTCGGCCCGCTGGGACCACGACCACGACCTGACCGGCAGGCGCGTCGCCGTGATCGGTACGGGCGCCTCGGCCATCCAGTTCGTGCCGAAGATCCAGCCCGAGGTCGGCCGGCTCGACCTCTACCAGCGCACGCCTCCGTGGGTGGGTCCCAAGAACGACAAGGTCAACAGCGCCTTCCACACGAAGATGCTGCGCAGCTTCCCGGGCTACCAGAGCTTCCGGCGCAACTTCAACATGTGGGGCCGTGAGGTCCTGGCCTTCGCCTTCGCCCGGCCCAAGGTCGCCGAGAAGGTCCAGAAGATGGCCTCCGACCATCTCAAGAAGAGCGTCGCCGACCCGGCGCTGCGTGAGCGGCTGACGCCCGACTACGTGGTGGCGTGCAAGCGGCTGCTGTTCTCGAACACCTGGTACCCGGCGATCCAGCAGCCGAACGTGGACATCGTCAGCGACTCCATCGACCATGTCCGGGCCAAGTCCATCGTCACCAAGGACGGCCAGGAGCGCGAGGTCGACACCATCATCATGGGCACCGGCTTCCTCGCCACAGACCGTCCGGTCGCCCGGCGCATCTGGGGCAAGGGCGGCGTCCAGCTCCGGGAGGCCTGGAGCGACGGGATGTCCGCGCACCGCGGTACGACCATCGCCGGGTTCCCGAACCTCTTCATGATGCTCGGTCCCAACACGACGCTGGGGCACTCCTCCCAGACCGTGATGATCGAGTCGCAGATCGCCTACGTCGTCGACGCCCTCAAGCAGATGGACAAGCGCGGCCTGTCCAGCGTCGAGGTGCGGCCCGAGGCGCAGCGGGCGTACAACGCCACGCTCGACAAGCGCCAGGCCCGCGCGGTCTGGAGCGCCGGCGGCTGCAAGAGCTGGTACCTGGACAGCGCCGGGCGCAACCCGTCGATCTGGCCCACGTACACCTGGCGGTTCCGCAACGGCACCAAGCACTTCGACCTGGGCGAGTACCAGCTCGCCACCACCGTGGGCGCCGGTCGACCGGCGGTCAACCACGTATGACGAACGGGAGAACGGACCAGATGAGCAGCAACACCCCTTCCCGGCGCAGAGTTCTGGGCGGAATGGCCGCCACCGCCGCGACCGTCGTCGGCTGGAACGTGGCCACGCAGACGTGGGCCACCGCCGCCGAGGCGGGCCGCGGGCACGGTGGCGGAGGCCATGGCGGTGGCGGACAGGTGGCCCCCGTGCCGCCGCTGGACGGCTCGCTGAAGACCTCGGCCGCCGACCTGGTGCAGTTCAGCAAGGACTTCGGCGCGCTGGTGTCGAACATCACGCCGTGGGCCGTGCTGGTGCCGGGCTCGGTCAACGACATCGTCAAGATGGTCAACTTCGCCCGGGACAACAACCTGAAGATCGCGGCCAACGGGCGCAGCGGCACCGGCGACGACCTTGAGTCGCACTCGAACTACGGCCAGGCCGCGGTGCCCGGCGGTATCTCGATCGACTCCCGCGGTCTGGGCAGGGTCATCAGCGTCGGCACGAACACCGCTGTGGTCGAGGCGGGTGTCACCTGGGCCCAGCTCACCGACGCGGCGGCGGCCAAGGGCAAGATGCCGCCGGCCATGCCCGACTACATGCACCTGTCGATCGGCGGCACGATCAGCGTCGGCGGCATCGGCGGCACGGTCGGCAAGTACGGCCTGGCGGTCGACACCATCGAGTCGATCGACATCGTCACGGGTACCGGGCAGCTGCTCACCGCCTCCCCCAGTGTCCGCTCCGACCTGTTCAACGCCGCGCTGGCCGGCGGCGGCCAGGTGGGCATCATCGTCCGCCTCACGGTGAAGATCGTCCCCGCCAAGGAGCGGATCGTCGTCTTCAACCTCGTCTACAACGACGTGGCGACCTACCTCGCCGACGCCGAGAAGGTCATGGCGGCGGGCAAGTTCGAGGTCCAGGCCGGCGAACTCGCGCGGAAGCCCGACGACTCGGGCTGGCGCTACCGGATGGAGCTGGGCGCCACCTACACCGGCACCGCTCCGGCCCGCGAGCCGCTGATCGCCGGGCTGCGGGACGTCCGTTCCGAGGCCACCGTCGACGACATGTCCTTCCGGGACTACATCTTCCGGTTCGACGCGTACGTCGAGGACTACAAGGCGGGCGGCTACTGGGAGCAGCCCAAGCCCTGGCTGAGCCTGTTCCTGCCGGCGGCCAAGGTCAAGCAGTTCCTCCAGATCGCCGAGGCGGACCTGACCGCGAACGACCTGGGCGTCGGCTTCGTGCTCACGTACCCGTACCGCACCTCGAAGCTCAAGCGTCCGATGGCGGTCCAGCCGAACGACTCGATCGGCTACCTCTTCGACCTGCTGCGCTTCCCGCACCCGGGTGAGCCGAACATCGCGGGGATGCTGGAGCAGAACCGCCGGCTGTACGACAAGGCCGTGGCGCTGGGCGCCAAGCGCTACCTGGTCGGCGCCATCCCGCGGATGACTCCCGCGGACTGGAAGAAGCACTTCGGCAACCGCTACACCGACCTCTGCAACGCGAAGCGCCGTTACGACCCGGCGGGCATCCTCACGCCCGGTCAGGGCTTCTTCGCCTGATCCGGTGTGCCGGGCCGGCCACTTCGGCCGGCCCGCCACGCCGGGCACGGAAGCGGGGCTCCGCCGGGGTCCGTCGTCGGTGTGACGACGGGTCCCGGGGCCCCGCTCCTTCGATCCCATCCGCCGTCCCACACAGGGAGACAGGCATGAACGGCTACGACATCATCGACGAGGCGGTGGTCGACGCCCCCGCGGACGTCGTCTGGGACGCGCTCGTCGCCGAGTTCCGCGGTGCCGCCCGCTGGTGGGTCCCGGCCAACACCTTCGAGACGGTCTCCGGCGCGCCCGACAAGGTGGGCGGCATGGTCGCCGTGACCGTCCACACGAAGGGTGTCGGCAACGGAGGCCCCAAGCTCCGCTTCACCGCCCGTACGGAGTCCGTCGTCCCGGGCCGCAGGCTGACCGTCGAGTATGTCGACGGAGTCTTCCGCGGTCCGGCCGACTTCCTTCTGGAGCCGCTGGACCACGGGCGCCGCACCCGTATCTCCATGCACTTCCGCGGGCGGGCGCACGGCAAGATGAAGCTGATGGAGAAGGTCGCCGACATCGGCGCCGAGCACTCCAAGGCGGCGCAGGCGGCCTTCGTGGCGCTGGGCAAGCAGCTCAGCGCGGTACCGGCCGGAGGGGCGCGATGAGCACCGTCACGCCGGCGGCCGACGCGGTCGCCCGTACCGACGAGACCACCGTGCGGACCGACGACGGCGCCGCGCTCGCGGTGAGCGTCCTCGCGCCGCTGAGGTCCGGTGCCGGCGGCGGTACGACGGTCGTCCTCGCGCACGGCTGGGCCGCGGGCCGCCGGGTCTGGGGCACCGTCACGGACCGGCTGATCCGGGCCGGGTACCGGGTGGTGCTGTACGACCAGCGCGGCCACGGCGCGTCGAGCCTGGGCAAGGAGCCCATCGCCGTCCGTCGGTTCGGCGCGGACCTGGCCGCGGTGCTGGGCGAGACCGGCTCGCGGGACGCGGTGCTGGTCGGGCACTCGGGCGGCGGCTTCGCCGCGATGTCGTACGCCACGACCGATCCCGCCGCCGCGCGCCGGCTGCGCGGACTGGTGCTGCTGGGCACGGCCGCGCACGACCAGGAGACGCCCGACAGCGAGGTGCGCATGATGGGCAGCGCGCTCTTCTCCCGCGCCCTGCGCCGTCCCGCGCTCGGCCGGCGGCTGCTGGCCCAGACGATGGGCAAGGGCGTCGACCCGTTCCTGCTGGAGGTCAACCGGCAGATGTTCGCGGCGATCGCGCCCCAGGTGCGCGCCGACTGCTTCGCCTCGTCGCGCGGGATGGATCTGCGCGCGGGACTGGCGGCGGTGGAGGTACCGGCCGTGGTGCTCGCGGGCGAGAACGACCGGGTCGTCAAGCCGGAGCTGGGCAAGGCGGTGGCCAAGGCGCTGCCGGACGCCCGCTTCGAGCAGCTTCCCGGCGCCGGTCACATGCTCCCGCTGGAGCGGCCGGACGAGATCGTACGGGCCGTCGCGGGCCTCGTCGCCCGTCCGCGCGCCTGACCTCGCCGTGATCGAGGAGATTCTGCCCCCGGGCGTCAGATCGTCGGAAGCGTTCGACGATCTGGCGCCCGCTCCGCTGTTCCCGGAGGAGGCCGCGCTGATGGCCGGCCGCCGGGCGCGCCGCCAGGCGCAGTTCGCCACCGCGCGCGCCTGTGCGCGCCGCTCCCTCGCCGAACTGGGCGTGGCGCCGGCGCCCCTGCTGCCGGGCGCCGGAGGCGCTCCACAGTGGCCCGCGGGGGTGGTGGGCAGCATCACCCACTGCGACGGCTACCGGGCCGCGGTGGTGGCCAGGGCGGCCGAGGTGACCGTGCTCGGCATCGACGCGGAGCCCGCGGAGCCGCTGCCGCGCGGTGTGCTGGGCCTGGTCGCCTCGGACGGCGAGCGCGCGGCCCTGGAGCGGCTGACGGAGGAGCGCCCGGGACTGTGCTGGGACCGGCTGCTGTTCTCGGCCAAGGAGGCGGTCTACAAGGCGTGGTACCCGTCGGTGGAACGCTGGCTGGGCTTCGCGGACGCGACGGTACGCATCAGCCCGGACGGCACGTTCACGGCGTACCTCCACCCGGCCGATCCCCCGCCCGGCGCGCCCACGGCCTTCTCCGGCCGCTGGCTGTCCCGAAACGGCCTCCTCCTGACGGCGGTGTCGCCCCCCGTGCGGGCCCGGACCGTCCCCAACCGCCGGACAGCGCCGGACATACAGCCCGGCACCGGAGGGAAACCCGGCATGCGGCAGGAGGGGGTCGGGGTCGCAGGAGGTGCGTGTCCGGACACCGAAGCGTGATGTGTGCCGCACACGAAACCCGCACCGAAAACCCGCACCGAAAACCCGGCCCGCACGCGGCGTACGGGGTCCGGGGTGTCCCCGGGAAAGCACAGCATGCCGTCCGGACACGCACCTCCGGAGTGCCCCGGCACCCGCACCACCCACCGGCCCCCGCCGGAAGGCGCACCGCGCCGTCAGACACACACCGCCGCCAGCCGCATACCGCACCGCACTCGCACCGCAGGCGCACCCGCACCCCACCGCGCCCCCCGCCGGGTGGCGCTCAGCGGTCCAGGACCACCGTCTGCGTCGGCGCGCTCAAGCGTTGCAGCGGCTCCCCCTGGCCCCCCTTGCGGAACTCCTGGGGGCTCACCCCCCGTACCCGCTTGAACGCCGCGCTCAGCGCGAACGCGCCGCTGTAGCCCACCCGGCGCGCCACCGTCGCCACCGTCGCGTCCGGCTCGCGCAGCAGGTCCGCGGCGAGGGTGAGCCGCCAGCCCGTCAGATACGCCATCGGCGGCTCGCCGACGAGCGTGGTGAAGTGGCGGGCCAGACCGGCGCGGGAGACTCCCACCGTGTCCGCCAGCGTGGCCACCGTCCAGGCCTTGCCGGGCTGTTCGTGGAGCAGCCGCAGCGCGGGACCGACCACCGGGTCGCTCTGGGCGCGGTACCAGGCGGGCGCGCCCGACTCGGGCACCGCGAGCCAGGTGCGCAGCACGCTCACCAGCAGCAGGTCCAGCAGCCGGTCGAGGACCAGCTCCTGGCCGATCTCGTCCTTGCTGATCTCCTGGGCGAGGATCTGGACGAGCGGGTTGTCGCCCGCCTCCGCGGGCCGCACCAGCAGTACGGGCAGGGCGGCGAGCAGCCGCCGGCCGATCTCGCTGGGCGCCTGGTACGTACCGCTGAGCATCACCGAGGCGCCGGCCCTGCTGTCGTCGCCCCAGGTGCGCACGCCCAGCGCCATGGTCTCGGTGACGTCTTCGCCCTCGGTGGTGTTGCAGCGCTGCTCGGGCCCCACGACGATCTGTACGTCCGTCTCCGGCCGGTCGGAGATGGTGTACGCGTCGGGGCCGCGCACCACGGCGACATCGCCCGGGCGCAGCTGTACGGGGTGCCCCTTGTCGGGGAGGACCCAGGCGTCTCCGCGCACCATGGTGACCACGGAGATCGGCGCCCGGTCCTCGACCCGGAGGGACCACGGAGGATTGAAGACCGACTTCAGCAGGAACGCGCCGCGGGCCTTCGGACCTTCGAGCAGACCTGTAAGTGTGTCCATGACATCACATCTTAGACGACCCCGTATGAATGGTCACCGGTTTCAACGGATCCGTCTCAGGCGGGGCGGGGATCGAGGGTGCGCCCGCCCTCCCCGCGGGGGAACGAGTGGGAGGACGGGCGGGGATCGAGGGTGCGC
>NZ_MAUD01000088.1 GCF_001700515.1 Streptomyces lushanensis
CGCCGACCGCGCGGTCGGCGTCGGCGACGACACCGCAGACGACACCGCGGGACCGGCGTACGGACGTGGGGGTGGCTGTCCGCCCGGAGTGTCCCTCGAACAGGGCCGGGCCGCCGATCGGTTCGATGCGGCGTACGAGTCCTGCGGCGGTGAGCGCGTGGAACGCGTCACCCGCGACGTGCACGTCTGTGTCTCCTGCCGTACTGGAGTCTTCCCGTCCCTTGGCTATCGCCGGAACCGATCTTACGATGGACGGAGTCCAAGTCAAGAAGTGCGCCAAATGTATATCTAATCATAATCCAGACGTCCGCTGATAAACTTCGGATATCCCACAAAAGTGATAGGTGAGCTGATATGAGTGACCTGCTGGAGCGACTGCGGGGGCGTGGCTGGCGGATGACCGCCCAGCGGCGTGTCGTCGCGCAGGTCCTCAACGGCGACCATGTACACCTCACCGCCGACGAGGTGCACGCCCTCGCCGCCCAGCGGCTGCCCGAGATCTCCCGGGCGACCGTCTACAACACCCTGGGCGAACTGGTCTCCCTCGGTGAGGTCCTGGAGGTCTCCACCGAGGGCCGCGCCAAGCGCTACGACCCGAACGCGCACCACCCGCACCAGCACTTGGTGTGCTCCAGCTGCGGCACCATCCGCGACGTCCACCCGACCGGAAACCCCCTGGCCGACCTCCCCCCGGAGGAACGATTCGGCTTCACGGTCTCCGAGGCCGAGGTCACCTACCGCGGCCTGTGCCCGTCCTGCGGCCAACTCTGACCCCCGGAGCGCGCCGGTCGACCACGCCGGACCCGGCCGCGACAGCGGACGGCAAGACCGTCCGCGTCACCGCTTCTTGGTCTTCTTCCTTTGCGGCGGGGTCCACTCGCCTCGGTGCAACTGGCAGCGGGAATAGCCGATCATCGCCGGGTTCCGGCACCGCTCGCCGGTCCTGGTGTTGGTCGACCCGCACTTGACCTGCTTCCCCATGGGCGGGAACGTACCTCGCTCCGCCGCGTCGGTTGAGGAGGAGCACTCACCTCCCAGGGGCAAGCAGCCGAACCGATGGGAGGGGGCGTTGGGATGAGCTATGAACTGCGGGCAGTCATCGCCAAAGACGAGGTGATCAGCAGCGCCTCAGGGGATTTGCCTGTGAAGAAGCAGGGGGGAACAGACGGAGCGCGGGTTCCGGCCTCCTTCAGAGCGGTGCCTCTGAGGCAGAACGGGGAGGCCGGAACCGGCGGCCGGGCGCAGGGGCTCAAGCGCCTCGCTTGTGCAACGACTTGGGGCGCGTGAGGACACGGGACGGGATTTCCGGGGGCGTTTCGGGGACTTGCCTGGTGATGGTCCAACGGCTTGGCCGGTCTGGTCGCCGGGCTGGGGCAGCCATGAGGTGACGGGCGCCCGCGGCGGTCAGCCTGCTGGGCCGCCGGGGGCGGCCGAGGCATGATGAAGTCATGCGGACCCGACCTGTCCTTGTCTACGACGGCGACTGCGCCTTCTGTACGACCTCGGTGACATTCTTTGAGCGGCACCTGCGAATTCGCTGCGCCGTTACTCCATGGCAGTTCACGGATTTGGCCTCTCTCGGCACCACCCGGCAACGGGCGGAGTACGAGTTGCTGTGGATCACACCGGCCGGGACGGTGCACGGCGGTGCGCAGGCCGTCGCCAAGCTACTGCTGAACGCGGGCAAGGGGTGGGCATGGCTGGGCGGAATGCTCACCCTGCCTCCCTTTCGCTGGATCGCCCACGGTGTCTACCGTCTCGTCGCCAACAACCGCGGGCGGATGCCGGGCGGTACTCCGGCCTGCGCGTTGCCGACAGAACGCCGGGCCGGGCCACGGCCTACGGAATAGGTCCTGTCGCGACGGTCATGCTTCACGCGTGGAGCCGGTTACGCAGAGCCGGTCATACCGCCGCTACGGAACGAGATCGTGCTTCCTTTCCATAGGCTTCTTGTCTGCGGGATCGGGCTCCGCCCGGAGAGGCCCCGCGCCGGTCCGGAGGGGCTCCGCGCCGGTCCGGTCCGGGCCGACGTAGGCGATCACCAGGCCCTGTCGGTCGTCGTTGCCATTGCCGTCATTCGGCAAGCAGCAGGCAAACCGGCTCCGCCGAGCGCGGAGCGGTGTGTAATCCGGGGCGCCGATCCGAATGCCCACCGCACAGGCTTTGCTCGACTTTTCAGGCATGAGGTAAATGCGTGTCCGTGACAGTACCGGATGGCGTATTAATCCGATCGAACGACGAAAATGTGGATTCATCCAGGCGATCCTTCAGCGAGGAAAGGAAGCTTCCTTCGGTCGGTGAGTGAAAAAAGAGGAAAGGTTTCTTCTGTATTCGTGTCACCGGAAGCTTTCGCCGGACCGCAACATGTGAGCCGGACCGGCAAGCGCACAACACGCCCATGAACATCCGCTTCAAACAGCCATTGTTTAGCGAGTTTATGGGAATCACCCGTATGCGTCGCATAGACGCGTACTCGGCGGTGTTGTATGCCAGCGACAGAAAAGGACGGCCCGCGCAAACCGGGAAGTGCCCGATACGCCACCGTCTCACTCAGGAGTTGGTCCCTCGATGACGCTCAATTTCCCTGGCACGGCTCTATGGCGCACGACGTCGACCTGGGTTGGGGCGGTACTCACCGTACTGCTCGCCGCCACCGTGGTCGCCGCCACATCAACACGGGCGAATGCCATCGCGACACCTGTCCCCCTGGGTACGGCGACCAGTTACGCGGTTCTGGCAGGTCAGTCGGTCACCAACACCGGCCCCTCGGTGATCACCGGAGACCTCGGCGTGAGTCCGGGTACGGCGATCAGCGGGTTCCCGCCCGGGCTGGTGAACGGGGTTCAGCACTCCGCCGACGCGGCGGCCCTTCAGGCCAAGTCCGACCTGGTCGTGGCGTACAACAACGCTGCCGGACAGGCCACGGACGCCGCTCTTCCGCCGGACGCCGGTGGTCTGACGCTCGTTCCGGGCGTCTACACCGCTTCGTCGACGCTCGGGCTCACCGGCACCCTCACCCTCGACGCGCAGGGCGACCCCAATGCCGTATGGGTGTTCCAGGTGGGTTCGGGGCTGACGACGGCCTCCGACAGCCGGGTGCTTCTGATCAACGGCGCATCGCCGTGCAATGTGTTCTGGCAGATCGGCAGCTCGGCCACGCTCGGCACCGGTACGACGTTCGTGGGCACCATCATGGCCCTGACCTCGATCTCGGTGACCACGAACGCGAGCATCGACGGCCGGGCGCTGGCCCGTAACGGCTCGGTGACGCTGGACACCAACAGGATCACCCGCCCGCAGTGCGCCGCCACGACCACCGGCACAACCACGGGCACCACGACCGGTACCACGACGGGCACAACGACCGGAACCACCACCGGTACCACGACGGGCACCACCACCGGCACCACGGCCGGTACGACGGGCAGCGCCACGAGCGGCTTGCTCGCCGGCGTGCTCGGTGGCCTGACGACGGGCGGTGTCACCAACGGCGGCGTCCTGGGCGGTGTTCTGAGCGGCGGCGTCGTCGCGGGCAACACGGCCGGCAACATCAGCGGCGGGAATGTCACCGGTGGGAACGCCGGGAAGCCCGTCAAGCCCATCAAGCCCATCAAGCCCGGTCACGGTCACCACGGTCACCACGGCCACCACGGCCACCACGAGAAGCCGGGCAAGCCGCACCACGGACACGGCCCGTGGCACGGCAAGCCGGAGCATGGCCACGGTCCGGAGCACGGTGGTCCCGAGCACGGCGGTCCGGAACACGGTGGCCCTGAGCACGGTGGCCCTGAGCACGGCGGTCCCGAGCACGGCGGTCCCGAGGGCCCTGAGCACGACGGCCCGGGGTACGGCGGTCCCGAGCGGAGCGTCCCGAGCAGCTGGGGCGGCCACCAGGGCTACGGCGACAAGCCTGACCTGACCGGTGAGCGCAAGGCCTTCACCGGCTGAGAGCACGAACACGACCGGTGGCGCGGGACGGAATCGGGAGCGATCCGTCCCGCGCCACCGGCGGAGGTACGAGGAACACGCAGGTGAGCACTGAATTGGAAAGGCCGGGTGGGGCTGTGCCGGGTGGCATTGAATCAGCGGATGTGAAGGACCGGCAGCGGACGGGCACCAGGCCGACGGCACCGCAGTCATCCGGAGAACCGCCTCCCGCCCGCGCGCCGTCCCGGTTGGCCGTTCCGCTGAGGGCGGGGATCGGGGCCGCCGTGCTGCTGTGTCTGGCGGCATCTCTGATCCACGGGGTCATGGTGTTCCTGCATGTGGCTCCGCCGAACCCCGTCTCCCGGCAGTTCAGCCGGCAGGTCACCGCCTGGGTCTATCCGCTCTTCGAGCAGAACTGGCGGCTGTTCGCCCCGGAACCGGAGTCCGTCAACCGGCAGATCTCCGCGAGAACCGCGCGCATCGCTCCTGATGGAACCGTCCAGGTGAGCGCCTGGTTCGATCTCAGCGCGGTGGACACCTCCGCGGTGGAGCACAACGTCTTCCCGAGCCACACGACGCAGAACATGCTGCGCCGGGCCTGGACCACGTACTCCGAACTGCAGGGCAGCGACGACGAGCCGCGTTCGGAACGCGCTGTGATGATCCAGAAGTATCTGCGCAACATCGCGGCGAACCGTGTCGCCACCCTTCAGCATGGCGCGTTCGAGTCCATCCAGCTTCGTGTGATCGCCCGGCCCATCGCCGCGCCCGCCACGTCGGATGCCGGCCGGCCGGCGGCCACGACCGCGCGAGCGCCCGTCGACACCCGTCTTCTCCCCTGGTGGAAGGTGACCCCCGATGGGAACTGAACAGAAGCCGAACCCGGTTCCCGCGTCCCGGGCGTCCCAGCCGCGCGTCCGCCTGCGAGCGTGCGCGGACATCGCGGGGCGGCTCCTCCGCCGGGCCGGTGCGGTCACGGCGACGCTAACCGATCGGCCGGTGTCCCTGTACGCCGCCGCGGTGCTGCGCATCGGGTACGGACTGCTCTACCTCGTCTTCCTGTTGCGCGAGTTTCCCCACCGCGACGAGATCTGGGGACCGGGTTCGGCGTGGACGCCGGAGCTGGCGAAGGAGCTGTTCGACCAGACCGGATGGGTCAGCATCCTCACCCTGTCCGACAGCAGGGCGTACTTCGAGGTCTGTTACGCGGCAGCCGTCGTGACATCCGTGCTGTTCACGTTGGGCTGGCGGACCAGAGCCGTATCCGTACTGTTCGCGGCGGTGGTGGCCTCGTTCCACGCCAGGTCGATCTTCATGACGGACGGAGGGGACAACCTCATCCTCCTCATGGCGGTCTATCTCGTTCTCACCGCGTGCGGCCGACGCTGGTCCCTCGACGCGCGCAGAACCCGGCTCCAGGCATCCGAAGGCGAAGCGCGGCAGCGGTCGACAAGCACTGCGGGGCGGACGGGGCCTACGGGGCCTACGGGTCCTGCGGGGTCTGTGGGGTCTGTGGGTTCGACGGGGCCTGCGGGGTCGGCGGAAGGCGGGCTTCTGCCTCAACTCCGCCGTACACGCACCACACTGGTCACCGTGCTGCACAACTGCGGCATGTTCGTCATCGCCGCCCAGGTCTGCATCCTCTACGGCTCCGCCGGCCTGTACAAAGTGCAGGGCAGTTCGTGGAGCAGCGGGGCCGCTCTCCACTACGTACTGAACCTCGACCTGTTCCGGCCGTGGCCCGCGCTGTCCCTCATGGCGGACGGCCACACCACGCTGATCACCGTCGTCGGCTATCTGACCGTCCTGTTGCAGGTCGCCTTCCCGTTCGTCCTGTTCGGCAGGCTCAAGTACCCCGTCCTGACGATGCTGTTGGGCATGCACTTGGGTATCGCGGTATTCATGGGGCTGCCGCTCTTCTCCGGCGCGATGATCATCGCGGATGCCGCGTTCCTCCCGGACCGCTTCTACCGGTTCCTGGGGCAACTGTGGCGGCGTACACCTCAACCGGCCGAAGCCGTCGTGGCGCCCTCACCCCGGGAAGGCACCGTGACCGTTCCGTCACAGGCCGGCCCGGTGGCAGTACAGAGCACCCGCTGATCCGGGGACGGCGCGACGGCACGGTACGAGAGTCGAGCTCGTGACGGGTTGCCCCCTCACCGTCGCCCTGGCTGGGGTGAGGGGGTGGCGATCCGCGCGTCAGAACACCGCGACCGCGTCAGAACACCGCGACGGGGTTGGTCGCGCTGGAGGTGACGCCCGCCATCCGCCACGGCGGCATCGCGAAGGAGAACGTCCAGCGGCCGGTCTCCGCGCAACGGCGGGCCGGCTCGATCGGCTCCATGTTGTCGACGAGCCACAGACCGAGGGCGACCAGGCCGACGGCGTGGATGGGCCGCAGCAGGTCGATGGTCTCGAATCCGTACGGATCTCCACGGAGCCGCCGTGTCCGGCGGCCCGTTCGCGGATGGACGTCAGACCGAAGCCTGCCGCGCCTGCTGTGCCGGGGAGACCGAAGCCCGCCGGGCCGGTCATGCCGGGGGCGAAGCTCTCGCCGTCGTCGGCGACCTCGATCAGCGGTGTGCCCGGCGCGGCGCCGTCCTCGACGACGCGCAGGGCGGCGGTCCTGGCGTGGGCGTGCTTCTCGATGTTGCGCAAGGCCTCTTGGACGACACGGACCAACCACCGTGTCGCGGCACTCGGCGCTCAGATGGTCCCATTCGTCACCGGCATCGATCCTGATCTCGACACCGGAGCGCGATGCGATCTCCCGGGCCAGGCCGGCCAGTTGCTGGGAGAGCCGCAGCGCCTCCCCCACCTGACGGCCCTCGCCGATGAGTGCGTGCAGCCCGGCGCCGGTCCTGTCGGCGAGTTCACGGAACTCTCGGGCGTGGTCGGCGAACTCGGGGACACCCAGCCGGAGGGAATCGACCTCTGCCCGCGCGGCCGGCATCCGCAAGGCGAACACGTCCTGGCCGACGGAGTCGTGGAGGTCCTCGTTCAGCCGCCGGCGCTTCCGGTCCAGGCCCGAGGCACCGGCCAGCAGAATCGCCTCCATGTACGGGAGGGCGAGGGCGGTCTGTCGCGCGAGATCGCACCAGAGGCTCACCTTCACCGCGGTGAGTGACTCGGGCCCGGCGATCATCCCGGTCATCACCCCGATCCGCCGGCTCGGCAGCGCCAGGGGAACGGCGACGAGTGCCCCGTCGGGGGGAGAAGGGTCCTGGAAATACGGGCGGAGCGGTGCCGGCCGGGGATCCCGCATGACTCGTTCCGCCCAGCGCCGGGCGATCACGATCCGGTTCTCCGTGGATGCCTGCCAGATCACCATCGGCGCGCTGCGGCGCCGGCACTCCTCCATGGCGGCGAGCCCCTGCCGGCCGACCTGTTTTCCGCCGGCGGAAGGTAGGGGCTCCGGTCCTCTCGTCGATCAGGACGAGGACGGTGACGAACTCGCACGCCGCGACGAGTTCGTCGATCAGCGCCTGGACCGTCGCGTCACGCTTCGAGCCGGCGACCGCGTCCAGCGCTCGTTCCGCGAGGTGCTGGGCACGTGTCCGGCCCGCCATGCCCGATACCGGCCGTCAGGGTCAGCTTCCACCGGTCACCGGACACCGGTCTCGGCCCGGCCCAGGCGGCAGACCAGCGGGGTACGTGTCACCTCCGGACGCTGTTCCAGCCACCAGACCTCATCGGGGCCGTCGGGAACGCGCGCGAAGCCGACCGATCCGACCGCCGCCGCGGCACTGACGCCCAGCAGCGAACATGCCGCTCGGTCGAGCCGCAGGTAGACCCCGTACCGGTCCAGCACGGCGCTGCTGACACGAGCCCGGCCATCGGCGGTAACGCGGCGGGCGTCCAACACAGCGTCCGCGGCGCCGTACAGTCCGGTTGTCGGGCGCTGTCCTGCCCGGACGCGCGAGACATCACGTACATCGCGCGAGACATGACGTACATCTTGAATCGCCTCACAACAGGCACGGGGTCCGGCGGTGTCGCTTGGACGGCGAGACCGGAAGCGCCGGCCACACGGAGGCACTGGAAGGCGTGTGCGGGATCCTGGAACCCGGATTCCAGGCGGAGGAGGCGGCCCTGAAGGCTCTGAGGGCGCCGAAGGGCCAAAAGGGCCAGAAGGACCAGAAGGCCCCGAAGGTCTAGTCAGAAGGTCTAGAAGGGTCAGAAATTCGCTAAATGGGAATCCTGCTGCCCGGCAGGATCAGGACGAGGGCCCCGGTGTCACGCCCAAGCTGTCCGCGGCTGCGCCGGGTGTCGGATCCCGGGTGAGCCCGCGTGCCCCCATTCCTCCAGGCCCAGCCGGTCCTCCAGGCCCAGCCGGAAGGTTGCCGTGTGTGACGCGGCGGGCCGCCCTGGCCTGTGACGTCGCGTCGCGTCGGGCGGCTGTCCAGGTGATTACCTTCCGTAACCCTCAACGCCGAAGGCCCCCGCGGCAAGCAGCGGGGGCCTTCGGCGTGTGCCCGGCCGGCCACGGCTACGGCCACCGACTCGCGCGCCGGTGATGCGGCCCGGCCAGGCCGTCACAACGGGGGTCAGTGTGCGTGGTGACCCCTCACCTCTTCGTGCCGGTGCCGGGCACGACCGACCGTGACCGGCGCGGACTCGACCGTGCTCGACGTCCCGTTGGCCCAGGTCCCGGTCACCCGGACGCTCACCTTGTCGCCGAGGTACTTGCCCGTGAGGTGGAACCGTGACCTGGTCGCGCCCGCCACCGGCTTGCCGTTCACGAGCCACTGGTAGCCGAACTTCGCGTCCGGGACCCACTTGCCCGGGTCGGCGGTCACGTACCCGCCGACCTTCGGCGAGCCCTTGACCACCGGCGTGCCCGTCACCTTCAACCGGTAGTGATAGAAGGTGACGTTGCTGGGACCGTTCGGGTCCGGCTGCTCCCGGTTGAGGATGTTGAGGGTCAGACCGTTCCGTGTCTCCAGGAACGACAGACCTTCGACCTCCTGGGGGTAGGGAACCTTGAGGTTGAAGAGGACCTGGACCTCGCCGGTCGTCAGGTTGGCGCGGGAGATGTTCTTCCCCGCGTCGTTCGAGGCGAAATACATCCAGCCGTCATGGATCTTGCCGCCCTGGGCCTGGTCGATCGTCTGCGACAGCGGGATGTATTTCCTGAACGACCAGTCGCGCAGGTTGTAGACGGCGATCTCCGTCGCGTTGTCATAGGCCATGCCGTAGGCGAGGCCCTTGTGCGCGTCGACGGCCACCCAGCTCGCGATGTCCTGCACGCCGTGCGGCGGGTTCAGGGCGACGGCGTGGCCGGTGAAGCTCAGACGGGCGGCGTTGTAGACGGCGAACACCGGCGTGTCGTACCGGCTGCCGGTGACCGAATCGCGCGTGCTGGTGTCGAGTGAGATGTAGAGCTTGCCGTTGGCGTAGTCGATGTCGCCGATGTGGTTCAGGCCCTTGTAGGCGAGCGGCGAGGGGTTGGCCAGTTCGGCCGGAATGGCCGGCGAGCTCTTGAAGATCGTGTTGTACCGCATGTCCGTGATCTCCAGCCCGTTGCTGCTGGAGAAGTACCAGTGGGTGCCGTCGGTGGTGACGCCCTGGCCGCGCGAGCTCTCGGCCTCGCCGGTGAACACGTCCTTGCCGATGAGCTCCCACGTCTCGACCCCGCGCGCGGGTGTCGCCGCCGCCCCGGGTGCCGTCGTCCCGGGTGCCGCCACCGCCGGTCCCGCCCCCACCGTTCCTGTCGCCACGGCCGCGCCTACCAGGGCGAGTCCGCCGATGAAATTCCTTCTGGTGAAACTTCCCACGATGACTCCATCTGATCCGCTGACGGACGAGCTGTCCGCTGTGTCGGACTAAGTCGTACGAGGGCGAGTTTGCGCCGCCACGGCGGCAGCGTGACCGGGCGCTTAACCTCGATTCATCAACGGCCCAGGGCGCACGAGCGCGTCACTGGTTCACCCTGTTTGTCCCAGGTGATGGCGGGTCCGGGCCTTCGCGTACCACCGCGGCTGTCCCGGGACCCCACGGCGGGGCGCTCACCTGACGGTCACCGCAGGGTGATCGACGGGGGCCCCGGCGGATTCCTTCCGCCGGGGCCCGCTGTTTCCTCGGTGTCCGGTGAACGGGAGCATCGTCCCGTTCACGTCGTCAGCCGAAGGTGAACTTGTTGGTGCCCCACTCCCCGGACGAGGCGACGACGGTGGTCGCCGCACCGATGGCGAGCTTGCCTCCCGCGTGCAGTTTGATACTGCCGTCCGCGTCGAGGGCCCAGATGTCGGGGATGTGGTCCCCGTTGACGTCCGGGGTGCCGCGGATGTGGGTGATGGGTGTGGTCGTCTCGCTCCAGTCCTCGGCGTAGACGGTGTCGTTGCCGTAGAGGGAGTCCGCGGCAGTGGCGAACGAGGCGATGGTGGAGCCGCCGTTCACCGTGTCCTTCACACCGTGGCGCAGGACGAGACGGTCGGAGGTCCGGGAACGGAACAGCAGGTCGGGAGCGCCGTCGGCGTTGTGGTCACCGACGGAGACGAGGTCGCGGTCGCCCCAGGTCGTGGCGGCGACCCTGGTGGCGGTGGTGAAACTGGTACCGGTGTAGCCGGTGAGGATCCAGAAGCCGCCGCCCTCGGTGCGGACGAACAGGTCGGACTGTCCGTCCAGGTTGATGTCGCCGGCGATCATCTGCGTGAACGTCGCCGGGGCGGGACCGTTCTCGGGCAGCAGCACGCTCATCCGCTGAGCGATGTCGACGCCGCCGTAGCCGTCGCCCTTGTAGACGTAGAGCTTGTTGTCGGGCATCCGGGCGAAGAGGTCGGTGACGCCGTCTCCGGGCTGGACGTCCTGATCGTGGGTGAGCAGCGCGGGCTCCTCGTCCGCGTTCACCCAGTACTCGGCGTACTCCTCGGGGTCGAGCGGGGTGCCGTTCCGGTGGGCGGCGGACAGGCCGACGCCCACGTTGCCGACCGAGTTGCCGGGGTAGGTCCAGAGCTGTCCGTCCTCGTGGACACCGATCAGGTCGGGGTAGGTGTCGCCGGTGAAGTCGCCGGGTCCGTCCGCCTTGTCGCGCGGGGTGACGTAGAAGATGTACTTGGTGCCGGGCGAGACGTTGCCCGCGCCGTCCACGGCGCGCACGTAGAAGACATTGGGACCGGCGAAGTGCGGTTTGAGGTCCACGGTCACCGACGCGCCAGCCGCCACGTCCTTGCCTCCGAGATAGCTCGTCGTGTTGAAGGACCACTCGAACCTGACGACGTCCTTGTCGGTGTCGGGCGCGATGGTGAAGCCGCCCGCCGTCCCGAACTTCACCTTGGACCAGACGCTGCCGTCCTCGTTTGTCTCGGGGAAGTCGGTGGAGGTGACGATCGGTTCCTCGGGAACGTCGTTGTCGAAGAGGAAGTGGCAGAACGTCGGGTCCGTGGTCGGTGACCAGGCGGAGCCCGCGCCGCTCGCGTCAATGGCGCGTACGTGCCACCGATAGATCTTGTTGTTGGCGAACTTCGACTTGGGCACGGTGACGGAGGCCTTGCCGGCGCTGTCCACGGTGGCCTTCTCGTCGACGATCTTGACGTCGACGTTGCTGCTCAGCCACACCTGGAAGTGCAGGTACTTCAGGTTCTGCTGGGTGGAGGTGTCGTCCGGGTCGGAGGACTTCGCCGACAGCACCAGGTCACGCTTGCCGATGTGCTGGGCCGGCGAGGTGCGGTCGCAGCTCACGCCGCCGGGTGTCTGGTCCAGCGACTTGGGGGCCGCGGGCTTGCGGTTGTAGACGAGGTTCAGCCGCGGTGCGCCGTCGCCCTCGGCCTTGAACTTCTTCCACGGGTACGCCGACTTCTCGTCCGACGCCTGCAGCCCGAGAGTGAGCGAGTACCAGCCGTTGTCCGCGGCGTCCTGGGCGATCGAAGCGGCGTCGTAGGAGACGTACGCGTCCGGGCAGGAGGAGTTGTAGCCGTGGGCGAAGGACTTGGTGCCGATCAGGGACAGCCAGGAGGGCTGGTTGTTCCAGGTGGTCTTGGAGGAGATGCTGCTGGTGTGCCACACCTCCATCGAACGCTCGGAGCAGGACCAGGCGTAGGTCTCGCGCAGACTGATCGAGGCGGAGGTGACCGTGGCGCCCTTGATGTTCCGGTCCCAGCCGAGGCGGAAGAAGGACCGGGAGGTGCCCCACGTGGTGGCCTCGTAGCCGACCCGGGCTTCTGTGGTGCCCGTGTTGTAGTGGGCGCCGTCGTAGAAGCTTGAGGTGGGGTAGCGGTCGTAGGCCGTGGTCCAGTTCCTGGTCTTGCCGTAGATCGTCGGGTCGATGAAGACCGGGTACTCCGTGTCCTCGGCGGTGAGCAGGCCCTTGTCCGGGACGATGCCCAGGGTGCTTGAGGTGGTGCCGGGGTCGCTCAGCTCGGCTTCCGCGATGGCGACATGGGTATCCATGTCGGGTCCGGCGAGTCCAGGAAGGGCCCACACCTCGGCATCGGTCGGGGCGGCGGCCCGCCGCAGACCGACCTGGGTGATACCGCCACCGGTCCCGGAACCCTCGTACGCGGCGGCCGACGGATCGCCGGTGCCCGTGGGCTCGGGAGTACGGGACGGGCCGGTCTCCTCGGGCTCCGTGGTCGGCGTCGGTCCCGCGGTGTCCAGGGGCGGCGGCTCCGGTCCGTCGCTGATGTCCTCGCCCGGCTCCTCCGAGTAGGAGGGTGAGGGGTCCTCGGAGGGCTCGGCGGGTTCGGGGTCGTCCCCGTCGGTGACGGCCCGGGTGCCGGCGGAGTCCCACATGTAGGGGGTGGGGCTCACCGCGATCTCCTCGCCCTCGGCGTCCTCGCCGGTGACGACCTGAGTGACCGGGTCGAGCCGGAAATACAGGTCCGGCGACGACAGCCCGTAACTCAGTTTCTCCAGCGCCGGGTTGGCGGCGGCCCTGGCGTTGTGCACGATCAGCACATGGGTGAAGCCGCTGTCCTGGGCGGTCAGCAGCAGGTCGACATCCGTGAACACGTTCCGGTACAGAGCGGCGGCACCGTTGATGACGGGCTCGGGCAGCGCGCCCGGCCAGCTCAGGGTGACCTGGTGGCCGGCCGTGGTGAGGGTGGCCAGATCGGTGTACGCGGCGCTGTCGTCGGCGGCTTGGAGGGCGCCGCCGCTGTCGGCGACCCGGTACACGGCGGGGCGAGCGGACGTACGAGTGCTCGTGGCTCCGGCCTTGCCGCTCGAGCTTCGGGCCGCGCCGTCTCCACCGCGGGAGAAGACCACCGGGTCGGCGGCGGCCTTGGGCGCCCAGCCGTCCTCGACGGCGGTGAGCGTGGTGTCGATCGGCTTCCAGACGCCGTCCACCTCGGCCCGTACGGGAGCCCCGTACGCGATCAGCTCGAAGCTGCCGTCCGGCCTGGCGTAGGTCGTGGAGGTCTCGTTGCGCAGCGCCTCCACCTCGACGCGCTTGCCCGACGCGACGGCCTTCTCCTGTGCCGCTTCCTCGTCCAACGGGCCCGACGACTCCGCCGTCCCCGGGGTCCCTGGAGGAGCCGCCGCGGGCCCCGGGCCTTCCCAGCCGGGGGCGAGCAGCCCGATGCCGAGTGCTGCCGCGACGAGCGCGGCGACACCTGCCGCCGTACGTCGGCGCCTGGGCGAGGACTGTCTCCATGACAGTCCGAAGCCATGACGAACCATGGTGCTGAGCCCCTCCCCTGGACGGCAGCACGGCACGACGGATGAATCCATCGGCCCCCCTTCGGAAATTCAGCGAGGCTCCTGCGCGGCGCCTGGAGTTTCCCTTCGGAACGGAAATGGCGACGCAGAAATCTTGCGGGCCAGAGCATGGCTCAAGGAGGGCTAGGGCGCCAGAGCCCAAGAGCTCTGTGATGCACCTGTGAAGCTTCGGTAAAGGGCCCATCAATGGGTGCGGGCTGGGGACTCGTGTCCGGTAGAGACCGTTTGACGGTGACTTGTGGATGCGATCTTCACAACATCATCCTGAACTCTATGCATTTCCGATATTCAATGTCGAATGCGTCAGATATGGCGTGTGATCTAATTCACCACCTTCCGGTTGACGTTGACGTGGCCTTTACTCGTACTCATACATTTGGCCCGGCAATTTGGGGTGGGACAGCCGTGCGCTTCGTGAGGAGTGACGGCTGGAATTCAGGTTGATCCGGGGTTAATCCAGGGTGAGGGTGGGGGGCTGCCGTCATGTGGCGACCGCTGTCGTGGTGTGGCCGGGGAAGGCTTCTCCGGCACGGTGCCGTGCGCCGCAGACGGGCGGCGGCACGTCGTTCGGTGATCGCCGCGGTCTTCCTGGCGCTGCTGGTGGGTGCGCTTCCGTCGGCCTACGCGGTGCCGCCGCCGAACGACGACCGCACCGAGGTCGAGCTGGTGGACCTGCCGGACGCCGAGGCGCAGCCCGAGGAGGACGATCCCGACAAGGCCGGTGAGCTGGAGCAGCTCACCACCGCCCTGGTCAAGGACCCCGTCGAGTACGAGCCGGCGGCCACGGCCGCCCCTGTGGGCGGCACCGCCACGGAGACGCTCTCCGGCCTCACCCCTGGTGACCTCGTACCGGTCGTCGGGGAGGACGGGCAGGAACTGCCCGTCGAACTCGGGGCACCCGAGGGTGTGACCACCGGTGAGGCCGCGGCCCTGGAGGGCGAGTGGCAGGTCACCCTCGCCGACCAGGACGACATCGCCACGTCCTCCGGTGCCGAGGTCGAGGGCATGGCCCTGATGGTGACCCCGCCCGCGGACGCCACCGGTGAAGCCGTCGTCGCCCTGAACTACACGGACTTCGCGGAGCTGTACGGCGCCAACTGGGCGGACCGCCTGGACTTCGTGCAGTTCCCCGCCTGCTTCCTGACCACCCCCGACACCGAGGGCTGCTCGGAACCCACCACGGTGGACACCGAGAACGTCGTCGAGACGGCCGCCGAGGGCGGCGAACGGCGCATCCTCGCCACCCTGGACGTCGCCGACCTGGCGTCCGGTGAGACCGCCACGGCCGAGACCGCAGCCGCCGAGGGCAAGGGCAAGGGCACGATCGACGACATCCTGTACCGCGAGAGCCCGGCGGCCGGCCCGGCCACCGCGGTACAGACGGCGCTCACCGCCGCCGCCGGCTCGGGCGCCTCGGTCCTGCTCGCCACCGACTCCGGCAGCGGGTCCAAGGGCGACTTCTCCGCCACCCCGCTGGCCAGCGCCGGCTCGTGGTCGGCCGGCGGCAACTCCGGTGCCTTCACCTACACCTACAACCTCCAGGTCCCCGGCGTGCCCGGCGGCCCGTCGCCGGCGATCGGCTTCGGCTACAACTCGCAGGGCGTCGACGGCCGTACGTCGGCCACGAACACCCAGCCCTCGTGGATCGGCGACGGCTGGGACTACAACCCCGGATCGATCACCCGTTCCTACCGTGCCTGCCGGGACGACACCACGGACGGGAACAACACCAACCGCAAGACCAGCGACCTGTGCTGGGGCTCGTACAACGCGGTCCTCACTCTCGGCGGCACGACGACCGAACTGGTGCTGCCCGACAAGGCCGATGCCGTGGGCGACAACTGGGTCACCTCCAGCGGCGACGGCTCGCGCGTGGAACTGCTGAAGAACACCGACCTGGCCAACGGGGACGCGGACGGCGAGTACTGGCGGGTCACCACGCGGGACGGCACCCAGTACTACTTCGGTCGGAACAAACTCCCCGGCTGGGAGAGCGGCGACGCGACCACCGCCTCGGTCCTGTCGGCTCCGGTGGCCGGCAACCAGTCCGAAGAGCCGTGCCACGCGACGAAGTTCGAGGACTCCTTCTGCGGCCAGGCCTGGCGCTGGAACCTCGACTATGTCGTGGACCCGCAGGGCCACGCCATGTCGCTGTGGTGGGGGAGGGAGAACAACTACTACGCCAAGAACATGAAGTTCGCGGATCCGGTGCTCTACCACCGGGGCGGCTACCTCCGAGCCATCAAGTACGGCCAGGAAGAGGGTTCACTGTTCGACGCCGAGCCCCTTGCACGGGTGGACTTCGCCGTCGACGAACGTTGCTTCGGCGAAGGAGTCTGCACCGAGGCCAACTTCACGTCCGGCGACTTCGACAAGAACCGCGTCTGGTACGACACCCCGGCCGATCTGTACTGCTCAGGTGCCGCCGGCAAGGACTGCTTCGTCCCCGTACCGACCTTCTGGTCGCGCAAGCGCCTCACCCAGGTCACCACGCAGGCCCAGCGCACCCGGGGTTCGACGGCGCAGACACCGGTAGACAGCTGGACACTCCAGCAGTCGCTGCCCGCCGACCTGACGGACGAGGGCGCCGCGCTGTGGCTGGAGTCCATCACCCGCACCGGCTACGAACCCGACGGAGAGACCACCAAGACCCTCAACCCGGTCCGGTTCGTCGCGAACAGCCTGTCGATGCCCAACCGGGTGCAGGAGGGCGCCGACGACTCGAACCCGGTCTTCGACCGGTTGCGTATCGCACGGGTCGTCAGCGAGTACGGCGGCGAGACTCTCGTCAAATACAAGGCACCGACGGGCTCCTGCAAGACGGGCAGCGGCTTCCCGAAGCCTGAGGACAACACCGGGCTGTGCTTCCCGGTCTACTGGCACCCGGACCCGGACAAGAGCGAGGAGGCCATCGACTGGTTCAACAAGTACGTCGTCGAGTCGGTCCAGGAGAAGCCGGCCGTCACCGGCGTCCCGGACGTCGACACGTCCTACGACTACGACGACGAGGGCGGCGGCGCCTGGGCGCTGAACCAGGCGGAGTTCTCCAAGAAGAAGACCCGTACCTACGACCAGTGGCGAGGCTTCTCCCTGGTCAAGACGGTCACCGGGGAGAATTCCGCCACCCCGTACACGAGCACGCGGCAGTCCCTGTCGGCGACCCGCTACTTCCGCGGGATGAACGGTGACCTGCTGCCGGACGGCTCCACCCGCTCGGTGACCGTCGAGGACTCCGCGGGCCAGGCCGTAGCCAAGGACGAGGAGGCCTTCCAGGGCCGGGTCGCCGAGACCCTCACCTACACGGAGAACGGCGGCGAACTCCTCACCCGCTCCGTCGACAGACCCACGGCCACACTGCTCGCCTCGCGCACCCGCGGCGACGGAATCCCGCCGCTCGAGGCATTCCGCGTCCAGGACGCCGAAAGCGTCTCCGTCACCCGTGCCTCGAACTCCCCGAGCGGGAACCCGACCTGGCGGACCACGAAGACCGTCACCGAGTACGAGGACGACTACGGTCTGCCGGTCCAGGTCGAGTCGCAGGGCGACACCGCGGACCCGGACGACCAGTCGTGCACCGTGATGTCCTACGTCCACAACACGGCCAAGCACCTGATCGGCCTGGACAAGCAGACGCTGACCACGGCGGGCACGTGCGCCCAGGCGGCGTCGGCGACGGCCGAGGACTGGATCGAGGGTTCCCGTGTCGCCTACGACGACGGGGAGTTCGCCGACACACCCGAAGTCGGGCAGGCCACCAAGACGTGGGACGTCAGCGGCACCGGCGGCGGCTGGTCGGTCAGCGGCACGATGACCTACGACGACTACGGGCGGGTCAAGACCGCCGACGACGCCGTGGGAACGACCGACACCACCACGTACCTGCCCGACTCCGGACAGGTGTACTCGATTGTGACGACCAACGAGCTCGGGCACACCGCCACGACCGAAGTGGAGCCGGGACGCGGCACCTCGCTGAAGGAGACCGACGCCAACGGCCGTACCACCGAGTACGCCTACGACGCGCTGGGTCGTACGACGGCCACCTGGGGCGCCGCCACCGGGACCACCGCCACCGCGCCGGCGGTGAAGGTCGCCTACAACACCACGATCGGCCAACCGGTGTCGGTGGTGACGTCGGCGCTGACCAACGAGGACACCTACGCGGACAGCGTGGTGATCTACGACGGTCTGGGCCGGGAACGGCAGAAACAGGAGCCGGCGGTCGGCGACGGCCGGCTCATCACGGACGTGCTCTACACCAGGAACGGCACGATCGCGCAGACCAACAATGCCTACTACGCCACCGGCGAGCCGTCCACCATACCCTTCGAGCTGGACTCGGACTCCCAGGTGCCGAACGCGACGCTGTACGCGTACGACGGACTGGGCCGGGTGCTGACGGAGACGCCGTACGAGGCCGGCGTGGCGAAGCCCCAGAAGGCGTCGAGGAACGAGTACGGCTACGACAACTCGACGGTGATCGAACCCGAGGGCGCGGCGGCGCAGCGCAGTTACTCCGACGCACTGGGCCGCACGGTCCGGGTGGACACCTTCACGGACGCGGCCCGCAAGACCTTCCGCAGCACGGAGTACACGTACGACACACGCGGGGACATGGTCCTGGCGGAGGACTCCGAGGGCAACCAGTGGACCTGGACGTACGACGCGCGTGGCCGCCAGACCGTGGCCACCGACCCCGACACCGGGACGACGAAGACGACGTACGACGTGGCGGACCGCCCCGTGACCGTGGAGAACGGGCGCGGTGTGACGGTGTGGAACAAGTACGACGAACTGTCCCGCGTGGTCGAGCAGCACAAGGACGACGCCGCCGGTGAGCTCCTGACGACCACCCGGTACGACAAGCTGCCGGGCGGTCTCGGACTGCCGACCGAGTCGACCCGGTACACGGACAATCAGGGCTACACGACGTCCGTGACCGGTTACACGGCCGACTACCAGCCGACCGGCAAGACGGTCACGCTGCCGACGCCGCTGGCCACCGAGTACGGGCTGGAGAAGTCGTACACCTACAGCTACGCCTACTCGAGGGCGGGCCTGCTGACATCCGTCACGCTGCCGAAGGTGGGCACGCTGGACTCCGAGAAGCTGGTGGTCCGTTACAACGAGGACGGCCTGCCGGTCTCGACGTCCGGGGACGACTGGTACGCGGCGGAGACGACCTACTCGCCCTACGGCGAGGTGCTGCGCACGACCAGCGGCGAGCAGCCGAACCGGGTGTGGACGACGAACCTGTTCGACGAGTCGAGCGGTGAGCTGCAGCAGAGCATCGTCGACCGGGAGTCGATCAGCGACACGACGACGGTGCCCGATCACCGGGTCAACGCCCGTTCCTACGCCTACGACCCGGCCGGCAACGTCACCTCGATCGCGGACCGCGTGAACGGGGTGACGGATCGTCAGTGCTTCACCTACGACGCGCTGGGACAACTGAGCGAGGCGTGGACGGCACCGTCGGCGTGCACCGCGCCGGGCAAGACGGTCGCGGCGCCGAAGTACCCGGACGGCACGGCCAACGTCACGGCCGCGGCGGACGGTTACTGGCAGTCGTACGAGTACGACGCGCTGGGCAACAGGGAGAAGCTCGTCGAGCACGACCCCGGGCTCGTCGACGGGAAGGACGCCACGACGACCTACGCGTACGGGGCCGAGGACGGCACCCAGCCGCACACCCTCACCGGGATGTCGACCACGTACACGGCCGACAGCGGTGCGCGGGTCACGAAGGCGGCGGAGCTGACCTACAACGCCGCGGGCGACACCGAGACCCGTACCTGGGACGGCGACGAACAGGCGCTGGAGTGGACATGGGACGGGCAGGTCGCACAGGTCACCGGCTTCGGTGAGAACGGGGCGGGGGCCTGGATCGGCCTGGCGGGCAAGTGTCTGGACCTGTCGTCCTCGTCCACGGCCGCCGGCACCGCGCTGCAGTTGTGGGAGTGCAACGGGACGAAGGCGCAGCAACTGCGCATCGACCGCTCGTCGTCCGGTTCCTCGGGCGATCCGGCCACGGGTGCGCTGAAGGTCCTGGGCAAGTGCGCGATGCCGAAGGGCGGGGGCACCGCTGTCGGGACGGCGGTGGTGATCGCCGACTGCACCGGGGCGGCTAATCAGCAGTGGACGGCCACGTCCGGCGGTGTGCTGAAGCACAAGTCGTCCGACAAGTGCCTGGACGTGCCCGGCTCCAACTCGGCGAACGGCACCGATCTCCAGCTCTACACCTGCAACTCCGCCGGTTCGCAGACGTGGAATCCGGACGAGCGGACAAAGTACGTGTACGACGCCTCCGGCCAGCGGCTGATGGCGATCGGCGCGAACGAGCGCACCCTGTACCTGGGTGACGCGACGCTCACGATGAACGCGGACAAGTCTCAGGCCTCGGTCGAGCGTTACTACGCGCAGCCGGGCGCGCCCACGGTGATGCGGCACGCGACCGGCAACGGTGCGGCGGCGCAGTCGGTCCAGATCGCGGACCAGAACGGCACGGCGTACATCAATGTGGCGCTCGCAGAGGGCAACAGGGTCCAGTTCTCCAAGACCGACCCGTTCGGCAACGAGCGTGCCGAGAGCGGCGGTTGGCGCTCGGACCGCTCCTACGTGGGCGGCGACGACGACAGCGGCGGCGGCCTGGTGCATCTGGGGGCGCGGGAGTACGACCCGGTCACGGGCCGGTTCCTGTCCGTGGATCCGGTGCTGGACCTGGCCGATCCCGTGCAGATGAACGGGTACGTGTACTGCGAGAACAATCCGGTGACGTTCGCGGACCCGTCGGGCCTGGCCTCGGAGAGTGCCGGCGGCGGGGGTGGCGGCGGCCCGTCGGCGGGCGACGAGGCCTGGGCGAAGCGGCAGTTGAACACGTCTCTGTCCGACATCATCCTGTCCGTCGGCTGGGCCGCGCTGAAGGAGTTCGTCGGCTGGAACGACGTGGTGGGCTGCTTCTCCCGGGGCGATCTGTGGGCGTGCGGCAGCCTGTTCGTCCAGGCCATCCCGTGGACCAAGGTTTTCAAGATCCCCTCGATCCTCAAGGCGGCTGCCCGGATCGCCGGGGCCGTCAACGCCTGGATGAAGGCCAAGGAGAAGGCCCGCAAGATCATCGAGTTGGCGCGGAAGGCCCGGGAGCTGGCCCAGAAGGCCAAGGAGGCGAAGAAGCGGGCAGCGGCTCTGGCGGCACAGATAAAGAAGAAGGCGCAGCAGGCCGCCACGAGACAGGCGAAGAAGGCCGCGCAGAAGACCGGCAACGCGGTCCAGAAGACGAAGAAGGCGGCGGCCGCGAAGCCTGCCGCCAAGCCGCAGGCAGGCAAACAGTCGCCCGGCGGCGGCGCGGGCTGCTCGGAGGAAAAGAACAGCTTCACGCCCGGCACGATGGTCCTGATGGCCGACGGCACCACCAAGCCGATCGAGGACGTCGAGAACGGCGACAAGGTCCTGGCCACCGACCCCGAGACCGGCGAGACCGCGGTGGAGACGGTCACGGCGGAGATCAGCGGGGAGGGTGTCAAGCACCTCGTCAAGGTGAGCGTCGACACCGACGGCGCCCAGGGTGACCGGACAGCGACGGTCACCGCGACCGAGGGCCACCCCTTCTGGGTCCCCGAACTGCACGAGTGGATCGATGCCACCGCCCTGAAGCCGGGCCAATGGCTCCGCACCAGCGCCGGCACGTACGTTCAGATCACCGCGCTCGAGCGCTGGACGACCCAGAAAGCCACCGTCCACAACCTCACGGTCAGCGACCTGCACACGTATTATGTGGTGGCAGGGGCCACTTCTGTACTCGTTCACAATTGCGGAACGGGTCCCCGAGATGGTGCAGGTCTGGGTCCAGATGAACTCATGTCGAAGGCGGAAGGGCTTCGAGATGAGTACGCCGGAGAAATGGCCCAGCTCTCCAATAGGAAGAGGCCAGCCACTGTCACGGCTGGATACAATTCGGAGACCGGACAGTACGCCGCAGGTGCATCGTCTAAGGGTGTCTGCGCAGAGACTTGCGTTGTCAATCAGCTCGGAGGCGACCCGTCGAAGATTGTATTCACTACTGCCGTAAGGCCTCGGACTGGGGCGCCGATCAATATCTGCGTCTCATGCGAAGGCCAGTTCGGACGTAGTGGGTTCAAGGGGGCGGGTACAGTGTTCGATTCAGACGTATTGAGACTCTTCGATGAATAACGCTTAAGGGTGGTTGGGGCCGATATGGACCTTGAACTGAGACGGCATTCCTGGGGATCACTCCAAGGAGTCTCTGGTGATGCTCGTATACTCAGGGATGCTCTCTGGGACCTTTCCCGCGCTGGCAGCCGGGAGGTTGCGGTGGGCGCTGCGCGCCGGGTAGAGCAGGTCGCATTTGCGCAAGGACTTCTATGTGAAGCCTCAACCGCCTTGGCGTCTAGTCTCGTTCATTGCCTATGGCGCTGCTCGGACTATTCTGAAGATCTAATTCTAGGGCTTCTCTCGGATATTTCGGCCGCCGTGGTGAGCGAGGAGGATCCGGGCGTATACGGCCCGGCGTCCGAAGCGGAGTGCATGAAAGAGATCAGCCTAGGATATCCGGCCTACGTTGAGATTCTTGAAACGAGCGCAACGCTTGATTCTCGTACGGCTTGTATCGACCTAATTCTCATGTGTGGGCTATTTAGTAGCGAGCTTAGGTCTCGGTCCGTATATTTCCTGGAGAGTGCTCAAGGGCTAGCCGGGCTAGAGGGGAATCTAGGCCTAATTTCTGCCTCGATTGAAGAATTGCGAGACGCTGGCTAATTTTCTCGGAATGTTCGAGACATCTCCGATGGTAGGGGTGGTGTCGATGTTCAGGGATGAGCAGACTGACCTCCGTCGGATTTGATGTCGCCGAGGATCTGCCGAAGGCCCGCCGGAATGCTTCCGGCGGGCCTTCGGGGCTTTGACGGCAACGGTGACGGCAACGTCAGTGGACGACGGCTGCGATGGATGGGTCTTCAGGGTCGTCGTCGGCCTGGCCGAGTGCTTCGTTGAGGGTGTCAATGGCTTGGCGCTGGAGGCGGAGTCGTACGTGGGCGTAGACGCCGGCGGTGACGCCGATGTGGGCGTGGCCGAGGAGTTCCTTGATGACGACGAGGTCGATGCCCTGTTCCAGGAGCAGGGTCGCGGTCGAGTGGCGGAAATCGTGGAAGCGGATCGTCCGGAGTCCTGCGCTGTGGAGGAGACAGCGGAAGCGGCGGGTGAGGTTGGTGGGGTCGAGCGGTCTGCCCTTCGAGGTGGTGAAGACGAGCCCGCTGTCCGTCCAGCCCGTTCCGGCTGCCCCACGTTCTTCCTGCTGTCGTTCCTGGTGGGTCTTGAGGGAGTTGATGCATTCGGTGGGGAGGGCGATGCGGCGTTCGGAGGCGCGGGTCTTGGTGTGAAGGATGGTCAGGCCGCCGGTGGGGGTGTGCTGGAGGGAGCGGTGGATGCTGGCGGTGCCACTGTCGAGATCGAGGTCGTCCCAGTGCAGCCCGAGGAGTTCGCCCTTGCGGAGTCCGGTGCGCAGGGCGAGTTCGTACAGGGCGTGGAGCCGGTCGCTGCTGGCTGCGTGGAGGAACTGCCGGGCCTCGCTCGCGGTGAAGGGCTTGAAGCGCCGAGGGCGGGGTGCGGGGCTCTTGACGTTACGGGCGACGTTGCGGGGAAGGTCGTCTTCGCGGACGGCGTGCTCCAGGGCGGACTTGAGGACCGAGTGGACGTAGGTCACGGTCAGCGGGGAGAGCCGCTTGTTGCAGCACTGGCCGATGGCGCAGCAGGAGCGCCGGTCGGTGTCCCGCCCCTGGGTGCAGCACTGGCAGGTGGCGCGGCGGCGGTCGAGGAAGGTGCGGACGTCGCGGGCGGTGAGGCGGGCGAGCTTCTTGGCCCGAGGCCGGGGTTGAGATGGAGGCGGACGCAGGCGGCGTATCGGGTGTGGGTGTTCTCCCGTACCTGGTGGATGGCGACGCCGTTCAGCCAGTACTTCAGGTACGCGCTGAGGGTGATGTCGGCCGCCGCGACGGGCAGGCCGCGGTTGCTGGCGGCGATCTTCTCGGTGAGCTTGGCCAGGGCGTCTTTGCGGGTGGTGCCGTAGACGCGGATGCGCTTGCGGGTGTTGCCGGGGGCGAGGACGTATCCGGCGGCTTCCCAACGGCTGTCCTTGCGCTGGTAGACGGTTCCGTCGCCGTTGGCGCGGGAGCGAGTGCGGCGGGATGAGGCGGGGCGGGGCGTGGTCATCAGGCGGCTTCCTGTTCGAGGCGGGTGCGGATGAAGTCGGTGAGGGCGTGGGCGGGGATTCGGCGGGCGCGGCCGAGGGTGATCGAGGCGAGCTGTCGGGTGCGGAGCAGGTCGTAGACGGCGGAGCGGCCGAGTTGGAGGCGGGCCATGACCTGGGGCACGGTCAGCAGTTCTTCCGGCGTACTCAGTCCCCGCCGGGTCGGGGCGGGTTCCTGCGCGTTCATCCGCAGCCCCCTTCGGCGATGAACCGGCGTTTCAGTTCCCGGCGGTGCCAGACGTGGGCCGCGAGGAGCGCGCCGCCGGGGCTGTAGCCCGAGCCCTGGTAGGCCCAGTGGCCGACGACGAGAGTGGTTGTCGGGTCAAGTTCGGGGAGGCCGGCGTGGGCCTGTTCGGTGCGCCATGTGCGGCGGCCGGCGCGCAGCGTGCCGAGGGTGGTGGAGTAGCGGCGGGACTTGGTGGAGAAGTGGCCTCGGAAGCCGAGCATGTGGGCCCACTTCCAGAGCTTGAGTTCGGCGAACTCGGGCAGCTTGCCCAGCTCCCAGCAGGTGCGGATCATCTGCCGGACGTGGCGTGCGACGGCGAGCCGGGGCAGAGGCCGGGCCTGTCCGGTGCCGTCGCAGGCGGTGCAGGGGAGCGGGGTTCCGTGGGGCAGGAGGGTGGCGCCGCGCCCCTGGCAGGGGCGGCAGTACAGGGCGTGGTCGAGGGTGCCGGAGGCGTCGGCGGACTTGGTGGCGTACTTTGCCACGTAGGCGGCCACGGCCTGGTCGGTGAGTTCGGCGTCAGCACCGAAGGCGGCGATCTCGCGTACGTCGAGCTGCTGGCCCCAGCCGAGTTGGCGTTCCCCGATCGCGTCCGAGGCGACGGAGATGCGGGCGCGCGGTGCGGCGGCGCGTACGGCGGCGGTGAGCACGGCCACGGTGGCGTACGGCGGCGGGGGCTGGGTGCTGCCGTCGGGGCCGTCGAGCCGGATGACGGCGTGGAAGTGGACCAGGCCGCGCTTTTGGTACTCGGCGACCTTGGCGAAGGAGATCCGCAGCATGGCGCGGGCGGCCTTCTGGGTGAGGCCGAGCCGGGCGGCGAGTTCGCGGCGCAGGTAGGTGGTGAAGCGGGCCCACAGGGCTCCGGCGTGGGCGTTGAACAGGACCGCACCCGCGTAGTCGTACGTCGCAGGGTTCAGCGGCGTGCCCAGCAGGGCGTCCGTGGGTTCGTGGAGCTGGTGGCAGCGGCACGGCCTGGTGTCGCCGCCGGGGGTGGTGGGGCGGTTGTGGACGTGGCCGAAGGAGGGTGCGGTGAGGGTGGCGAAGACGCGGGGGTGGGTGCGGACGGTGTCGGGGACGTTCTTGCCGCCGGAGAGGTCGGCGCGGATGAGGTGATAGGTGTCGGCGGCGTAGAGGCGGGAGCAGGCCGGGCAACGGGAAGAGCGGCGGTTGCCGCACGTGGTGAGCAGGCTGCCCGTCGGCTCGTCGGAGGAGGTATAGGCACGAAGGACTGCGCCGGTTGTGGTGTCGACGGTGATGGTCTGTCCGGTCAGGCGGATGGGTTCGGCGCAGCCGCCGAGACGTTCGATCTGCTGCTGCGCGCGGTTGAAGTCGGGGTGATTGACCAGGTGGAGCAGGTCCCGTACGGCGGGGCTTGCCACGTGGCGCAGGTCCCGAGTGACCATTCGGGCCGTGTCCCTTCTGTTCGGGTGGGCGGCCCCGAGCAGCAACCAGCGAAGCCAGAGGGCGTGTTGGTGCTGTTCGGGGCATGGCGAACCAGGCCCAGGGGCGGGCGTGGGTTCAGCAAGGGGGATGTGGCCGGTGGGGGCCGGGGCTCAGAGCTGAGCGAGTGCGGTGGTGGCCACCGGCAGGGCGATGCCCATGCGTGTGCCCAGGTGGGCGGCGGTGATCGGTGTTCCGTGCTCGGCGCGGTGGGTGTCCGCGATACGCCGGGCCGCGCCCAGCAGGGCGGCCGGAAGGGCAGGGCCGGAAGTAGGTCGGCCCGTCGTGGTGACGGCGACCGGCGGAGCGGCAGCCGGATCGGGCTGCAGCTCCTCGATCATGGAGGCGGCGATCTGCGGGGCGGGAGTCGAGGGTGCCGATTCGGGCGATGGAGCGACGTCGGGCACCGGATCGGTGGCAAGGGCGGCGGCGGCCTCCAGGCGCGGGTTGGGGCGGGTGAGGGCGTGGAACTGGGCGAGGAAGGCGGGGCCGACGTGGCCCCAGCCGAGGAGCAGGAGTGGGGCGACGGTGTCCAGGCAGGCACGTCCGTAGCGTCCGGCCAACAGCGGTTCGGCGGTGTTCAGCGCGAGGGTGAGCAGGCCGCACAGGTGCAGCAGCCGGGTGCCGGCCCGCAACTCCGCCTTCGGTACACCGCGCAGGGCCAGGAAGCGCAGGGCTACCAGGAGCCCGACGACGGACAGGTCCACCATGGGCGCGATCAGTGGCGCGATCGGGTGGGGGACGCCAAGGCGTAGGGCGAGGGCCCAGACGTTGCCGAAGGAGAAGACGAAGGCCAGGGCCGCGATGACCGCCATGACCATGGTCACGGTGCGCCGGGTGAACCGTTCCTCCGCCATGTCCTCAACCTCCTTTCCGACGTTGGATGTTCGGTCTCACTTGGCGAGCGTGGGCGAGGGTGGTGCCGTCCGGCCGGTCGAGCGGAGGAGGGCGTCCAGGCACAGGTCCGGGTCGGCGGTCAGGTGCGAGGTGGCTTCGGCGACGCGGGCCGCGTCGGCGTCGGAGACGTAGGGGGTGCGGATGCGGGTGTAGCCGGGGCGGCCCTGCATCGCCATCACCGCCACGCCGACGTAGGCGGGGTCCTGCAAGGTGACCGGGCTGGCGTCGGGCCAGTTGCGGGTGTCGTCGCCCAGGGCGGCCACCGCGGCTTCCACGGTCTTCTGCGCGAAGGACAGCCCGATGGGGCACACGTCGCGGATGAAGGTCGGGATGGCGTCGCCGGTGGCGCTGCCGAAGTGCTGCGGGCCGCCATCCTCAGCGGCGAACTCCAGCCCGGCGAGCGCCTGCCGTCGGCACGTGACCTGCAAGAGCGGTTCGGCGTCGCCAGCTCCACCGTTCAAAACGCCCTGCGCGTCCTGCGGCAGGAGGGGCTGGTCTACTCCGTGCTCGGCCGGGGCAGTTACGTCAGCCTGCCTCTCGACGAGAAGGACATCGAGGGGCGGGAGGTCGACGGGCAGGCGGATGAGGATGGCCCCTTCCCGCCCGGGTGGCGCTCGGCCCGAGCCGAGGACAACCGTCCTCCCTTCGTCCGAACAGCGGACACCCTGCGCGAAGAGATTGAAGAAGGGGTCTTCCCTCCGGGCAGTCAACTTCCCTCGGCGCGTGAGCTGCAAGAGCGGTTCGGTATCGCCAACTCCACCGCGCAGAACGCCCTCCGCCTCCTGAAGAGCGAGGGACTGATCTACGCGGTCAAGGGACGTGGCGTCTTCGTCCGCACCGCCCCCATGCCGGGCAAGCACTACAGCTCCAAAGTCGTTCAGCACCTCCAGCGCGAGGAGCTCGAACGCCAGGCCCGGAGTGCGGCCGGCGAGTTCTCACACCTTTCCGACGCCGAGCTCAAGGCGCTCGCCAGCCAACTCCACGACGAGCTCAACCGAACCCGCGACGCGTACAAGGCGGCAGTCGAGAAGGGGCGGAAGATCACCCGCGAACTAGCCCGCCGAGGCCAACTTGCGCCACCGCTCCACGATGACCCCGCAGCAGCCCGCAATGAACTCGATGACAAGCTCTCCCAGGCGAAGAAGCGCCGCTGACAAGCGGTCCACATCCCGTCAGGCGGCCAAGTCCAGCCGTCGCAGTGAGTGAGTTGTTCAGAGTTTTTTCTTGATCAAGGCGGCCCGCTGGCGCGGCCCGCGCGCGCTCCGGCCCTGCGGGGCCGCCGCCCGCTCCTGTCTCCGCCCCGCTTGCCGTCGGCCCCGCCGGTCCGGGCGCGCAACAACCAGCACAGCGAAGACCTTTCCGGGGCTCTGCCCCAGACCCCGGCCCTCCCTCCGAGGGGCAGGGGGCCGTGTGCGAGCGCGGCTTCGTCGTGGTGTGGGGTCGTAGGTCGCGGGAGGGGTCCCTCGCCGTCCGGTCACCAGAGGCGTACCAGGAACCCTCGGGGGCCGCCAAGGCCGAGCGCACGCGTCACGAGGTGAGCCTTGGCGGCCCCCGGGGAACCCTGGCACGGCGAAGCTGCCCGACCGACGAGGGACCCCTCCCACTCAGGCTCGGTTCCTGCCGGAGCCCGGCCCGCCGGTTGTTCTCCCGGCGTACCGTGGGGTGGGAGGTGGTGAGTTGATGACTACGGACCTGGCCGACAACGTCCGCAAGTACCGGCGCCGCGCGGGGATGAGCCAGGAGGAACTGGCCCACACCGCCGGCGTATCGCCGGGCACCGTACGCAAGGTCGAACAGGGCGGCACCGTCCGCATGGAGACCCTGCACACCCTCGCCCGTGCACTGAACGTGACCACCGCGACCCTGCTGGCGCCGGACGCCCCACAGCCCGTGGGACGGGGAGAGGACCCGAACCGGGTCAACCTGATCCAGCTCCGCGCGGCCCTCACCCCACCCGTGGGACTGGCCGACACGGATGGCGAGCGGGCTGAGGAAGAACCGAACCTGCGGCGCTTCCGCCGAACCGTCCACGACGGCGCGGTCCTCTACCACTCCGACAGCTACAAGAGCGTCGCCTCCCAACTGCCCGCCCTCCTGCGCGACGCCAACACCGCAGTTGCCCACTTCGACCACGGCGAAGAACACCACCAGGCCCTCCTGGCCCGCGCAGAGGCGATGCAACTGGCCGGCCGCTACCTGACCCAGGTACGCCAGTACGACCTCGCCTACACCGCCCTGTCCCACGCGATCACCGACGCCCGTCGCACCAGCGACACGCTCACCGCGGCCTCCGGCGTCATCGGCATGTGCTGGCTCCTGCTGCGCCAGGGCCGCCTGGACGAAGCCGAACAACTCGCCGCTCAGACTGCCGATGTGATCGAACCGAGGCTCTCCCGCGCGACACCGGACGAATGCGCGGCGTGGGGATGGCTCGCCCTGCGCGCCGCCGCAGCCGCAGGCCGCAACAACCGCCCCCAGGAAGCCCGCCAGTACCACCGGGTGGCCACCACCGCCGCAGCCGCCGTGGGACGGGAACACACCGGATCGTTCTTCCGGCACTGGACCACCTTCGGACCGCTCACCGTCGGCATGAAAGGCGTCGAGGACGCCATGGTCCTGGGCGACGCCCGCACCGTCGTCCGCAAGTCCAGCGAGGACGCCATGTCCCCCAAGGCGTGGAAGCACACCGGCAGGCCCAGTGACGACAACTGGAACCGTCACCGCCTCGATGTGGCCCGCGCCCATGCCCGCACCGGCGACCTGACGACGGCCATGGACGAGTTAGCAGGCGTTCGCCATGCCTCCCCGGAATGGCTTCGGCATCAGCGGATGGCCGCCGAGACGATGCAGGAGATCCTCAAGAAGCGCAAGCGCACCCTCACCGCCGACATGCGTGAGATGGCCGACCACCTGGGTGTCGTCGGCTAACTGCCACGCAACGCAACACTTTCCGCACCGCGTGTCACCAACTGTCGTGACGCGTACTTGGGGTGACGGTCGGTAAGTACCTACGGACTTTGTGTCTCTATCAGCGACCCAGGTCCGGGGGTACACGGTGAATCAGCCCAGGAGCGACGCGGACCGCATGCGCCGCAGGGATCTCCACGACGCGGCAGCAGGACTGACAGGCCCGCGTCTGCTGCCGTGGACCACTCCCGAGGGGAAGCTGTGCTACCTCAGTACCGACGGTCGCGGCTACCTTGCCAACCTCGCCGACAACATCGAGTCGGTGCAGATCGGTATGGGCAAGGAGCTGCTGGAGTACGCCCGCGACGCGCGGCCCCCGGCGTGAAGATCCTGTCGGCCACCGAATACCGCTGGCTGGCTTGCCGGTTGACCGAGGCCCTGGCCGACGTGCTCCGGGTCGCCGACTCGCGGGGGCAGCGCATCCCGGACCCGGAGGACGAAGCAGAGGAGGAAGGAGGGGGCGGCGATGACTGACGCAAAGAACGCAGACGTACCGGCGCGCGGCATCGCCCGCGGCCGCTACCGATTCCGCGAGTACCACGTGACCACCGTCCCTGATTCCCTGCTTCTGCCGGCCTTCACGGCGCTCTGCGTCACCGGCGAGGAACGCAGCTGCGGCGCCACATCCGGCACCCTGCACACCCTGGATGAGGTGACCCGCTGGATCGCCGGACACTGCGCCCAGACCGGCCACCAGCACTACGAGCAAACCGTCCGAGCCATACTTCGTGCCGAGCTCGGAGCGTGGCAGTAAAGTCCCTGTGCGCCGACACCGCGCCAGCGGCAGCACCATCGTGCACCCCGCGCTCCTGACGGCAGTAGCGACGGCAACACCCACGGTTTCCCCCGCACAACCACGGACACCAGCGGAACCCGAAACCGCCGCTGATCTGCGAATACGCAGATAGAGAGGGGTCGCGTAGCACACGTATTATGTGCTGGCAGGTGGCACGCCGGTTCTGGTACACAATTGCAACGGCGGCACCACTGTTTATCGAGGAGTCTCAGAGATCAGCGGCGAGACTGGCGAGCTGAATCCTGCGTTTGACGATGCAGTTGAGGGGATTGCGCGGCCACGCGGTGGAGATTCCACTCCTGAGATGCACCATCTTGGTCTAACTGATAGTGACTATACGAGTTGGACCACCTCGGAAGCGGCTGCACTTAGGGCTGCTGCAAAAGGTGGTGGAAACGGAGTCGTTCTCAAGTCAACTATTCCTGCTGGCAGATTCCATGTTCACCCAAACGATGAACCTTGGGGGGATCCGGATCTTAGAGGTGAGTTCGAGGTCATCGTCCAGGGTGAGATGCGTGGGACTCCGCGGGCGGTATGGCCTGGTGCTGGCACCGGTTAGATAGAGAGGATCTTCATGCTGCTCAAAGTCGCAAGAGAGAGAATTACAGAAGCCGTTCTCACATCTAGCTGTGAGGCGATAAGGATGGTTCCTCGTGAGGCCCTTGAGGTGATCATTGACGGCCTTGAAGAGAGTGTTGCCATCGGGATGGGGTCTGCTGCCACGCTCGGGCCTACGTATCGCTATCGATACGAGTCGATCAAAGAATTTCGTGAGGGGAGCTTCGGCTGGAGCGGGTTCTTTGATGCGCTGAGTGAAGCCAAAGAATCGGTTGGAGTACTCGCCGTGCGAGGTGGTGGGTGGAGGGTAATTCTTCTGGTAAATGAATCTGCCGATTCTGTGATTGGCTCTCTAGTCAGGCCGCCGAGTCACGCCGACTGGCCGGAAGGCGGCAGCGCAACGTAGCTAATGGAGTTACGATGCTGTCGAAATTTTCCTGAGGGTTGAAGGTGATCAAATTCGAACTTTCAGAGATCGCACCATTCGAATGTTGACTGGCGGGTGAGGTGTAGCCTCACGCCCCGACCCTGCAACTCTCGCACTGGATAGCACTAACAAAGTTGAAACCGCGTCAGGCGCGTCCTGGCGGGGTTTCTGCGGTGGGTGACGGCAGTAGTTGACGGCAATGTCAGTGGACGGTGGCTGTGCACGGCGGTGGGCCATCGCCATCGTCGTGGGTTGACCCGTCGTTGGCGGGGCCGTCAAGGGCGTTGCCGAGGAGGTCGATGGCGTCTCGCTGGAGGCGGAGTCGGACTGGGCGTAGACGGTGGCGGTGACGCCGATGTGGGCGTGGCCGAGGAGTTCCTTGATCACGACGAGTTCGACGCCCTGTTCCAGGAGCGGGGTGTTGAAGTGCCCGGTGAGGGTGGCTCCCTCGATTGGCGAACCGTCATGCCGGGTGAAGACGTACCCGCTCGCCTTCCAGCCTGTCCCCGCCGCGGCGTGTTCCTGACGCTGCCGGGCTCGGTGCTGTTCGAGGGAGCGCAGGCACGGCGGCAGGGCGATGCGCCGCTCCGCGCCTTGCGTCTCGATCGGCAGAGCGTTCAGGCCGCCGGAGTTGGGGCGTTGGAGGGATGCGTCGGATGTCGGCAGTTCGGTCGGCCAGGTTGAGGTCTTGCCGGCGCAGGCCGAGTAGTTCGCCCTTGCGGAGCCCGGTGCGCAGAGCGAGTTCGAACAGCGCGCTCAGCCGGTGACCGCTGGCGGCGGCCAGGAATTGCCAGGCACCTTTGGCGATGAGGGTTCGAGGCGGCCGTGTATCTGTCCGACTTGGACGCGGCGGACGGCGTGGGGATGTACTGCAGGGTGCGTGGGAGAGGTGCTCGCCGCAGCACTAGCCGATCGCGCAGCACCGGGCCGCTGGTTGATGAAGCTTCTCTCGAAGCACCGGGAGGAAGAGGACCGTGAACGCTGCCTCGCTCGCGACCTGAGGGTGGAGAAGGGCTATGTCCTCACTTCGCCGACCGGTGAACAAGTGGAAGGAACTCCTGGGGCTGCCGGCCTGCGGGACGGCCGCCACACCGCCGGCACCATCCTGCTGATCCTCGGGGCTCCCGACACCGTCGTGGACGCGATCATGGGCTGGGAGCCGGGTCAGTCCGCTCGCACGCGCCGCCGGTACCAGCACCGCTGACCGACCGCGTCTCCTCTGGCCCTGCCCGGACCAGTGGCCTCCCGCCGCCTGATCCCGGGAGCTGCACCGCGAACGTCGATGGGCCCCGCAGCACGCTGGGGGGCCCATCGACGTATTGCCCGGTGAGAGCAATGGCGGAGGATACGAGATTCGAACTCGTGAGGGGTTGCCCCCAACACGCTTTCCAACTGTTCGTGTGGCTGTCCGGCGGGGTCCGTCAGCGTTCTGACCTGCGCGGAGGAGGTTCTCTGCCGCGCCCTCGGACCCCGCCGAACGCGGGCGAACGCAACTACCAGAGCCTCTGCCGTGCGGTGCGTGACCTGTGCCCGGCCACGGGTATGACGGCTACCAACTTGCGCACGGCGTAACCCAGCGCCTGGGATGGGCCGGCGACAGCCCGACCATCTGCTGCGCCTGCGGTGACCACTCATGTCGGCAACCGGACGCACCAGTGACTGGGCGTCCGGCAGAGAACCGAGCCGAGTGGCTGGCCCGCCGCCGAGATCCCGGCAGCCCTGGCCGGCCTCCGTGGGCCCGCCGGACGTTGCCGGGCCATCTGTAAGGCGATCCGTACCGGATGTGCGAAGGGCGCGTCCGAAGCAGAGATCTCGCAGGCCGCAGCGGCGACGGCCCACCGCACACCCTGACTATCGGGCCCCGTCGAGATCAGTCCGCGGTCATCAGCTTGATCAGCTTGATCAGCTCCGCGTCCGTAGCGTCCGACCGGAGCCGGATGTCGAAGTTGTATCCCTCGTCGCAGAACACCAGGCCAAGCTCCGCCGGAGTGAGCCTGCGGAACACAACCGCCAAGCGCACCGCGTCAGACTCCGACGAGTCGAGATACAGGCAGGTGCCGTCCTCATGCAGATACGCCTCACCCGGACCGTCCTCCGACTCGAAGGGCCACCAGAAGCTCCGTGCCTCGCTGCGAGGCGTCGAATCCGTCTCGATCCCGGCCTATCCGTCCCGAATCGCAGCCGTCAGAGCCTCGCGGTCGACGCCCCAGCCACCCGCTCCACCGTCGACAAGCACCATGAACGTCGCCATAGGCCCATGCCTATCACTCGGACCGACACGCTGAGTCCCGAGCCGTCAGCTCACGACGAACAGATCGCATCAACGCTCTGACCAGGCATGTTATGTACTCGCGCAGTACAACTCGTTCGACAACTTCGGGCTCTGCGTTCCACCTCGACCAGTCCGCTAGTTTCACCTCTTCCCATTGAACCGAGCCCGGGAATCGTCGGTGCCTGAACTTCAGCCGGCGACAGCCAGCCACCGCGTCGGGTACCTCGACCGATCAGGCGCGCGTGTGCCTCGCTGCACCCCCGCCAGCCTCTGCCGCGTTGTCCCGGTGTACGTCTGCCAGCGCGAGCCCCAACGGCTGGTCCGTTACGACGGCCCGAAGACTCTCAGCTTGGGAATCACCCGGCGCGTGATGGCCACGCGCGACGCTGATCAGCGGAAACACAGCGAGGACGTGCTCCTGGTCGGCGGCCGGATGAGGCCCGGAGTGACCGCTGTTTACCCCTCTGAATGGCACGTAGTGGCACACGGCGCCCGGAGAGGCCCAACGTGGGGCGGTCTCTTACGAGACGAAAGGCCCATAGCGTCGGCTCTTTGGCGGCGATTCGCTCTGTTCTTGTCGTGAAGATGAAGGCATGCCCGTTTTATGCGATGGTCCGTGCTTCCCACTGATCGCGCAGGGAGAAGCACGGCACCACCATCAGCTGTTTCAGTGGTCCTGAGCTGGGCGCTCCTCGTCGGCTGCCAGCTTTGCCTGGCGAGCGGCCTCGATGTAGCGGGGCGCGAACTTCATCTCGTGTGCATCGGGCACATCGTAGGGAGACCGCCAGTAGTCCGGTACGAAGCTGTCACCGTCCTCGTGGCAGAGGTGGCACGAGGAGCACCATTCGGTCCGCCAGCCGTGGGCGACAGCGTGCACCCCATCGATCGTCTCGTCCAACGGACCGTCCACCCGGTACCAGCGGTGGAGATCTGCCACACCGCACTGCGGGCAGGGCGGCGAGAGGTCGGCGGCGGACGGTTCCGAGTCGAAGGCTGCCCGCCAGGCATCCATCAGCTCGGGTGGGACGAGCCGCCAGCCGCCCGGACCGGGCAGGGCGAACTCGTCGGTCTCGAACAGTTTCAGCTCCATGGCCTCGACGGCGCCGAGCATTCTGCAATCGCCCGTTAGCAGGTCGACGCGGACAGGACCGATTCCGATCACCATCAGCGACGGGTCGCCGGTCTCGAGGTAGCGGCGGTCCTGATAGCCGAAGTAGGCGGCCTCGCCGACCACGGCCACGGCGTCATCGACCGGGACCAACTCGACTTGGGCGTTGAGTGGATCCTCGTCCACGTATTTCTGGGCCAGTTCGGTTGCTCGTTCGAGGCTGATCACTGGTCGGTCCTGAGCAAACCGTAGTTCCGGTAGGGACGAGGGTTGGCATGCCCGGTCTGTCCGTCGAGGAATATCACGTCACCCTTCACGTTCACCACGTTGAAGACGTGCGATTCTCCTGGGCGGGCCCGTACCCCCACACGATACCGCGAGCACCGTCTCCACCGGCTTTGATGTCACGCACGATGCCACTCAGGGTCGTGCTCAGGAACGGCCTGCCCCCGTAAAGGCTGCTGACCGCCGCCAGGATCGGCTGGGGTGCGTTGGGGTCCCACTGGGTGCGGCTGGTGACCGTGCCGGCCTGGGCCGTGGTGACCTGGTTGCCGCCGGCGTCGTGGTCGTAGGTGGAGGCGGTGCCCGCGACGGTGGCGGCGGAGATCTGTCCGGCCAGGTCGTAGGTGTTGGTGTCGGCTCCCGCTTTGGTCTGGTTGCCCTCGGCGTCGTAGCCGTAGGTGGTGATGGTCGAGCCGGATGTGGTGGACGTGAGCTGGTCGGCTGCGTCGTAGGCGCAGCTGGTCGAGGTGGTGCCCAGGGTGGAGGTCAGGCGGTTGCCGACCTTGTCGTACGTGTAGGAGGTGGTACGGCTCGCCGCGCAGCCGGTGACCCAGGGTTGTGGGTAGCAGCCGGAGGTGAGGCGGCCGGCCGTGTCGTAGGTCTGGTCGTAGCCACCGGTACCGACGCCGGCCCGGGTGACGTCGACGCGGGTGGGCAGGCCTGCGGCGGAGAGGGCGAGAGCGGTCTTGGTGACCGTCGCGCCCGCTTTGGTGGAGGTGACTGCTGTGAGGCGGCCCGCCCTGTCGTAGGTGCGGTCCTCGGTCTCGGTGTTGGGCAGGGCCGACTTGGTGAGGTTGCCGACCGCGTCCCAGGTGTACGTGGTGGTCTTGCTGTCGGCCGCCATCGTCGAGGTGCGGCCGTCGTTGTCGTAGGTGTAGGTCAGGGTGTTGCCGTCGGAGTACTTGCGGGTGAGCATCTGGCCGGCGGCGTCGTAGGTGTAGGAGAAGCCGCCCGCGCCGCCGCGCGCCTCGGCGACGCGGGGACGGCGCTCGCCGCCAACGATTCCGGCGGGCCGTCACGTCGGCCGGTTAGCTTCTGTCTGTCTGGTCATCTGCGGTTCGGCTGTTGACGTCCGCGGTGGCTGCGACATGACCGGTCAGCCGCTCCCAGTTGCCGGACCCGATAGCGGCTTTCTCCTCTTGGGTGAACGGCGCCTGTTCGAGGAACGACCGGGCGACCCCTGCACTGGTGTCCAGGAAGGGGAAGCCGCCGGGCCGCGTTCCGAACGTGTACGGGTAGTCGGTCGAGTACAGCATGCGGTCGGTGCCGACGACCTCCGCCGTCCACCGCAGGTAGCGCTCGCTGACCGTGCCGCTTCCCGACACCCAGAAGTTCTGGCGGAAGTAGTCGGCCAGGGGGCGCTCCAGCTTTGCCATGTCCCGCAGGATCCCGATGTGGTCCAGGTAGAACAGGACGACTTCGCCCCAGTGTCCCGCGATCACCTGGAGGTCGGGGTGGCGGTCGAACACGCCGGAGAAGATCATCCGCAGGTACTGCACGCCCAGGTCGTAGTACCAGCCCAGCCCGGCGGTCGCGAGCGCACGGCCCACTCCGTTCGGCAGCCCCGCGTAGTAGGCGTCCTGGACCGCCTGCACCGGGGTCTGCGGGTGGAAGTGCAGTGGAATCCGGAGTCGCTCGGCGGCGGCGTAAAGGTCGTCGAACTCGGGCGCGTCAGCCGGCCTGTCGCCGGTGCGCCCGTACAGCATCGCGCCGCGGAAGCCGAGCTGCGTGACCGCGCGATCCAGTTCCGCCGCGGCGGCTTCGGGGGACGGCGTGGGGATGGCCGCGAACGCTTGGAATCGCTGCGGGTGGGCGCGGACGACCCCGGCGAGCGCGTCGTTCGCCTCACGCGCGACGCTCACGGCGTCCGCCGCCGTGAGGTTCTGCACCCCTGGTGTGGCCAGGGACAGCACCGCGACGTCCACTCCCTGATCGTCCATGTCGGCCAGGCGCCGATCGCCGACGTCTCGCAATCGCCGCGCGAACGGCTCGTCGCCGTAGCCGAGCTGCGGTATCCGCGGCACCCCCGCCCTTGTCCACGCATCGAGCAGGACTGGCAGGACCACGTGTTCCTCGATGCCTACGATGTGCAGCTTCTCGGGCATGGTGCACTCCTCTTGATGTGGCGTTTCCCATGATATGCATTCGATGATAACAGTGATAGCATCGACGGAACCATGTTGGTGGTATCGTTGATTCATGCCTGATGGTTCGAAGGTCGACGCCATACCCGTCCTGGAGTCGGAGGTCGCAGCCGACGCCCGTGAGGTCACCCGGCAGCGGGTTCTTGAGGCTGCGGCGGACCTGCTCGCACGCGAGGGGCGCGACGCGGTGACCACCCGCGCGGTCGCGGCGGCCGCTGGGGCTCAGCCTCCGGCGATCTACCGTTTGTTCGGCGACAAGGACGGGCTCCTTGAAGCGGTGGCCGAGCACGGGTACGCCACGTTCCTCGCGGCCAAGCGCGTGGACACCCATCCTCAGGACCCGGTGGAGGACCTGCGTGCGGGCTGGGACCTCGCCGTCGAGTTCGGGCTCGCCAATCCTGAGCTGTACGCGCTGATGTACGGCGAGCCCAAACGCGGCACGACGTCGGCCGCCTTCCAGGCGGGCATGCGGATACTGCTGGGACGCATCCGGCGCCTCGCCGCCGGCGGCTGGCTCCGCGTCGACGAGAAGCTCGCGGCCGCTCTCATTCACGCGACTGCGCGCGGCGCCGTGCTCACCTGGCTGTCGCTGCCCGAGGATCAGCGCGACATGGCCCTGCTCACCGCCATGCGCGAATCCATGGTTACCGCCGTCACACACGAGAAACCCGTCGTGCAAGACGCAGGCCCCGCCGGCGCCGCCCGAACCTTGCGCGCCCTCCTGCCCGAACAGACAGCGCTCAGCAGCGCGGAGCAATACCTACTCGGCGAATGGCTCGACCGCCTCGCTGCGAACGGCTGAGGGCTGTCCCGCCCGACCGGCGGCACGTCATGCGCAAGACCCGTGCCGACGCCACCAAGGCTGTCCGCGAGCTGGAGCGGAAGCGTGACTCCGGCAGCGTGCCGAAGGCAGGCCGGACCTGGACAGTCGAGTCCTGGCTGACCCACTGGGTCGAGAACATCGCCGCGCTGCACGTCTCCGAGAACACCATCGACGGCTACCGCGTCGCCGTCTACCACCACCTCATACCCGGCATCGGTGCGCACCGCCTGGCGAAGCTGGAGCCCGAGCACCTGGAGCGCTTCTACAAGAAGATGCAGGACAACGGCAGTTCGGCCGGCACCGCGCACCAGGTCCACCGCACCGTTCGCGCCGCCCTCAACGAAGCCAAGCGCCGCCGTCACCTCACCGACAACCCGGCCACGATCGCCAAAGCCCCTCGCCTGGAGGAGGGAGAGGTCGTGCCGTACACGGTCGAGGAGGTTCAGATCCTCCTCGAAGTGGCCAACCGGCAACCGAACTCAGCACGCTGGGTCATCGCCCTGGCCCTCGGGCTGCGTCAGGGTGAGGTGCTCGGGCTCAAGTGGACGGATGTCGACTTCGACCTCGGGGTCCTGGTTGTCCACCGGGGGCGGTTGCGACCCCGGTACCAGCACGGCTGCGGGGACCGGTGCGGGCGCAAGCCCGGGTACTGCCCGCAGAAGGTCAACATCCGTCGCGAGACCAAGGACACCAAGTCCCGCGCGGGGCGGCGGCCCATCGGCGTCCCCGGCGAGCTGATGAAGCTCCTAACGCAGCACCGGGACGAACAGGAGCGGGAACGTCGCCTCGCCCGTGACCTGTGGGTGGAGAAGGGATACGTCTTCACCTCGCCGACCGGTGAACCGCTCAACCCGAACACGGACCACCACAAGTGGAAAGAACTCCTGGGGGCCGCCGGTCTGCGGGACGGCCGCCTGCACGACGCCCGCCACACCGCCGGCACCATCCTCTGATCCTCGGGGTTCCGGATACCGTCACAGACGCGATCATGGGCTGGGAGCCCGGCCAGTCGGCCCGGATGCGCCGCCGGTACCAGCACCTGACCGACCGCGTCCTCAAGGACACAGCCGACAAGGTCGGCGGACTGCTCTGGACCAGGGCGGACCAGCAGCCGCCCGCCGACTGATCTCGGCAACTGCAACTAAAACTGCAACTACGAACGTCGTAGGGCCCCACCGCGTGCGGTGGGGCCCTACGACGTATTGCCCGGTGAGAGCAATGGCGGAGGATACGAGATTCGAACTCGTGAGGGGTTGCCCCCAACACGCTTTCCAAGCGTGCGCCCTAGGCCACTAGGCGAATCCTCCGGGGCAAACAATACAAGACGCTGGGCCGTGCTCGCGAACTCGTTGTGGGGGGTGGGGATCGGGTACTGTGGGCGCAGCCCCTCACGTGGCGCTATCTGACTGAACTCCCCCAGGGCCGGAAGGCAGCAAGGGTAGGTCGGCTCTGGCGGGTGCGTGGGGGGCGCTTGTGTTGGATGGTGGTACGGGCGCGATGTCGGAGGGGGCCGATATCGTCGTAGGTGTGTCGTCCCTTGCGCTGTACCGCCGCTATCGTCCCGAGTCCTTCGCCGAGGTCATCGGGCAGGAGCATGTCACCGACCCGTTGCAGCAGGCGCTGCGGAACAACCGGGTCAACCATGCGTACCTGTTCAGCGGGCCTCGTGGCTGCGGGAAGACGACCAGCGCGCGCATCCTCGCGCGCTGTCTGAACTGTGAGCAGGGGCCCACGCCGACGCCGTGCGGTGAGTGCCAGTCCTGCCAGGACCTCGCCAGGAACGGGCCCGGGTCCATCGATGTCATCGAGATCGACGCCGCGTCGCACGGTGGTGTGGACGACGCCCGTGATCTTCGCGAGAAAGCGTTCTTCGGTCCTGCGAGCAGTCGTTACAAGATCTATATCATCGACGAGGCGCACATGGTCACCTCGGCGGGCTTCAACGCCCTGCTGAAGGTGGTCGAGGAGCCGCCGGAGCATCTCAAGTTCATCTTCGCGACCACCGAGCCCGAGAAGGTCATCGGGACGATCCGGTCACGTACGCACCACTATCCGTTCCGGCTGGTACCGCCGGGGACGCTGCGTGAGTACCTCGGCGAGGTGTGCGGCAAGGAGGGCATTCCCGTCGCGGACGGAGTGCTGCCGCTGGTCGTACGGGCCGGTGGCGGATCCGTGCGTGACTCGATGTCCGTCATGGACCAGCTGCTCGCGGGCGCGGCCGAGGACGGTGTGACGTACGCCATGGCGACGGCACTGCTCGGTTATACGGACGGGTCCCTGCTCGACGCGGTGGTGGACGCGTTCGCGGCGGGTGACGGAGCCGTGGCGTTCGAGATCGTCGATCAGGTCATCGAGGGTGGCAACGACCCGCGGCGGTTTGTCGCCGATCTGCTGGAGCGGCTGCGTGACCTGCTGATTCTCGCCGCCGTGCCGGACGCCGGAGAGAAGGGCCTGATCGACGCGCCCGCCGATGTCGTGGAGCGGATGACGGCCCAGGCGTCGGTCTTCGGCGCGTCCGAGCTGAGCCGGGCGGCCGATCTGGTCAACACCGGGCTGACGGAGATGCGCGGAGCGACCTCGCCGCGTCTCCAGTTGGAGCTGATCTGCGCCCGCGTGCTGCTGCCCGCCGCCTTTGACGACGAGCGCTCGGTGCAGGCGCGGCTCGACCGTCTTGAGCGCGGAGCGGCAGCCGCCGCCACGGTTCAGGCGGCCGCTTTCTCCGGCCCGGGGCTCGGGGCGGCGGCCGGTTACGTTCCCGGACCCGAGGCGCACGCACCCGTAGCGCCTCCGATGCCGGCCGGGCCCGGGCCTGCGGCTGCCCCCGCGCCGCCACCCGTATCGCCCTCCGCACCACCAGTAGCGCCCGTACCGGAAAGTGCGGCGGAGCCGCAGCGTCCCGGAGCCTGGCCCGGCGCCACCGCTCCCGAGACCGGCCGCCGTCCCGGTGGCTGGCCCACCGCCTCGACACCGGGACAGGGCGCCGCGCCCGGTCGGCAGGCACCCGCGCCCGCCGCCCCGCCGCAGCCCGCCGCTGCCGCCACCGGTGGGATGCCGGGTCCGGGACCGGGCCCAGGCCCCGGTATGGCGCAGGGCGCGGGCCAGGTGCGGAACATGTGGCCGGACATCCTGGAGGCCGTCAAGAACCGGCGGCGCTTCACCTGGATCCTGCTCAGTCAGAACGCGCAGGTGGCCGGGTTCGACGGTACGACGCTCCAGCTCGGTTTCATCAACGCGGGCGCGCGCGACAACTTCACCAGCAGCGGCAGCGAGGACGTGCTCAGGCAGGCGCTCGCCGAGCACTTCAATGTGCAGTGGAAGATCGAGGCGATCATCGATCCCTCGGGCGGCACCCAGCCACCGTCCGGCGGCGGCGTGGGCGGGGGAGGCGGTTACGGCGGTGGCGCCGGGGCCGGAGCCGGTTTCGGCGGCGGTCCAGGTGGAGGCGCCGGCAACAGCGGTGGTTACGGAGGCGGCGCCTCCGGCAGCGGTCCCGCCGGGAACGGGACCGGCGGCGGTCCCGGCAACGCCGGAGGTCCCGGGAGCGGCGGTGGTTACGGAGGCCGTCCCCCGGCATCGGGCCCCGCCCCGGCCGCTCCCTCGGCGCAGCGGCCCGTCCCGTCCGCCGCTTCCCCCTCGCCATCCGCACCCGCACCCCATGCGTCCACGGCGCAGTCCCCGGGTTCCGGGCCGGCCGGGAACCCGGGGCCGCCGCGCTCCGACAACCGGCCCGCCTCGCCTCCGCCACCGCCTCCGGTGGCCCCGGAGGACGACACTCCGGAGGAGGACGATCCGGATCTCGTCGATTCCGCGCTCTCCGGCCATGACCTGATCGTGCGCGAGCTGGGCGCGACGGTGGTGGAGGAGTACACGAACGAGTAGTAGAGGCAGAGGCGCAGACCAGGCACCCCCAGGCGCCGCTGCTCGCGGTGCAGCCCAGGCGCCGTTAGCCTCAGGCGCCCTCAGGCGCCGCTAGGTCCTGTACGGCGGATCTTCGTGGATCAGGCCGCGGCGTCCGGTGCGGTGCATCGCAGGGCGGAGGATCGTTCTCGTACTGGACGTACTCGGGCGACTCCGACAACGCGGCGAGGTGCCGTGCCGGGCGT